>CALZYS010000001.1 GCA_945830345.1 uncultured Prevotella sp.
ACCAAGCTGGTAATCATGTGTCTTTCATAAAATTCTTAGGTCTTCTTCGTGGAATATACCTGAATCGTGATGTCGTTCCCACATTCCAGTCCATCATCCTTGCAGGCGTTTACGACATCAAGAACCTCAAACTGAAGATGCGTCCTGAGGATCAGCATCAGTACAATAGCCCTTGGAATATTGCCGTTCCTTTCGATGTCGATATGAGTCTTTCGGCTGACGGTATAGCGGGAATGCTTGCAGAATACAAGGCTGACCATGGATTGGAGTTTGACGAAAAGTCTGTGGCTCAGATGATTCGCGACTATACCTCCGGCTATCCGTTCCTTGTGAGCCGTATCTGTCAGATTATAGATGCAGAGCAGTATTCGTGGGATAAGGAAGGTGTCCTCAAAGCCGTTAATGCAATATTGATGGAGCGAAACACCCTCTTCGACAATATGATGAAGAAGCTGGACGACTATCCTGAACTTAAGCAGATATTAAAGGATATCCTCCTATCAGGCAAAGACAGTTCTTATAATCCTGACGAGAAGTACGTTCAAATTGCAGCCATGTTTAACTACATTGTCAATAAGAATGGCAGAATAGCCGTGGCATGCAGAATCATGGAGACTCGTCTTTACAACCTGTTTCTCAAAGAAGAAGAGAACTCCGTCATCTATAGGCAAGGACAAATTGACAAGAACCAGTTCATCAAGGACGGCATCATAGACATGGCTCACCTCTTGGAGCGTTTTGTCGTTCACATGAACCAAACCTACAAGATGAATCATGACACCGAATTCATAGAGAACGATGCGCGCAAAGTGTTCCTTACATACCTGCGTCCTGTAATCAATGGAATAGGCAGCTACCATATCGAAGAGCAGACACGCGACAACGACCGCATGGACGTAGTGGTTGACTACCTCGGCAAACAGTACGTTGTCGAACTGAAGATATGGCGAGGCAACGCTTACAATGAGCGTGGAGAGGAACAGCTGTGCCGTTATCTTGAATACTTCGACCTGCAGCAAGGCTATCTCCTCAGCTTCTGCTTCAACAAGACAAAGAAGTCAGGTCTGCTGCCGCCAGTAGTGCTGAAGGGACGCACGTTGATAGAGGCGATTGTCTAATGGACGATAACCATCAAATCTGACTTCGTGGGCTTATGATTTTGATAAATAAAAAGAAACTTTCGAATCTGGCATTATTATCAATAATTTTGGTATTAAGCCAATATTTCGTATCTGCCCAATCAAAATAATGAATAGAAAACGTATTAAGGAAGAAAAGACTGTGGTGGAGCAGATGATACGTCTGTATTGCAGGAAACATGAAGGGCATACCGAGCTATGCCCAAGTTGTCAGGAACTGTTGGATTATGCCCACAGCCGACTTGACCGCTGCCGTTACGGCGAAGAAAAAACCACCTGCAAAAAATGCCCAACCCATTGCTATCGACCAGAGATGAAGGAAAAAATCAGGAAGGTCATGCGTTGGTCGGGACCAAGGATGATACTCTATCATCCACTTGCGGCTATCAGGCATTTGCTACGAGAGATAGAATGAATATAAAAATAGATTATGACCGCACCGAATATAGAATCGTGTTCTCATCAAATTCTAAGCGTCATTATTGAATAATTAAAATGCCTATAGTAATAAACCCACGAAGCCCGAACGGTACAGAGGATTGTCACCTATTCCACCCAGGGGGCTGTCACCTATATCACCCTTTACCACATCTCCTGTACCACAGTTTTGTTAAATACCCATAAATATCAAGCACAATTTATTCATATATTGGGTATTTTAATTATCTTTGCCAATCAAAATCATACATAAGAATATGAGAAGATTCATCCGTAAGATAAAAATAGAATGACTAATACTTTATGGACAATATATCCCATTTCCGTTCGCTCAACGAACTGATGTCTCTGTTGGCTTGTAGCCCACCACCACACTTACCATGTCTGCGAGGATTTGGATTATCAGATATTCATAGAGACAGATTTCTTAGTATTAACAGAAAAAAATGTAAATTATGAGAAACTATAAGTATTTTATCACAGGAGCATTGACAGCATTGGCTCCTCTTTTCGTTCATGCACAAAGCATAAGGCAAAACTTCGATTTGGGCTGGCAATTCTCGGAAAACAAGGGGAACTGGCAGCGAGTTGACCTGCCACACGACTGGGACATCCATCATGCCCCGAAAGCTGATGCTCCGACAGGCAATGACGGGGGATATTATCCCGCGGGATATGGTTGCTACAAAAAGACGTTCACCGCACCCATATTGAAACAGGGCGATGCTTTGAAACTTCATTTTGATGGTGTCTATCAGAATTGTGAGGTATATATCAACGGGCACTTGGCAGGAAGGCATGGCTACGGCTATACACCATTCCACATCGACATAACGAAGCTGGTCAAGGATGGACAGAACGAGGTGGAGATAAGGGTTGATAATGTGGGGCAGCCAAGTTGCCGTTGGTATAGTGGTTCGGGCATATACCGCCATGTGTGGCTCGAAACCTACAAGGCTAACGCCATTGATGACCCAAAGAAGCTGTTCGTAACAACCCAACAACTCTATAATATATCCGCCGACGGCACGCGTGCCGATTCCGCAATACTGAGCATCGAATATGACGGCAAACCACTTGAAACACGCCTCATGAAAGATGTAAGGCTCTGGAGTCCCGAGCATCCTGTGCTCTATGACATCAAGGTGGGAGAACTGAACGTAAAGCACGGATTCCGCACCTTCTCCTACGATGCCGAGAATGGGTTTGTGCTCAATGGCATACCCACTATTATCAATGGTGCCTGCGTGCATCACGACAACGGCGTGATAGGTGCCATGTCGTTCGATGCCGCCGAGATACGCAAGGTGCGACTGATGAAAGAGTCGGGATTCAACCTTATCCGCACCTCACACAATCCCCAGTCGGCTGCCTTCTATGCGGCATGCGACAGCCTTGGCATGATGGTCATCGACGAGGCTTTCGATGGTTGGTACACTCAAAAGACTCCCTACGACTACCACCTGCTGATCGACTCTTGCTATCAGGAGGATATTGCCGCCATGGTGTTGCGCGACCGCAACCATCCGAGCATCGTATGCTGGAGTATCGGCAATGAAGTAATCGAGCGCAAGGAACTGCGTGTGGTACAGACAGCCAAGAATCTTAAGAACACCATTCTCAAGTACGACAAGACCCGCCCTGTCACCGAGGCCCTCTGTGCCTGGGACAGCGACTGGGAAATATTCGACCCCCATGCCGAAGTGCTCGACATCGTGGGCTACAACTACATGATGCACAAGGCCGAGAGCGACCATGAGCGCTGCCCGGAGCGTGTGATGTGGCAGACGGAAAGTTATCCACGCGACGCCTTTGCCAACTGGAAGCATACCATGGAGCGTCCTTACATCATAGGTGATATTGTCTGGACAGGACTCGACTACCTGGGCGAGTCGGGCATCGGACAATTCTACTACGAGGACGAAACGGCAGGCGAGCATTATTTGCGTCCACACTTCCCGTTCCATGGCGCCTACTGTGGTGATGTAGATATAACAGGCTGGCGAAAGCCTATCTCGCATTATCGTGACATGTTGTATAACATTAAGGAAGGCGACACCGGCTATATATACATGGCGGTGAAGGAACATTCCGACTTCCACAAAAAGGGCGGAAAGATTTCCGAGACGATGTGGTCGGTATGGCCTACATGGGAATCATGGAACTGGCCAGGCATGGAGGGAAAGAACCTTGAAGTGGAGATATACAGCAAGGCGCCAATGGTGAAACTATATCTCAACGGCAAGTTGCTGTCAAGCGGCAAACCGTCAGTCGGCAACAAATACATTCTCAATGTCTCAGTGCCATACGAGCCAGGCGAACTGCGTGCTGCAGCATGCGATGCAGACGGACGGGAATATGCCACGACTAAACTCACAACTGCGGGAGAACCTTATGCAATTCGTCTTACACCGGAAAGCTGCAATCTCAAGGCAGGTGCATCAGACCTTCTATATGTCACTCTTGAGGTAATTGACAAGAACGGCAATGTGTGTCCTAATGCCGCTATCCCCGTGGATATTGCAGTCTCAGGCTCAGGAACGCTGCTTGCCGCCGCCTCTTCCAACTTCAAGGATTTGGAGCCCAAGACTTCCAACCACGTTACCACATACAAGGGACGCGCCCTTGTGGTGGTGCGCAGTGGCATGAAGAAAGGAATGGCAAGAATCTCCGCCAAATCAGCCAATATTGACGGAAATCTAAGGATAAAAGTAAAATGACATTAAAAATAGAATTTGCGATGAAACACTATATAATTCCTTTCGCATTGCTGGCATTGATGACGGCATGCGGCGGCAACAACAATGGCAAAAGCCAAGAGAACGTAGAACAAAACAACAAGGTTATGACACTGAATATCGACAATTTCAAGTGGACACGACAACCCGAGAGTTGCATCATCAAGGGTGACACCATCGAAGTCGTGACCAAACCGGGCACCGACCTATGGCAACGTACATACTACCACTTCCGCAACGACAACGCCCCAGTATTCCAGATGGAGACAGAGGAGAAGTTCTTCAGCTTCGTGGTAAAGACCGACTTCACAGAAAGCCACCATCGCTTCGACCAGTGCGGCATCGTGATGTATCTCGACAGCGAGAACTGGCTGAAAGGCAGTGTGGAATACGAGAACGAGGAGTTTCAGCACTTGGGTAGCGTGGTGACCAACAACGGATACTCCGACTGGGCAACCACAGCCATTCCCGCCAATGTGAAGACGATGTGGTATCGCCTCTCGCGCCGAGAGGATGATTATTGCATAGAGTGCTCGCAGGACGGAGAACACTTCACCCAGATGCGCGTATGCCACATGCACCAAGGCGCAGGGAAGATACGTTTCGGCATCTACGCCTGCTCTCCCGAGGAGTCATCCTTCAAGGCCATATTCACCGACATGAAGCTGACTGAATGTGCATGGAAGGCTCACGACGGACAGCAGCCAGACTGACATTTGCAACTAAAGAGACTAATGTTTCTATGAGAAACAGACGTAATGTGATTGTTATGGGAGCCACCTCGGGCATTGGCTATGAGGTGGCAAAGATTCTTGCCAGTCGGGGATGGAGGGTCGGTGTGGCAGGAAGAAGGGAAGACATACTGGCCCAAATGGTAGCCGAGACAGATGGCATCGTGGCATACGAGGTGATTGATGTCATCATCCCGGATGCTGTTGACGGTATGCACAATCTCATCGACAAGTTGGGAGGTATGGACCTGTATTTCCACAGTTCAGGTATCGGATATCAGAACATAGAACTCGATGCCGACAAGGAATTGAGAACTATCGAGACCAACTGCCTCGGTATGGCAAGACTTGCTGGTGAGGCATTCCGCTATTTTGAGCAACACCCGGAAATAGAAGGGCATATAGCCGTAATCAGTTCCATAGCACGTACAAAAGGCCTCGGCGCCGCACCGGCATATTCCGCATCAAAGCGATTCACCAGTCATTATCTCGAAAGCCTCAGCCAACTGACGGCTATAAGAAACATCCACAATATTCATATCTCCGACATACGTCCGGGATTCGTCAAGACCCCGATGATAGAGGGCAGTAATTTCCCGATGCAACTTGATGTACGGAAAGTTGCCGTCAACATAGTCAATGGACTTGAAAGGCGCAAGCCAGTAATCACCGTCAACTGGTTCTACCGCCTGCTTGTCTTCTTCTGGCAGATGACACCAAGGTTCATGTGGATAAGAATGAAAATAAAATAACACATTAATTATTAAACATGAAAAAGTTATTTATGATTATCTCTGCCGTATTGTGCAACCTTCTGGGATGCACTGCACAGCAACAGAAGTATGAAAGCCTTAACACCGAGGCTTTCGAACAAGTAATATCAGATACGTCTGTAGTAAGGCTTGACGTGCGTACGATTGACGAGTATTCAAGTGGACACATCACCAATGCCGTCAACATCGACGTGACGAAAGACGACTTCGAGGCACGAGCCACATCCCTCCTGCCCAAGGACAAGACCATTGCTGTTTATTGCCGTAGCGGCAGACGAAGCAAAAAGGCAGCGGGAATACTTGTTGAAAACGGATACAAAGTGATAGAACTCAACAACGGTATTACTGGCTGGATAAATGCCGGCAAGAAAACCGTAAGATAACAGAATATGTCAAGAAAGAAGACTCTACGATGCCAGTCGTGCGACTATGAGGTTGAACTGTATGAAGGTCGTGGACTGTTTCAGCAGCAGATAATCGCAATGGAGTGCTGCGACTGCCATACGATACAGAACATTGTGGTCGGGGGAATAATCGGCGAGGTCGCTCCTTCATTCAACAGTGAGGCTGGGCGGTTATGTCCTCAGTGCAGCAGTATGAACATCCGCAGATGGAATCTCCTCAACCTGCCCAAAGTGCGGTGGTGAGATGACTGCAACGGGCAAAGATGATTTTGGGACATAATTGTAAAGTTGGCAGAATCGTTTGCCAAAGGAGCATCAATATAATATCAAAAGAAAGTGTAAAAAGTCATAGGCATTATTAAGAAAAAAATGGAATATAAAGATAAGATAGCAGTAGTGACAGGCGGTGCGCATGGCATCGGCAAATGTGTCGCAGAGGAGTTCCGCAAGAGAGGGGCTTCGGTTGCGGTCATTGATGTGCGAGAGGGCGACCATTTCGTTGGAGACATATCCAAGAAAGAGGTGTTGGAAGCCTTTGCCAGTAGGGTTATCAGCAAGTACGGAAAAGTGGATTATATCGTCAACAATGCCCTGCCACTGATGAAGGGCTTGGATGAATGTTCGTGGGAGGAGTTTCAGTATGCTTTGGCTGTCGGAGTGACTGCACCTTTCTATCTTGTAAAGCTACTCGCTCCGTTTCTTGCCATAGGAGCAGCGATAGTAAACATATCGTCCTCGCGCGACCGTATGAGTCAGCCGCAGACGGAGAGCTACACGGCTGCCAAGGGAGGCATTGCCGCCCTCACCCATGCGCTCGCTGTTAGTTTGGCTGGGAAGGCAAGGGTCAACTCCATTTCCCCTGGATGGATTGACACTGACTATAAGGAATACGAAGGCGCAGATGCCGTGCAGCAGCCGGCAGGACGTGTGGGCAATCCGATGGACATCGCCAACATGGTGCTGTATCTCTGTTCGGACAAGGCTGGATTCATCACAGGCGAGAATATCTGCATCGACGGCGGTATGACAAGACAGATGATTTACCATGGTGATTATGGTTGGACGCTGACTTCGTAGAAGGCTGACTGCACCTCAGCATTCGGTTTGCACAGCCATTGAATGAACAAAGACAGAAGACAAAAACATGAACAAAAAAGAATATGCACAAGCCAACCGAAGGAGCAGCGAGAGCAGAAGCCATGCCCGCATGGATTATGCCGAGTCGTGACAGAGGAAGGCGAAGCCAACCGAAGATTATAAGGGAAGATAAAATACAAGAGTTAATAACAAGATAATAGAAAGAACTATGAAATCATTTGGACAAAAATCGTGGATGCTTCCACAACCAGTGCTGATTATCGGCACATTCGACAAGAACGGCAAACCCAATGCTATGAACGCCGCATGGGGCGGTCAATGGGATGCCAAGGAGATAATGATTGCCATGGGCGCACATGCCACTACGGAGAATCTGAACAACTGTCCAGATTTTACTGTGGCATTTGCAACCCAAGAAACTATGGTGGCATCTGACTTCGTGGGCATCGTATCAGCCAAGAACAATGCTGACAAAATTGCGAAGACAGGTTGGAGATACGAGAAGTCAGAAAATGTCAACGCTCCCGTCTTCACCGACTTCCCCATGACTTTGGAGTGTCGTATAAAAGAGAAAATCGACGAGTCGGAAGAGGGATATTACATCGTGGCAGAGATAGTGAACATCCTCGTAGATGAAAAGTATCTTACTGAGGATGGCAAACCCGACGTGGAGAAGATGCAACTCATCACCTACGACCCTGTCCATCACGGTTATATCGCCTTGGGGCAACGTGTGGGCAATGCGTTTGCAGACGGCAAGCAGTTATTTTGCAATTGACAAAACAAACTGCAGAAGAAATTATTAAAAGATGAAAGAAATAATTGATTTTCTGCGCGACCTTTCGTGCAATAACAACAGGGAGTGGTTTACTGCCAACAAGCAACGATATCAGGAGGTATTGTCGCGTTGGCATGAGTTCTGCGAGAAACTCATTCAGGAAGTCGGACGATTTGACCCGGACATAGCCTGCCTGACAGTCAAGGACTGCACTTACCGCATTTATCGCGACACACGTTTTAGTGCAGACAAGAGTCCTTACAAGACTCATTTCGGCGTGTTCCTGTCAAAAGGCGGAAAGAAATCAATGCACGCCGGCTACTACTTCCATATAGGAACCGGCTCAGGGAATGAATACCCCCATTGCCACATGATTGCATCGGGAAACTATTGCTTCGCCCCACACGTGGTCAAGATGCTTCGCGAAGACATCAGTTTCGGATGGGAGGAGTTCAAGACGGATGTCCTTGATGTTGCCGACCCTTCGTTCACGGTGGATATGGAAGGAGCACTGAAGCGAGTGCCGAAGGATTATCCTGCCGATGCACCATACGCAGACTTCATGCGCCTGAAGAGTTTCTCATTGGTCACTTACCTCGACAATGATTTCATTCTCAAGCCTGGTCTTGTGAAACGCGTGTCAGAACTGTTCAAGACCGTAAAGCCTTTCAACGACTATATCAACCGGGCGGTAGATTATAAAGAAGATTGACGTGGATTTGAAGGAAAATACACATACTGTTTGGACAATTATGACCGCACCTTCAATTGAGTCATCCACACGAGAAGAACGTTTGGATTACGTCCTGAATGAATGGAGATGTCTGCACAACTGCGAGTTGTGCGGCAAGTGTCACGTTCTGAAAGGCAGAAATGAAGAGCAACTTTATGCCGACTATATTGACGGCAAGCGGTCGTATATGGATATAACCTTGGAAATAAGAAGCAACAGATTATGAACAAGATTGAAGAATTGGCTCTCGCCATGATTGACTATAACAATGGCGACCCGAGGCGCATTCAGCATACCACTAAAGTGCATGCCTACGCCTCATTGATAGGCAGACACGAAGGCCTGGACGAGGAAACTCTGTTCATCCTCGAAAGTGCAGCCCTAGTGCATGACATTGGTATTAGGGCAAGCGAGCAGAAGTATGGGTATCAGAATGGCAAACTACAGGAACAGGAGGGTCCTGCTGTCGCCCGTGAGTTGCTCGCACAAATAGGAGGATATACCTACCGACAGATTGAACGTATCTGTTGGCTTGTAGCCCACCATCATACTTACCATGTCTGCGAGGATTTGGATTACCAAATACTCATCGAGGCAGATTTCTTAGTAAATCTGTATGAGGACAATGAATCAATGAATGCAATAAGTGCAGCGCGCAGGAACATCTTCCGAACTGAGAGCGGAACAAGGATGCTTGAAACAATGTTCGGTATAAATGAATAAACATTGCAGCCATCAGGCATCTGATACGAGAGATTAAATAAACATTAAATTCACCGACATGAAGCTTACCGAATGTGCATGGAAGGCTCACGACGGGCAGCAGCCTGATTAACTGATCAACGTAACACTTCAAATCAAATGAATTGATATTCATAACAAACAAATGATAACGATTGAACAACTGACAGATATCGTCCGCGAGGCTTCACGACTGATGGTAAGCGACGGATTTGAGATAGAGCAGAAGGGAGGATGCGAGAATATCGTGACATCATCGGATGTGGCGGTGCAGAACTTCCTGTGCGAAAGGCTCTTGCAGCTTATGCCAGAGTCGGGATTCCTATGCGAGGAGAAGGACATCAACGACACCCGACACGAATACACCTGGATTATCGACCCTATCGACGGCACTGCCAACTACAGCCGTGGCATCGACCAGTGTGCCATCTGTGTGGGACTTAAGCATGGAGATGAGATGCAGATGGGAGTGGTGTATATCCCCCGCACCGATGAACTGTTCCATGCCGAGAAAGGCAAGGGGGCATACCTCAACGGCAGGAGAATCCACGTCTCTGATCGCCCATTCGGCAATGCTGTATTGTGTACTGCCCTACCCGTTTATCACAAGGAGTATGCCGAGGTGTGCTCGAGGATTATCGTTGATGCCTTTGGCAAATGTAATGACATCCGCCGATTCGGTGCTTGCGCTCCAGAACTTTGCTATTTGGCAATGGGCAGGTGTGAATTGTATTTCGAATATCTGCTTAGTCCGTGGGACTATGCCGCCGCCTCATTGATAGTAACTGAGGCGGGAGGCGTAATCACTTCTGCCGACGGAAGCAGGCTGCGCCTTACGGAACCGACGGGCGTAATTGCCGCAAATAACAAGTCGAACTATCAACAGTTGCTTGACATAGTGTTGAATAGATAACAATTAATGTTAATACTAAAGTACATGCTGGTATATAGCAAGCATTGTTAAATTCCCATAAACATCACTCAATAATTATCCGTATATAGAATATTTTTATTACCTTTGTCCCGTTGAAATCACCATAGTGTCGAACAGACAACAATAATATTATTAACAACAAAAAAAATCAAATCATTATGGACGCAAAAGAAAAAGTATTGGCAACAATGAAGGAGGCAGGCCAGCCTCTCAACGCAGGTAAGATTGCAGAACTGAGCGGTCTCGACCGCAAGGAAGTGGATGCCGCCATGAAGCAGTTGAAGGCAGAAGGCGCCATCGTCTCTCCCGTACGCTGCAAGTGGGCACCTGCTGAGTAAAAGTTTCCTTTTGGCGCCTGTTTTTCATCTTCACCCTCATAGCCTCTGTCGTCGGATTGAAGATGTTATAGTCGCCCATGAGCTACTCGCACAAATAGATGGTTATACCAACCAACAGATTGTTACTATGACTGTCATGGCAAAGAGAATTATTGTTGCATTTGACTCGTTCAAGGGGTGCATCTCTGCAAAGGAGGCTTGCGAGGCTGCAACGGAGGAAATACGCTCTGTACTTCCTAACGCCAACGTCATCCAACTTCCGCTAAGTGACGGAGGCGAGGGACTGGTGGAATGTATAAAAAGATTGCTGCCAACCATTGACGTTTCATTGACTGTACATGGACCTCTGATGGAGAAGGTCACTTGCTCGTATGCCATATCGCTCGACGGCAAGACGGCCTATATGGAAATGGCTGCGGCAAGCGGACTTACACTCGTGCCGGAAGACAAGCGCAATCCCATGGAAGCCACCACATACGGTGTTGGCGAGATGATAAAAGATGCCGACATAGTCATCACGGGCGAGGGCAAGTCTGACACCCAGACCCTGATGGGCAAGGTGCCGCATGGCGTGCTGAAGCGTTGCCTTAGAGAAGGAGTGGAGGTATGGCTATTGTCGGGCGCAATAGATGACCCGAAGTCTGTTCTGTCCCGACATTTCTCAAAGGTAAAGAGCATCAACGAGAATGATTCCCGCCCGCTTGCGCAACTCCTTTTGCCCGAAGTGGCAAAGGAGAATCTAAGGAATACAGTGAAAAGGACGATAACCAACAAATGAATAGAAAACGTATCGGGGAAGAGAAAGCGGTGGTAGAGCAGATGATACGTCTGTATTGCAGGAAGCATGAAGGCCATACCGAGCTATGTCCAAGTTGTCAGGAACTGTTGGATTATGCCCACAGCCGACTTGACCGCTGCCGTTACGGCGAAGAAAAAACCACCTGCAAGAAATGCCCTACTCATTGCTATCGACCAGAGATGAAGGAAGAAATCAGGACGGTCATGCGTTGGTCGGGGCCAAGGATGATACTCTATCATCCCATTGCCGCCATCAGGCATCTGCTACGAGAGATAATATGGAAATAACACTGGAAATAAGAAACAACAGATAGAATAAGAATGAAATCATGAGAAAGAAAAGCAGAGAGATGGATGCCGCTTGGGCCCTTGAAGTAATGGACAAGGCACCGTATATTACAGTCAGTATGACTGATATCAACGGAATGCCTTATTCTGTCCCGTTGTCATTGGCTCGTACAGATGAGCGGACATTTTATTTTCATTGCGCTATAGAAGGGAAGAAACTGGACATTATAAAAGCAAATCCTTGCGTATGCCTAAGCGCTGTAAGCAAATGCAAGCCAACAGTTGGTCCAAAGGATGGTAGTTTTACCTTGGAGTTTAAGTCTGCCATAGCATTTGGCAAGGCAGAGATTGTTACCGACGATACTGAAAAGCGTGACGCACTCCAAGCCATTTGCCAACGTTTCCTTCCGAAACACATGGATGCCTTTGATGCTGCGGTAGAGCGGAGCATGTCGCGCACGGCTATTGTTCGCATAACCCTCTCTGAACCACCTGTTGGCAAACGCAAGCAATACGATACCAATGGTGATGAGTTGAAATACGGACGCATGGAAACCATAAGATAAAAACATTAACAGATATGTCCAGAAAGAAAACTCTGCAATGCCAGTCGTGCGGCTATGAGGTTGACCTGTATGAGGGCCGTGGACTGTTTCAACAGCAGATAATACCCATGGAATGTTGCGACTGCCACACTGTGCAGAACATTGTTGTCGGGGGAATAATCGGCGAGGTGGCCCCTTCGTTCAACAGTGAGGCTGGACGCCTGTGCCCCCAATGCAGCAGTATGAACATCCGCAGCTGGAATCTCCACAGCTGTCCCAAGTGCGGCGGAGAGATGACACCTACGGGTAAGTATGAATTTTGGACATAAGGCAAATCTCTATCTTGTCTCTGTTCATTTGGATCTACGCGAACGTTCGTCATATCTCACATACAACCCCGCGAGAATGGTACCAGAGATGGAGTGGTAGGCGCAACTGATGGCGCAAGGCACCACGCAGAGAATGGCTTCGGGAGTGCGGGCGAGAATATCGTCGTTGGCGAAGAATGCCGTGGCAAGCACTGTTGCCATACCTGCGTTCTGCATTCCCACCTCAATGGATATCGTGCGTTTCTTGGCAAGCGAGAAGTGGAAGAGACGGCCCACATTATAGCCGAGAACATAACCGAGGGTGTTATGGCAGAATACCACTGCAAGCATGAGCATAAACAATCCCATGCCTTGAATCATCAACTGGGGCTTAACCTGTGATACCACACCACCTACTATTAACGCAAGACTCGTGACACTCACTCCCGGCATCATCTGCCGCACGTCGTCATACCAATGGTGGCGACTGGCATAGCGGTTGACCAAGAATCCTATCGTCACTGGCAATATCGTAATGAGCAATATGCCTCGGAACATTCCAAGTGTATCCACCTCAATACGAGTATCGGCAAGCCACCATACGAGTAAGGGAGTCATAAACGGAGCAAGCAGGGTGGAAGCCGTAGTCATGCCCACAGAGAACGCCACGTCACCACGACACAGAAACGACATGATGTTACTCGAAACTCCGCCAGGGCAACATCCCACGAGAATGATGCCGATAGAAAGATATGGATTAAGTCCGAACACCACCGTCAGCAGATAGGCTATAAGCGGCATCAGCGTGAACTGTGCACAGGCTCCGATAAAAATGTCCCAAGGCCGACTGAACAATATGCGGAAGTCATCCACCGACAGGGTAAGACCCATAGTCAGCATTATCACACCAAGGATGACGCTCGACACGTCTCCCCTCACCCACCCGAACACTTCGGGCAGAAGAAAAGCCAATAAGGCAGCGGCTATCACGTATGTAGATGAGTGTGAAGCCATCCAAGCACTCACCTTTTTTACAGTTTCCTTCATCTTTGATGGAACGTATGTTTATTTTTTAAGAAAAGACTGCACAATAGGTATTACCTGAGAGTCGTAATCTGCCGATGCTCCCATCATGCTGCCCATACTGCCAAGATTGGCGGCATTGAATCCGTGATTGGCACCCTCTATCTTGTTAAGTGTTGCAGAGGGATATAACCCTACAGCCTTCTCAGAATTGGAAACAGGGACTATCATGTCATTCGTGCCATGGATGATACACACGGGCCTGGGGAATTTGCCTATATGCGACCACACGTCAAAGTCCTTGATGCTGTTGATGTATTTCTCGCTCATGGACATCATTCCACCAAAATCGCCGAAGTCACCCCAATTGCCAAGGTCACCCCAATTGCCGATATTTCCCCAATCGCCCATATTTCCCCAGTCGCCAAAGCCACTGAACATCTTCACCATTTCGGGAATATTGAAAGCCGGATAGAACAGAATCATTCCCGCAAAATCATCGGGACACTCGTCGGCAAGCAAGGCAGAGACAAGTCCTCCCTGACTACTTCCAAGGAGATACACCTCAGAAGGCTCTACATATCCTAACGACTTCACTGTCTTGACCACTGCCCTAAGGTCTTCCACCTCGGTGAAAACGGTCATATCGTCGGTCGTTCCGTCGCTTTTGCTCTTGTCGCTGCCTCCGCAGAAGTCAAAGCAATAAGCAGCAAAGCCCATCTTGGCGATGGCATAGGCATAACCTGCCATTGCCTCGTGTGTAAGCGAACTGCTATGGGAGAGTATAACCGCCGGCTGTTTCTTGGAGGTCACAGGGTTATAATACATCATGCCATAAATCCTGTTGGCATCGCGCTGGCTCCACAGCTCCACACTATCCACAATCCACTCCACCTCCGTCTGAGTAGAGTCGGCATCGCCCGGATTCTCAGTATTCTCGGGTGGCGCAGGCACATCATTGTCATCCGAAGAACAGGCGGCAAGTCCCATTGCCACCGCCATAAACGCACAAAATACAATCTGTCCAAAATTCCTTTTCATATTTAGTAATGCAATAAATTTACTATTTTGTTTTTAACCGACGGCAAAAGTATATATTATTTCTGAAACCACCAAATATTTAGCCTGCTTTTTTATTCCTAAACATATATCATTTACAATGAACGTTCATAAAAATGTTGTTTTTCAATAGTTGAACGTTCATAAAAATGTTGTTTTTCAATAGTTGAACATTCATAAAAATGTAAAATGCTTGCATATTTGATTTATTTTCAGTAACTTTGCACGCAAAAAACAAGAAATTACATAATATGAGGAGAAAGATATACCAAAAATTGCTCGAATGGAAGAATAGTCCACGACACAAGCCGCTTGTACTTCTTGGTGCAAGACAGGTGGGCAAGACCTATATCCTTAAGGAATTCGGCAAAAAAGAATTCGACAACTTCGTATATGTCAACTGTCATAACAACCCTTTTGCCACTTCATTGTTTTCCGACTTCAACATCAATAGAATACTCTATCAGTTGGAGCAGGACAATGAATGTAGCATCATCGAGGGCAAGACTTTGCTGTTCTTTGATGAAATTCAAGAAGTGAAGAATGGAATACCGGCATTAAAATACTTCTGTGAAGACAAGCGCGAACTGCATGTGGTTGTGGCAGGTTCAATGTTGGGAATCTCATTGCGCGAGGATGAGAGCTACCCTGTAGGCAAGATTGACAATCTGAGAATGTACCCTATGACATTCGACGAATTCCTGATGGCCAACGGCAGAGAACGGCTGGCAAAAACACTGAGAAACCTGAAATGGGACGAACTGTCAATACACCATGAAACACTTGTGGAATACCTCCGCCAATACTATTTCACCGGAGGTATGCCCGAAGCTGTATCCACATGGATAGAAGGTCATAACGCCCAAAAGACGAGGAGTGTGCAAAGAGCCATTCTCAGTACATATTTTGGAGATATGGGCAAGCATACCAAGACTGAAGTGGAAAGAATACGTATGATATGGAACAGCATACCGTCGCAGTTGGCAAAAGAAAACAAGAAATTCATCTTTGGAGCCGTCAAAAAAGGGGCAAGGGCAGCCGAATATGAGAAGTCTATCCAATGGCTCGCCGATTCCGGTTTGATATATAAGGTTTGCCGCATCTCCAAGCCTGAAGAGCCGTTGAAGTTCTATGCCGACAATTCCATCTTTAAGGTATTCCTTCATGATGTTGGCCTACTGGCATGTCTTTGCGGAGCACGATCAAGTGAGATGCTTTTAGGCATGGGAGCGTTTACAGAGTTCAAGGGCGCATTCACAGAGAACTATGTCATGAACCAAATAAAGTCGTTGGAGGATACTGACATCATTGCCGACGAGATATTTTATTATAGTAAGGACAATTCGCCATTAGAGGTGGATTTCGTTGTTCAGGGCGGCAAACGGGTTATTCCCACTGAGGTAAAGGCAGAAGAGAACGTCCGCTCAAAATCGCTGTCAACATTTGTCAACTATGAATTTGCGTCTTATCCCCTAAAGGCTCTCCGCTGCTCCATGCTTCCTTATGCCGACCAGCAATGGATGGAGAACATTCCATTGTATGCGGTAGAGGCATTCTTCTCAAAAGAGGGAATTGGAATTGAAGTTTGATGATATTTATGTTATACTTAATGTTCATATTCTCATGCCGCAAAATTACAAAATATATTTGTAATGGGCAAATATTTTGAGGGAAAAATGTCATTTGACTATCTGTTATTTATATTTTTTGATACAAAGCCCAAAGATCATCCATTAGTCTATATACTGTCGAAGAGGGATTATCATACTCATGGAGTTGTCTCGCCCTGTTTGAAGCCAGTTTTGACAAAGACAACAGCTTGAGTATGGAGTTGGCAATCTCCCTATCCATCTGACTTGCACGTGAGACGAAAAGATATTACTCAAACGTAGTTCTAATATCATTTTAAGTTCAATATTTGTAATTTGTTTGCAGATTTGAGGGTTAAATTCAAAAAACAACTCAATTAGGAATAATCTTGTCACTCCAGTATCTTCACGTCAAAAGGGGTGTGGGTCATTGCTGAGAGAATGCGGAGGATTTTGTATTTGTCCTTGACGGATGAGGGCACGGTGAGCCATTTGGCTGATGACACTTGTACTTGGTTGTTGTATCTCTTTACTGATGTGGTTATTGGATTGCCGCCAATCTTCAAGTTGGTCTTCTCCACCCTCTCCACTCCTATGTGCCTAACTGTCTTCTTGAATGTATCAAGAGGGTTGTCACCACAAATCACTATGCCGTCCTGAAGTGTGACTACAAGGCGGGACTTGCGTTTTCGTGTGTCGCCCTTGCGGCTGTTTTCATTAGTCACAATGGATTCAAAGTCGCCAAGTTCTATTGTGGCATCAACAGATAGGGACGTGATAATCGACTTCAGCTGACGGTATTTCTGGTCGGTGTCGCCCTGAGCCATCAGATACCATCCGTCAGCCATTTGCTTTGTCCACTCGGCATAATTATCCACAACCTGTCTTGAAACCAACGGGACATGACAGTTTTCCATATTCAATGCAGCTACACGCTCAATGCCAATCTTCTCGATTGTCATAATCATAGTAGCTGTTGCACTGATATCGCAGAATGTGGTGCCATCAGCAAATGTCACCCTGATCCTGCGGCGTTTTGCCCTCATGCGTATATCAACGGGAGCTTCCGGCTTGGTCAGCACAACAGGAGCCGTGACTTTAACCGGCACTTCCTTCGCCTCCACAGGAGTATCGTCAAAAAGAAGCTCAAGCTGTATGTATTCCTTCTTGCCCATAAATGATTTTTACTCAAATAAAACTTTCGGCGGCAAAGTTACTGATTTTATTTGGATTAACCAAATGTTTCTACTACTTTTTATGACAAAACGCGAAATTCCCAAACATGAGTTTCCACCACTTCCACCTGTTCCGCAAGGATGGTGTTAGTGGTGGAAAAGAGATTTTATGTATGATGAATTGCCTTCATATCCTACTCTTCCACTATTTCCGCAAGGGTTGGTGGAACTGGTGGAACAGGTGGAATAGGTGGAAACTGATGCTTGTGAATATGATTAATTGATAGCTATACTAATGGCAAATGATTGACTGTAATTGTATAAACTGGATAGCTGTTGAGGTTATGACTGTTTGGCTGGCATTATAATATAAGAATAGCAGGCGTGCATGCCTTCTGCCAGTTAGCAAAAGATTGCCTGCCTGCTATCAAACAATTGTCTGCTAACTGACAAACAATTGTCCGCTCATTACCAAAATGGTTTTCACTCTTTAATGAAGAAGCGGGAGAACTCACTCTCGAAATTCGGAGTGAACACTTCCTTGCCTATGGCAGCACGTATCTCGTCAATAGTCCAAAAGCGCCCACCGGCGAGTTCATCTGCTGACGGAGATATTGTGCCGTCATATACCGTGCGGTTGACATACACAAGCTCGCGCTCCTTCTTGCTTTCGAATACATACTTGCCCATGCTGACGGGAGTAAAGTCCTCAATGCCAAGTTCCTCACGCACTTCGCGTCGGAGTGCGTCGGAGGGATTCTCACCATAATCAATATGTCCGCCCACAGCCGTGTCCCACTTGCCAGGTTGTATGTCCTTCCAGTTGGGCCTACGCTGCAGATACACCTCGCCCCGGGAGTTAAACACATGCAGGTGAACCACCGGATGGAGCAATTTGCTGCCACTATGACACTCGCCACGGGTGGCTGAGCCCACCACCGTGCCCTCTTCATCCACTAAAGGGAATATTTCTTGCTGATTGTCCATAATAATTGCTGAATGTTTATGTAATTTGGCGGCAAAGGTACAAAAATAAACAACAAAATGCAACATTTTAGATATTTTTTTGTATATTTGCAGCCGTTATGAACAACAATATAGAGACTCACCCGTTTGAGCCGTTTGTCCCCGAAGGGGCCAAGGTTCTTATGTTAGGCACCTTTCCACCTGCGCCTCATCGTTGGTGCATGCCTTTCTACTACCCCAACTTCCAAAATGACATGTGGCGCATTATGGGCATCATCTTCTTCGGCGACAAGGAGCACTTTATCGTCAAAGGAGAAAAGCGGTTTGACCAACCGGGGATTGAGGCGTTCCTCAGGGAAAATGGCATTGCCATGTATGACACTGCCACAAGGATAGTGCGCACCAAGAACACCGCCTCGGACAAAGACCTCGACATCATCGAGGAAACCGACGTAAAGGCAATGCTCGACCATATGCCCCAATGCAATACCATCATCACCGCGGGACAACTCGCCACCACAACGCTCTGCCGCCGCTTCAACGTGAAGGAACCAAAGGTGGGCGAATATGCCGAAGTGGAATACAAAGGGCGCAAAATCCGCATCTATCGCATGCCGAGCAGTTCGCGGGCCTATCCCATGAAGCCCGAGCGCAAGGCAGAGCAATATGCCAAGGCACTTGCATCACTATAACAAGATATAAACCTCATCATAAATCAATGCTATAGCCCAAGGTGAACATCAGAGTGGAGTTGTGCGCATTGTCTGTCATGTTCTTATACACATGCGTTAATCCGAGATTATACCGGATATCAAAAGAGATGTTGTGGTATTCATAGGAGAGACCTATGGGAATGGAACAATTCCGGTTGAATGCCAATCTTCGCGGAAATGCCGTAAAATGACTCTCTGTATATCTTATCACCAGAGAACTTTGAAAGGTTCACTCCTACACGTGGGTACAACGTCAGTGTACCAGGCTCCTTTTGTGCAAATATGTTACAGCACAACAACATGCCAACCAATACTGCAAACAATCCTTTCTTCATATCTATATAAATGTTTTTCCTATATAAACGCTTGCCCATAGCGATTATTGTACAAAACGATTGTTTTTTGTTTCAAGAAAAGCGAAGGGGGCAACGAAGCCCCCCAATTAATCTGCTACCTTATACCAGTCAGGCCGGTCGGAATCCGCAAGCACTTTCTCTATCGTATAGTCTCCGGCGCCAACCTGATGGCTCCACTTCACTCGCTTGCTCACATCCACGTCCTTTCCTTCAAGTGTCCTTGAAGCGGCCTCTGCATAAAAGGCCGTCTTCTCTTTCTCAACTCCCCAGTTGAACCATCCCGCGGGGTCTATGTGGTCACCCATAGCACATTCCACGAAAACCGTCTTGGCATACGGTCTCCAGGGACGTCCGAGCATTACGCGCTCCACACCCGGTTCTGCGGTGAGGCAGCAGCCGCGGAGAACATATCCGTGGTCTCTGCCCTCGGGCGTGGATGCCGCAGTGAGGTAGCCGCGCCCTAAACTGTGTATCTGGCAGTTGTCGAAGAAAGCGGTTGAGGAACCGAAGATGAAGTCAACGGTGCCTTCGATGTAGCAGTCCTTATAGTATTGTTTGGACATCTTGCCGTAGGTGTAAAGCGTGTCCTGATAGCCAAGAAAACGGCAACGGACGAACACGGCGCGGTTGCCTGCCACAAATGCCGCCACAGCCTGCCCCACTGGTCCCGAGGAGTTGGCGAATGTAATGTCGTAAGCGTGGAAGTCAGGGCCGTAGATGTAGAATGACGATGAGCCAGATGTGCCCTTGTTCTCGCCAAAAATGTTCGGCTTTGAGGCAAAGTCATCATACGTAAGAATTGTCCCCTCAGCACTCTCGCCGATGAGTGTGACGTTGAGTTTGCATTCAGCCAGCACCAGTTTCTCCTTATACACTCCGTTGCGTATGAAAATGCGAGTCTCCTTTTCCTTGCGGAAGTCGGGCACTGCGTTGATTGCTTCCTGCACAGTCTTGTAGTCACCGCTACCGTCCTGTGCCACGATGATGTCATAGTCCTTTGCCTGCATTCCCGACATAACTGTCAGCAACAGGACAAGAGTCAAGTAGATTTTCTTCATTTTTGTTTGTTTTTAGGTGTAATACCATTATGTTTTTGCAAAGATACGGTATTTATCACATATAATCATCAAAACGATCATGGTTTCACCAACATTTATAACAGTTTAACATTTTATCTTATCCAAAGACAACACTTTTTTCTAAAACATAGGCAACTTTAGGCTGTTTTCCTTCTAAAGCATAGGCACATTGCTATCATTTCGCCTGTTAAATATCGTAAACCTACGGTTTTGGTAATAAAAACCATAATAGGGATGCTTGTAATAAGAAAAAAAGTTGTAACTTTGCACAGAAAATTGGCTATACAAGTATTTATGTTGAATTAATATTATGATATAATTTATGAGAAACTTTGATTATCAAACTCCCACGCGGCTTATATTCGGCAAGGGCGTGGTGGCAGAGAAACTGCAAGGCGTGATGGCCAAGTTCGGCAACAAGGTGCTGATTACTTACGGCGGTGGAAGCATCAAGCGAAGTGGTCTTTACGACCAGGTGTTACAACTCCTCGAAGGCAAGCAGATATACGAGTTGCCCGGAATAGAGCCTAACCCTAAGTTCAACCCCAGCGTGCTTGAGGGCGTGCGTATATGCAAGGAGAAAGGCATCGACGTGATACTGTCAGTAGGCGGAGGCAGTGTGCTCGACTGCACCAAGGCAATAGCCGGAGCCGCCTGCTCGGACGCTGACCCATGGGACATCGTGACGGGCAAGGCTCCCACTCTCAAGGCCATACCCATTGTGGATATCATCACACTGGCAGCCACAGGCTCGGAGTATGACTCGGGAGGCGTGATCTCGCGCACCGAGACCAACGACAAACTTGCCTATTTCTCGCCGTTGGTATTTCCTGCCGTATCATTCATCGACCCCACATATACATTCACACTTCCCGTGAAGCAGACTCTCGCGGGCGTTGCCGACTGCATCAACCATATAATGGAGCAGTATTTCTGCGGTGAGCATATTATGATGAACGATGCCTTTATGGAGGGAGCCGTGAAGTCGTTGGTGAAGAACGTGAGGATTGTGCTTGACGAGCCCGACAACTACGACGCCCGCGCCGAGATATTCTATGCCACCACACTGGGCTGCAACGGCATCTATGCCCTTGGCAACTCTGAGAGCGGTTGGCCCATGCACGCCATCGAGCACGCACTATCAGGGCACTACGATATCACCCATGGCGAGGGACTTGCCATCGTCACTCCACGCTGGATGCGTCATATCCTCAACACCACAAATGGCGAACTGCATGAACAAGTGGTGGAGCGAATCACTTCGTTTGGCAAGAACGTCTTCGGCACTGCCACTCCCGAGGAGAGCATACAGGCTATCCACGATTTCTATGAGAGCATCGGCATCCCTATGACCCTCGCAGCCGTAGGCATCGACGGCAGCCGCATCGACGAGATGGCACATCACATCGCCGTGAACGAGGGACTCGACCAGGCATGGGTGCCGCTGTATGAGGAAGACATCGCAGCCATCCTGCGCGACTGTATGTAACAGACATCAAAATGATTATCAATGCTCGACATCAAGAAATCGAGGTTAATAACAATAAATATTTATGGTAAAAAAAGTATTGGTAATATCTACAAGTTTACGCCCCAGGAGCAATTCCGAGGCGTTGGCAGACGAATTTGTACGTGGAGCTGTTGAGGCTGGTCACGAAGTGGAGAAACTGTCGTTGCGCGGCAAGGAGATAGCATTCTGCCGTGGATGCATGGCATGTCATAGTCTAAGGACTTGTGCCATAAAGGACGACATGATTCCCATCATACAGAAGATGCACGACGCCGACATCATCGCCTTCGCCACTCCTATCTATTATTACGAGATGTGTGGACAGATGAAGACGATGCTCGACCGTGCAAATGCTCTCTACGACTCCGACTACCATTTCCGCGACATCTATCTGTTTACCGCCGCTGCCGAGGATGAACCCGATGTGCCCCAAAGGGCAATAGAGGGACTTGGAGGCTGGATTGCCTGTTTCCCCAAGGCTCGCCTTGCCGGCCAAGTATTTGCAGGAGGAGTAAACGACATGGGCGACATAGAAGGCCACCATGCCCTCGCCAAGGCGTATGAAATGGGTAAAGCATTATCAATGCCCTTTGAATGAACCATACATTTTTCCATAAAAATGGTAATAATCCCCGAAATCTGTATAACGCAGGTTTCGGGGATTATTCGTACCTTTGCAGCCGATATGAAGAAGATTGTTTTATCTATAATTATGTTGGCTATGACAACGACATTTTCAGATGCACAGAATGTGCAAGACAAGGCAACGAAGACATGCTCGTTGCAGTTAGTGAGTGAGTGGGACAAGACATTCCCAAAGAGTGACAAGGTAAGGCATGAGAAGGTGACGTTCCGTAACAGATTCGGCATCATGCTTGCTGCCGACCTCTATGTTCCGAAAGAAGCCGAAGGCAAGATGGCAGCCATTGCCGTCAGCGGACCTTTCGGTGCAGTGAAAGAACAGGCAAGCGGACTCTATGCCCAACGTATGGCGGAGGAGGGTTTCCTTACCATTGCCTTCGATCCTTCCTTTACGGGCGAAAGCGGTGGCGAGCCTCGCTATTCCTCCTCGATGGACATCAACACCGAGGACTTCTGTGCTGCGGTGGATTATCTCTCGTGTCGCGACGACGTGGATGCCGGGCGCATCGGCATACTTGGAATATGCGGATGGGGAGGCATAGCACTCAATGCTGCGGCCCTCGACCCACGCATAAAAGCTACGGTGAGCGTCACCTTATATAATATGACGCGCGTGACGCAACAGGGATATTTCGACTCCATGGACGAGGATGCCCGATTCAAGTTGAAACAACAGTTGGCTGAGCAGCGCACTGAGGAATATCGCAAGGGAGAGATACTTCCACAAGGCGGACTGCCTGCCGAG
The DNA here is from genome assembly GCA_945830345.1 of uncultured Prevotella sp. Classification (GTDB taxonomy): domain Bacteria; phylum Bacteroidota; class Bacteroidia; order Bacteroidales; family Bacteroidaceae; genus Prevotella. Next base: position 23,642 of record CALZYS010000001.1, read on the forward strand.
GCTCCATCTGACGCATCAGATTTCTTCAAGCAATACATTGCCTACTACAAGTCGGAAGCACGTGGTTATCATCCCCGCTCGCTCAACTCCAACATGGGATGGAACATCACATCGCCTCTCATGCGCCTCAACCAGAATCTGTGGATTGCAGCTGACGAGATACGCACTCCCGTGCTTATCGTCCACGGCGAGAAGGCTCACAGCCGATACTTCGGCGAGGAGGCTTATCAGAAAATCACAAGCGGCAAATACGCCGACAACAAGAGTCTGTTGATAGTGCCCAATGCCACCCACTGCGACCTATACGACGGGGGCGAGGGCAACTATATCCCATGGAACGAGATTGTCAATTTCTACAGAACAAACTTCTGGTTCAGCGACTGGCCCAAGGGCAATCCCAACACCCGATACGCCCAGTATTTCACAGGCGACAGCCATCTTGCACCCATTGCTCCCAAAAACCTTTCGGCTGATGAAAAGACTATTCAAGGCTATAGCAATGTGACCTTTGAGCCTGGTTGCCGCAACAACTGGCACATACATCACGGTGCCCACCAAATCCTCATCTGCGTCAGCGGCAAGGGATGGTATCAGGAATGGGGCAAGCCCGCCATACCGCTAAAAGCCGGCGATATCATCGACATCCCCGAGGGAGTGAAGCACTGGCACGGTGCACAAGCCGACTCATGGTTCCAGCACTTGGCTACCCATGCAAAGACAAGCGGGGAAGAGCGTAACGAATGGTTGGAGCCAGTGAGCGACGAGGAGTATAATAAGTTAAAATAGCGACAGTGCTCGACGTATATGCCATATCAAGAGACCGTGTAGCCGACTCAAAGGAGAGCATACACAAGTGGCTGAAGAGAATAGGTATGATGAAATGATTATACCACAGATATCAGGGATTATCAGAGAAGCATAGTATATATTGTATTTTTCACGTTTTGGGTAATAAAAACAATAATAGAGGTATATGATATATGCGAAAAAAGTCGTATCTTTGCAGCGGTTTTTTATTTATGACAAACAATAACGCATTATGGAAGAAATAAGATTTGACAGCATACAACAGGTGAACGATTACTACGGCATAACAACGTTACATCCGTTGGTGACCGTGGTCCACTTGGAAAGAAGCAACTACACCGCCACTGCAAAGTCGCAGGTGCACTATGGCGTGTATGCCATCTGGCTGAAGGAAACCAAGGGATGCAACCTCTCATACGGACGCACACCCTACGACTTCGACGAGCAGACGGTGACGTCGTTTGAGCCAGGACAGACGGTGACGGTGGAGATGACCGACCGCAGCGTTCGTCCCAAGTGCGTGGGACTGTTGTTTCATCCCGATTTTCTGAATCGCACCAATCTCTGCAGAAACATACGTAGATATGAGTTCTTCTCATATAGCAGTACCGAAGCACTGCATCTATCACAGAGCGAGGTGGTTGTGTTCAAGCAGGTGCTCGACATGATTGAGTCGGAACTCAAGCATCCGATAGACAATCACACCCGAGAACTGATAGTATCCAACATCGAGTTGCTGCTCAATTACTGCCTTCGCTTCTACGACCAGCAGTTCATCACCCGCGAGGAAATCAACCACTCGGTGGTGAAGCAGTTCGACCTCCTGCTGCGTGAGTATATCAAGGACAAGGCACAGACGCAAGGACTCCCGACGGTGAATTATTTTGCCGACAAGTGTTGTCTATCCACAGGATATTTCGGACAGTTGGTGAAGACGGAGACAGGTCGCACGGCAAAGGACTTCATCAACGACCATCTGCTTGCCGCCGCCAAGGAACAGCTCAACGATGAGCATCTATCAATCACCCAAGTAGCCGAAAGCCTCGGATTCGAATATCCCCAGCACTTCGTCCGCTTCTTCAAGCAGCGCACTGGTATGACCCCGAAGGAGTATCGGAATGCGGGATAATAAAACAGGATAACACAAAAGACTCCTCCTCTCGCCATACATCTCGTCGAAAGAAAAAGGTTTGGCGGTGAACTTCGTGATATAGCAAATGAGAATATTCTTCCTTGGTAAATATATCTAAAAATTACCAATAATCGGTAAATAACTTGCTTGGCTACAGATATTTTTGTATCTTTGCATAAAATTTAGCTGCACTCGGCAATTGAGAGTAAACTCTCATTGCGCTCGTTTGCAAAATTTTTGCAGTATGACACTGACGATTATCATACTCATCGTGACCGTGGCGATGTTTATCGCGGGACGGCTCAGGGCTGACATCGTGGCCTTGTGCTCATTGGTCGTGATGTTACTTTGCGGCATACTCACCCCGACAGAGGCATTGGCGGGATTCTCCAATCCCGTGGTGGTGATGATGGTGGGACTGTTTGTCGTGGGAGGTGCGATATTACAGACGGGACTTGCCAAAGCTGCCAGTCACAGGATAATGCATCTGGCAAGGGGCAACGACACTCTGCCTTTTCTGCTCGTGATACTTGTGACGGCTATTATCGGAGCCTTCGTCAGCAACACGGGCACAGTGGCACTGATGATGCCTATCGTGGTGTCCATGGCAGCCGAGTCGCGCAAGAGCGCATCTACACTGCTCATGCCCCTGGCCTTTGCCAGTAGTATGGGCGGCATGCTCACGCTCATCGGTACTCCGCCCAACCTCGTCATCGACTCCGCGCTCCGCGAGCATGGTTACGAGGGGTTGTCGTTCTTTTCCTTCCTGCCCGTGGGCATCATCTGTCTTGCAGTGGGCATATTGGTTATGCTGCCGCTCAGCCGGATATTCCTGAAAAAGAAGGCAACGGACAACGATGGCAACAAGGGCAAGACACTTGACCAACTTGTGGAGGAATACAAACTGGCAGGCGACATGACGGCATATAAGGTGGACCCACGCAGTATGATTGTGGGAAAAACTGTGGCACAGCTAAACTTACGAGCCGACTACGGCATCAACGTGATTGAGATACGCAAGGAAACATCTCGCCACCATGGTCTCATCCGTAACGTCAGCCAGTCGTTGCCCACACAAGACACAACCATCGAAGCCGACGACATCATCTATCTGCAAGGACAGGAGGAGGACATCAAGGCTTTCACGGCTAAAGCCAGTCTGCACCATGAACACTCATCAGGCATCAACTTCTACGACATCGGCATAGCCGAGATTGTAGTCATGCCCGAATCGAGATTAGTGGGACAGAGGCTCAGCGACTCCCGTTTTCGCGAACATTACAACGCCAATGTGCTCGGAGTGAAGCGCAACAGCGACTACATCACCGACAACCTTCCCACACTACGTCTGAAGGTAGGCGACACGTTGCTCATACAAGGTACGTGGGAACATATCATGAAGATTGACAAGGAGGAGGACGACTGGCTGCTCATCGGTCAGCCGCGCGAGATGGCAGAGAAGGTGACACTCGACTACAAGGCTCCGCTTGCGGCAGTCATCATGCTGGCGATGGTGGTGGTGATGGCTCTCGATATTATCCCCGTGGCTCCTGTCACTGCGGTGATGACAGCGGGAGTGCTTATGGTGGTGTGCGGTTGTTTCCGCAGTGTCGATGCCGCCTACAAGACCATCAACTGGGAGAGCATCATTCTCATTGCCGCCATGATGCCGATGGCAACGGCATTGGAGAAGACTGGAGTATCCACGCTCGTCAGTCACACTCTTGTTGCCTCGCTCGGCACAGTGGGTCCCATGGCATTGCTCTGTGGCATCTACTTCACCACATCCCTGCTCACGATGTTCATCAGCAATACAGCCACGGCAGTGCTTATGGCTCCGATAGCCATGAGTGCCTCTACGGAATTAGGCATCAGTCCGCTGCCCATGCTCTTTGCCGTCACCCTTGGAGCCAGCATGTGTTTTGCCTCTCCCTTCTCAACTCCGCCCAATGCGCTCGTGATGCAGGCGGGCAACTATACCTTCAAGGATTATATAAAGGTAGGACTGCCACTACAGATCATCATGGGCATAGTGATGACCGTCGTACTGCCGATGATTTTCCCATTCTGATTCAACCTTTCGCCTTACATGTCGTCAAAAGGGGAAAGACAGATAGTGAACTTCGTCTTCCTATATCATTGGCATAAGACTATTGAATAATAAAAGATAAATATCACTAATCAAATCAAAACAGAAAAATGAGAAAAATTCTTTCAACACTTCTTGCATTGCTGACAATAACAGCAGGTGCAAAGGCAAGTCAAAATCCATTGGACAGCAACAATGCAATGCAACACGGAGAGACAGAACCCGCTCCAGTGAGCGAACGACCACGCATACTCATCACCACCGACATCGGAGGCACTGACCCCGACGATAACCAGTCGATGATGCACTATCTGTTATATAGCAACGAGTTTGACTGTGAGGGACTTATATCATCTCCGTCATTCGGCGAAGGAAACAAGAGCGAAATCCTGCGTATGATAGATATCTACGAGATGGACCTGCCAAAACTCAAACTCCACAACCAAGAGGCAAGAGTACCCCATGCCCTCTATCCCTCACCTGAATATCTACGCTCTATAACCAAGCAAGGACGCCATGGCAGAGTGCCGCTCGTTGGTTATTCCACACCAACCGAAGGCTCACAGTGGATAGTGAGATGTGCCAACAAGCAGACCTACAGACCATTATACGTCCTTGTATGGGGAGGACTTGACGACGTGGCACAGGCTCTGCACGACGCTCCAGAGATAGCCAAGAAGATACGTATATACTGGATTGGCGGCCCCAACAAGAAGTGGGGCATAAACGCCTATGCCTATATCATTGAGAACTTCCCCGACATCTGGATGATTGAAAACAATTCCACCTATCGCGGATTTATTGCCAAATACAAGAATCCCGACCAATGGAACGGGGGATTCTATGAATATTACGTCAAGGGCAACGGCTATCTCGGTGCCGACTTCTACAACTATCTGCAGGGCAAACCGAAACTCGGCGACACACCTTCTCTTTTATATATGATGGACGGCGACCCTGCCAATCCTGAGAGAGAGTCATGGGGCGGCAGTTTCGAGAGATATTCCTATACTCCGCGCCATGTGTTCCACCATACCACCACAGCTCAGGACACCGCACAGATTTACTCCATCATCGAATGGCACGTCAAGGGGCCTTCACCCAAGAACCTTAAGGTTGGCGATGAGTGCATCACGCTCAGCATCGCCAATCAGAACTGGCAAGGCTACTACCTTGGCAATGGCAACTATGTGGTCAAATACAGCACGTATAAAACAGGCACTCAGCCCTATACCATCACGTCAGACATCAAGGGATTCCCCCGCCAGCAAGGTTTTATAACTATCGACAACATCTTCCCCGGCAAGCATCGCGACACCGACTACAAGGTGGGCAGCCAATGGTGGTCGGACAAGACAGACCGATCGTTGTTCCATGACCGCAACCAAGGTGCCGCCACCATCTTCAAGTTCCGCAAGGCTATAATGGAGGATTGGGGAAAGAGATGCTCATGGTTGCACTAATAAGGGGTTTACCGAGGGCTATGCCATACAGGGAAGGCAGGCAGAAGTGTATTATCTGGCACATTACGAATCGGGATATGCCATGCCGCGGTGTATAATGCTGCCAAATATGGCAACATGTACCGGCAGACTATGGCCGAGTGGCTGGATCCACACTCCTGATGAAGTGGGGATATGCCGTCGTCGGCCTTGACGCTTTGGATGAGCGTATCGGTGAGTTTGTCTTTCTCTAAATAAACAGATTGACATTGGCACGTTCTGCCCGTTCCATATAGCTTGCTACACCTCCAATGGTGACATGGTCAAGTAGTTCTTCGCGTTTTATTCCCATCACGTCCATCGACATCTTGCAGGCGATGAATTCCACACCGTTGTCGATAGCCTGCTGGCGAAGAGACTCAAGCGAGTCAACCCCCTTGTTGACCATCAGGTGGCGCATCATTTTGGCACCTATCCCCAGCATGTTCATTTTTGATAGCGACAGCTTTGTGGAGTCGGATGGCAGCATCCAGGAGAACATGCGTCCCCATATATCCTTTGCAACAGCTGGCTTATGTGCCTTTTTGATGGCGTTCAGTCCCCAGAAAGTAAAGAATATGCTCACCTTTTTGCCCGTAGCCGCAGCACCGTTGGCAAGTACAAAAGTGGCGAGGGTCTTGTCGAGGTCGTCGCTGAAGAGGATGAATGTCTTGCCCTGTTCGCCTGTTGCCTGTGGGGCAGCCTCTACACCGTTGGGAGTAGCCTTTTCTATCTCCACGATGTGTATGCCGCCTTCTGAGTGCTTGCTGACAAACTTGTTGCCGGTGGTACGGCACCATGCTTCGGCATCGCGAAGAAAACCTGCATCAGTAGCCTTTACCGTCAATCGTTGTCCCTCAGCAAGGCCATCCATCGCCTGTTTCATTTTCAGGATAGGGCCGGGACATTGTATGCCACAGGCATCGACCATTATCGTGGCTTGGTCATGATGCTGTGAAGGAGTGCCATTGCAGGTGTTGTTGTTCAGGCATTTGTCTGCGAATCCCTCAGGTGTAGGTATCTTGGCAGTGGCAGCCTTATAGGTCTTGAGGCCGCCAATGAGATTACGCACCTCGCTGTATCCATTGCCCTTGAGGATGTTTGAGGCAAGATAGCCGCGCAATCCCACTCCGCAGAACAGCCATACGGGCCGGTCTGTAGGTATTTCGCCAAGGCGTTGCCTCATGTCGTCCAGCGGTATGTTGACAGCACCAGGAATGGTGCCCAGTGCGTATTCATCGGGAGTGCGCACATCCACGAGTGTTATCTCATCTGTATTCGCTTGCTGCATTTCGCGCCAATACACGGGCTGCATCTTTCCGCTGAGGATATTGCAGGCCACATATCCCGAAATGGCCACAGGATCTTTGGCCGATGAGAATGGTGGGGCATAGGCATGTTCAAGGCGAGTGAGCTGCTCAACTGTTGCCCCTTTCTTGATGGCCAGCGCAAACTGGTCGATGCGCTTATCTACACCATCGTAGCCCACAATCTGCGCACCGTACAGTCTGCCGTCTGTGGGCGAGAATGTGATTTTGATGTCCATCTGCAAGCTGCCCGGATAATATCCTGCATGAGAACCATTGTGTATGGTTGCAGAGAGATAGGGAATGTCCATCTGCTTGAGGCGTTTGGCCGGCAGACCTGTGGTGGCCACTGTGATGTCGAACACTTTAGCGATGGATGTGCCTATCGAGCCTTCATATTTGATGCTGTTGCCAAGCACCATGTTGTCGGCCACGATGCGTGCCTGGCGGTTGGCAGGTCCTGCAAGGTAGTTGAGCCAAGGCTTGCCTGTGACGGGGTGAGGAAATTCGATGGCATCCCCTACGGCATAGATGTTGTTGTCGGATGTCTGTAGGTATTCATTCACCCAGATGCCACGCATGTCACCCAGCTTCAGCCCGGCATTCTGTGCCAGTGTTGTTTCCGCTTTCACGCCAATGCTCAGCAGCACCATGTCGGCTTTCAACCGGATGCCCGACTTGAAATGCACGGCAACTTCATCGCCTTCACGGGAGAAACTCTCTACTGCCTGCTCCAGATAGAGTTTGACACCTTTTTGCTGCAAATGCTCATGCACAAGTGCAGCCATCGAGTAGTCGATAGGTCCCATCACCTGTGGAGCCATCTCCACGACAGCCACCTCTGTGCCGGCATGTTGAAGATTTTCGGCCATCTCAAGACCGATGAACCCTCCTCCCACTATAACGGCTCTGTTCACCTTGTGATGGGTGATATATGTCTTGATACGGTCAGTGTCGCTGACATTTCTAAGGGTAAATATCCCTTCGCTTTGTATGCCAGGCAGTGGCGGAACGACGGGCGTTGCGCCGGGCGAGAGCAGCAGCTTGTCATAGCCCTCGGTATAGCTTTTGCCGTCAGGGCTTTTTACTGTCACCTTTTTTGTAGCGGTGTCAATGAATGTCACTTCGCTTCTGGTGCGTATGTCGATGTTGAATCGTTTGCCAAAAGCCTCGGGTGTCTGCACAAAAAGCTTGTCACGCTCTTCTATCACGCCTCCGATGTAATAGGGAAGTCCACAGTTGGCATAAGAGATATGTTCTCCTTTTTCAAACAGAACAATCTCTGCATCTTCTGTCAGCCTCCTGATTCGGGCAGCGGCAGTAGCACCGCCGGCAACTCCACCTACTATCATGTATTTTTGTTTATTCTTGGTTGTGGTCATATCTTGTAGAATTATTTGTTTAACGGTATCTAAATCAATACTACGACAATTTTTATATTTAAGTCGCTCAAAATCAGCAACTTATATTAAGAAATGCTTATATACTCTTAACTATAAAAAGTTGGCCAAGTCACTGATTTTCAGTAACTTTGCAAAGCACGACAAATGCAAGTTGTATGAAAACAGGACTCGACCAATACATATTGGTCGTTTTTGGTCAGGTTGTGCACAGGCAGTAAAACATGGCCTTGAGATTATGGGAATAGGCCTGATTGACATTGATGCCAATACTTACATAGTAAGGCGAATTTTTAAAGCGTGTGGGTACAACCCTAACCGAACTTTAATTAGTAAGATTTTCAAAGATCTCTCGTGCTTGCAGCGCAAGACTGCTTAGCTATATATTGAATTTTTAACGAACTATTGTTATATAAACCGTCATTTATATTTCTGTGGCAAAGGTACAAATAATTATTGTTTTCTCCAAATGATTTAATGATTATGCAAGTATTTATTCAAATAATTATCTTTTATTAACCATTTACATTTTTCGCATATCTTTGCAACTTATTACAATGTTGTTACGTCAAATAGGAAAAAATAACCAAATAATAGTTTATGAAAAGAGTAACAACAACAATTATTATCTTGTTGGCAACAATTTGCAAACTGAGTGCACAGAATCTTATTGGATTAGTGACGGATGAGAATGAACAGCCAATGGAGTTTGCCACAGTTTCGCTTCGCTCTCTTCCCGACTCGGCCATAGTGGCAGTATGCATAACCGACACAAAGGGACAGTTCTGTATCGAAAGAAAGAATGGGGGCGACTTCATACAAATCTCCTCCATAGGATATAGCACGAAGAACCTGCCGGTTTCTTCATTCTCAACATCACAGACAATAAAAATGCAGATTGAAGCGGGATTGTTGAATGAAATCGTTGTCAGCAAGACACGTCCGAAGACAAAGCTCCTTGGCGATGCAGTGGTAACTACCATCGAAGGCTCGATACTCGAGCATGCGGGCAACTCGCTTGAGGTGCTTGCCAAAGTGCCTGGAATGATTTCCAAGAACGGGAGCCTGGAAGTGATAGGACGTGGCACACCTGTTTATTATATTAACGGAAGAAAGGTGAACGACGACTCCGAGCTCCGCAACCTCATGTCGGAAGACATCAAGTCGATAGACGTAGTAAGCAATCCCGGTGCCGAATATGGTGGCGAGGTGAGATGTGTAGTGCGCATACGCACCATAAAGCGACAGGGCGACGGCTTCAGCTATGCACTTACGAGCCAGGCTCAGCAATACATTTACAACAACCATAGCTTCGACCCCTCGTGGTCGGTTCTCGACCTCAACTACCGCACCGGAGGCTTGGATTTCATCGGGAAACTCGTTTACTACAATCAGCACAGCTATCAGGTGAGCGACAACGTAAGCAGTAATACATACATCAAGATGCCTGATGGAAGCATCAAGCATAACCGGATGGAAGGTCCTTTCGCTTTTATTAGCCACAATAGCGGAATAAGCGGAGACCTGGGAGTGAACTGGCAGGTGAACGAGAATCATTCTCTTGGAATGAAGTTGAACTATGGTGCGATGCTGTTTGGCGATCAGAATGTCGTCTTTGAGGACGATGTATATACAAACAACGAGTTTGTTGACAATGTCCGCTCCGTCTCTAATACTACCACACCATCTTCTCACACCTTTACGGGCAATATCTACTACGACGGAAATATCAATAAGCTGAACGTGAACTTCAACGCGGATTTCAGCGACTCAGGCTACAAAAAGGAAACCGGTGTGAATGAGAGCAGCCTCAACGATCCCGCCTCCATTAAGAATATTTCCGATGGAGTGGCACGAATGGGTGCAGGAAAACTCGTGCTTTCCTATCCTGTATGGAAAGGACAATTAAAGATGGGAACCGAGGAGACATACGTAACCGCAAAGCAGGAATATGCCTCCACCAAGACGGAGATACCATCGTCGAAGGCAAAGATTGCGGAGAACACCATCTCTGGTTTTGCCGAATATGCATTACCTTTCAAACACGTTCAGTTGGTGGCTGGCATAAGATACGAGCATGTAGATTTCGAATACACCAATGAATGTAGCCCGAAGGACAACATCAACAGGACTCACCACAACTGGTTTCCTTCGTTCAATGCCTCAACCAAACTCGGTCAGGTAGGTGTCAACCTTGGATATACCACAAAGATCAAGCGTCCACGATATGACCAGCTAAGTACAGAGATTCAGTACAATAACCGCTTCATGTATCAGACGGGCGACCCGACGCTTCAGAACGAAATGCAGCACACCCTCTCGCTCAATGCCAACTGGCAATGGCTCACCCTTACAGGTGCATACGAGACAGTCGATAATGCCATCTATCAGCTCGGTTCTCCTTACGATGACGATTGTACTTCAATGATCAAGTATTCCAACGCAGAGGAGAAAGTGCACAAACTCAACATCTATCTCAATGCCTCACCAACAATTGGCATTTGGAATCCACGCTATACCGCAGGTATGGAGAAGCAGTACTTTAAGACAACTGTCATCGACCCACGTGAATCAAGCGGCTCACGCGTTGTAAAGCGCAACAACCCGTTGTTCTTCGTCCAGGCAAACAACGCATTCAAGTTGAAGCAGGGATGGCTGATAGACCTTGACTATCAATACACTTCACCCTATGACAATGTGATGTACAAGTTTTCCAAGCCTACCCACCGTCTTAACCTTGCAGTCAGCAAGTCGTTTCTCAAGCACGATGCGCTCAACGTCCGTCTTGCATGGAATGACATCCTGAACAAGAGCAAGGAACGCATAAGCACCGACTATGGCACATTCATCCACAGCCAGAACAATCAATACTATTCTCCATGCGTTCAGCTTCGCCTGTCATATCGTTTCAATACGGCAAACAGCAAGTATAAGGGAACGGGAGCAGGTCAGGATGCAAAGAACAGAATGTAATCTCCACGTATGGCAAATAATAAAAGTAACTCCCTCATAAAAATGTGACAACTTTTGGTAATATGGTGATTATTATGTACTTTTGCAGCAATTGTAGCCATGGAAGTGAAATCGGAATGGTCAACGTCCCTCTGTATGCCATTAAAAGCTATTGGGATGGTAAGGAGCATAGGACCATAGAGCGTACGGTTGACGAATACCCACTGGCCGCTCTCACACATGGCAAGAGGGTTGTTGTAGATGAGTTCCTTGTTCTTCAGCAGAGTGTTATATACGGCTTCCAGGTCAAGCTTTACGAAGTTAGGGGTGGGTGTCTTGAATCTTGATTACCTTGCCTGCCACCATTTGCAGCGAGACAAGCAATGTCAATAATGCAGTTGCAATTGTTTTCATTTTTTTATAATACTATTATTTGGTGTTATACGAGGAACGGATTGGCTATTCTTCTTGACCTATTGTCCATATTAATCTAATTACGCAATTATCGTTACGAACTTTTAGTAATGCAAATATCTGAATAATTATCCGATTATGCAAGCATTGGGCATAAATATTATCTTTAATTAACCTTTAATATGAATCGCGATGAATTTCGTCGATAACCCTACACCCTACACAAAATGAGCATAACTTACTAATATACAGTAGGTTATCCAAATGTAGGGTTGGCTCAACCCTACACTACCCTACACTCACCCTACACTAATGGCAATTCCTCTCGTATGTAAAAGCAAGGATAAATATCTCTGATGCCTCTGTCACGAGGATGACAGGCGACTGCCATAGGGAGACAGAGCGCCTGTCATCACTTGACAGAGAGCGCAAGCATAGCTTAAGCCCATCTAAAGCATAGCTTTAGTTCAGATAAAGCATGGCTTTAGATTGTGTAAAGCTATACAGCAATGCATATCTTAAATGAATGTAGGGTTGTGTAGGGTTGAGCGAACCCTACACTAAGCGAACTTATTGATTATAAATAAGATACGCCCTAAAAATGTAGGGTGAAGGGTTGACGGCAAAATTCTCCCGCACTCAGGATTATAGATGCCACTGCTCCCTTGTCTTTCTCGGCAGTTTCTTCACCACAAGGTCATAACTATGGCGGATGAGCTTCTGAATAAGCTCGTCGGGCAAGAGGCCTTCGAGGTCAATTTGGTTCCAGTGCTTTTTGTTCATGTGCCATGCCCCGGTGATTTCGGGATGGCGGTCGCGCAGTTCGAGGGCATAGTCGGGATCGCACTTCAAGACGAACCACTGCGTGTCCTCGAGGTCGATCATTGCAAATATCTTGTCAACAACCCTAAAGGCAAGCGTTGTCTCATCAAAGGGAAAATACTCCGTTGCCGCGGGCAGCGACAGACAATAGTCACGTATAGATTCTACATTCATAATATCATTATTGATTTAATTTGGTGCAAAGGTAATGCAAATCGGAAGAAATACCAAACAACGAATGAATTATCTAACTAAATAATTTATTTTTGGGCTAAATCTCAACTTTTTCATAAATATGCTTGAGTGTATCTCAATACTTCGTTTTCAGCCAATACGCGAACACTGGGTCCTGAATTACAGTTGAGTCAGGAAGGATGTCTATCAAATCCTTGTCCTGAAGAGCTTTCCTCAGGTTCTTGATATTGGCTGAGGTGCCGAGATCGTATCTTGCCAAGACTTCGCGCGACGAGAAGTTTTTCTCGCCATTCGCAACTGCCTGAAGAAAACTTATCTGCTTGGCAGTCAGGTTGTCGATGATATTGCTGAACAAGAGGCTAAGTTGGTTGACGAGCGAATCAAATGCCGACTTTACGATAGCCGTGTCGCAAGTCTCCATGGTGTGAAGCCATGTCAACTGAGCTAGTTGCTGTACGTAATAAGGGTGACATTCCACCAGCTGGGCAATGAGCAACGCGTCATCATCAGAGATGTGCTTCCCTGTGTAATCGAATCTTCGTGTGATGTATCTCACCCATTCCTCCTGACAGATTTTGTCCAAGAACATCATGTCGCCGAATTTATAGAACGGCATCTCATAGTTGCTGAAGATGTCGAGAAGCATGTGGCGCTTGCTTCCAAACATACAATACCCCACCCTGTTATGCATCTGCCAATGCGAGCGCAATTTACGTTGGAATCCCAAAGAATCGTCATACGAGTCGACATTCTGGAATTCATCAATACAAACAATGAATTTCTTTCCCTTTTCCTCCGCTATCTTTTGCGGCAGGTCGAGAATATCGTCAAACGAATATTGCTTGTCTTTGAAGTCAATACCAAACGCCAATTCATATTTCATACTGCTGTCGCTGAGAGATAGTTTAGGTCCGAAAGTGCCAACATATTTCTTTACAGCAATTATAAACTCATCCATCTTTGTGAAAGATGCTGAAAGTATGGCATTTACGTAGGTCTGATAAAACTGCCCCTCCGTGCGGCAGTTGAATATGTCAACCTTGCATATAAGGTAGTCCCTGTCGTGCTTGATATCCTCAAGCACATGGCAAACCAATGATGTCTTTCCCCATCTGCGCGGAGAGATTATTATAGTATTGACAAGTCCAAGAAGGTTGTTCTTCAACTTCTTGGAATCCTCCTCGCGGTCGGTGAAATTCATGCCGTCGGCAATTTTTCCATATACAAAAGGTATATCCATAATGGTCTTATTTCAAATTAGACTGCAAATATAATCAAACGGTTTGAAATAAATTCATTTCAAACCATCTTATTACATCGATTTAAGTGGTTTTAACTGTATTCATATTCTTTCAGAGGAAAATTAAAAATTATTAAGATTTATATCTCGCTCAGTAGGAATGCCATATACATCGGCAATGTGCCTCAGTTAAAAAAATAGAAATAAATTATTCGCTGTTAAATATTATAATATAAATGTTATCCTGAAACAATCTTTTTACCTTATCTTTTTTTATACCCAAACCTTAGCAAATCACTATTCGCTATAAAACTATTCTAAATAACAAAAAATTCATATACAGTACTTGTACCTTCTGCATCTGAGAACAACGGTAAACCTATCTTCATCAGATAGTCACCCGAATATCTCCTTGACTCGGTTTTGGCACCGGGCATCAGGTTAATCTCTTTCACCTCATAAGTGGCTGCAGGATCAAGACCGCGAAGGCATACATTGGCAGAATGCTCCTTGTAGCGAGGATGAAGATTATATGCGAACACCACGGCATGACGCTTGTCCTTGGATACATAGTTCACAGCTGCATGATTGCCATGGTATGGAGAAACAAGCTTATATTGGTCGCCATCGAGGATGACTGGCTTCAGACGGCAGTAGTTGGCTACTGCCTCGCGGCAGAACTGCAGTTCGTCGGCGGACAGCGACTTGAGGTCGATGTCGAAACCTAACTTACACATACTTGCCACATCCACCCTGAACTTCACACTCGCCTTCTTGTTCCAGTTGGTGACATGCGATGCCATTGCCTTTACGGGGAAGAAATCCGACATGCTCCACTGGATGTAAAGACGCTCATAGGGGTCGGTATCATCCGAGCACCAGAACTCTGTAAAGTATTTCAGTGCCTCATAGTCGCAACGACCGCCACCTCCTGCACAGAGCATCATCGGCAGCGAGGGATATTTCTCCGACACACGTCTCATCACGTTATACACACCACGCACGTGGTCGATATACAGATTGCACTGCTTCTGCTTGAGATAGGCCGAATGAATGTTGGTTATCGGACTGTTGCAATCCCATTTCAGATAGGCGATGTCGGGATTTTCGGTCATTATATCGTCAACGACACTGAACACGAAGTCCTGCACCTTGGGATTGCTGAGGTCGAGCACCAACTGGTTGCGATAGTAATATGTGTCGCGACCGGGAAGGGTAATTGCCCAGTCGGGATGCTTCTTGTAAAGCTCACTTTCGGGATTCACCATCTCAGGTTCCACCCAAAGACCGAATTTCACCCCAGCCTTTGTTGCCATACGTGTGAGCGAGGAAATGCCGTTGGGCAATTTCGTGCGATTGGGTTGCCAGTCGCCAAGTCCGGCATCGTCGTTGTTACGTGGATGAGCATTGCCAAACCATCCGTCGTCGAGCAGGAACATATCCACACCCAACTGCTTTGCCTCGTCCATGAGATGACCTAACTTCTCCTCGTCGAAGTCGAAAGCGGTATTCTCCCAGTTATTCAGAAGAGTGAGACGGTCGCCCATACCATCCTTCAACTGATAGCGACGCGCCCAATCGTGAAGACTCCTCTTTGCCGCCTCAGTGCCGTTGTAGCTGAGGGTGAACACAAACTCGGGAGTGGTGAACACCTCACCGCTCTTCAACTGATAGTTGGAGGCATAGGGATTGATGGCGGGAATGAGGCGTAGGACACCTACGTTATCCACCTCGAAAGTACAGGAGAAATTGCCAGTCCAACCGATGGAACCGAGCATTATCTTGCCTGAGTTGGCAGAAGCCTCTGTGTCAAAGGCCAACTGGAAGAAGGGATGGCTCTGCATGGCTGCACGCGAACCGAGCTTGGTGTCAATCACCTTCTTGCCAAACTGTAGCTCCTGTGTGGCGGGATATGCCTCGCGTGCCCAGTCGCCGTGATAGTTGGTGAGGAAATACCTATCTGCCTGGAGATAGAGCATGGCACTGGCATATCGCCATAGAGAGATGGCACCACGCTCCTTATGGCAGATTTCGCTCCAGGTCTTTATGACGTTCTCCTTGTCGTATGCCACGTAATGCAATTTCACCTTCACGGGATAGAGTTTGTCGTGGAGAGTAATAACAGTCTCCGTGCCGCCTTCCACCCTGTTCACACTGTGCTCCTTATAGTGGAGATAAGTCGTCTGGTTGCCGTCGGCATGAGTGATGGCAAGTGCAGGTTCGAAGAATTCCTCACCTCCCGAGGCTGCATACGCCTCATGTCCACGCTTGCAGATACTGCCGTCAGAACCGGCATACACTGCCCAGTCGAGCAACTCTGCATCGGCTGCATTGGCAAGTTTCTCACCGAAATACACCTGATAGAGTCGTCCCTGGGGATTAACCTTGAGGAAGAGATCCGTCTGAGATGTGGATATTCGGATGGTCTGTGCCTGTGGAGCAATCGTGGCCACAAGTGCCACGACTGCCGTCAGAAATAATCTTACCGTTGACATAATACCATATTATTATTTAAAAGATATATGCTTTTGCCCCTTCCACCTTGGCTGTGCCGTCGAGAGTGTAGAAGCGCACACGGTCGTAGGGCTTGGTGGGGAATACGAGGTTGGTCATTGCTATGCGTCCACCGTCAACGAAGAGTTCCACCGAACTTTTGTCAACGAAGATGTCGAAATGGCGCTTGTTGCCATCGCAGAGATTGAGTGGAGCCCATGTGCCCAAGGCAAAGTCGTTGACATAGTTGACTGAGTTCTTCTGGCGCATTGTCATAGGGTCGTCCTTGCGCACTGTAAACTCATAGTTGTTCTCGATGTCGTGGGGAGCGGAACGCTTGCCGAAACCAGTCACACCGCTCTCGGTGCGGTCCATCACCACCCTCTGCTTGTCGAGGTCGAGATAGATTAGTGTGCGCTCGCCCTTGTCGTTAGCCAGTTCGATACCCACAGTCTTGGCAGTGGCGGCAGTGATGTCGGCTTCTACCTCGAAGGCACCTTCGCCTTCCAACGTCTTCACCTCACCCTTGCCGTTGAGCTGAAAATCGCCGATTTCAACGATCTGCTTGCGCAAAACCTTCGTTTCCTCCACAGCATTTGCCGAGAGATAGTACTCGCCGTCCTTCTCATACATTCGCAACTCGCGAGGCAGGGCATTACAGCTGCGGAACTGCTGTGTAGGAGTGAGGTTGGCATACTGCCAGTTGTTCATCCATGGCACTGCTACGATACGGTCGCCGAGATTAGAGAATGTCACAGTCGCATAGTGATCCTTGCCGAAATCGAGGAATTTTGCCACCTCCGGTTTGTTGTCACAAGTGAAGTTCTTTCCGTCGAAATCGCCCACAAAATACTCTGTGCATGAACCACCGAACAGGCATCCCGGATTGATGTTGACAATCATAACCCACTTCTGCTTGCCGTTGACGGTCATTGGGAAGAAATCGGGACACTCAAACTGGTTGGGCTGTGCTCCGTAGCCACGACCGAAGGCGCTCACATACTCCCATTGCTTAAGGTCGGCAGACTTGTAGAATCGCATCTCCTTGTCGGCAGAAACAATCATATACCAAGCCTTAGCCGGTTCGTAGCGGAACACCTTCGGGTCGCGGAAATCCCTTAATCCGTCGAAAGGAGTAAGGATTGGGTTACCCTGATATTTTGTGAATGTGCGGCCATTATCCTTGCTGTAAGCCATGCACTGTATTTGTCCGTTCTTGTCGCTTGCCGATGTATAGAAGGCAATGATGGCATCCTTGCCGAATCCCGCACTGTTATACTTGTCCACCACGGTGCTTCCCGAGAAGATATGTCCGAGGGTGTCGCGGGCTATGGCTGGCTTGAGATGCTCCCAATGCACGAGGTCGCGGCTGACGGAGTGTCCCCAGTGCATGTTTCCCCACTTTGAGCCATAGGGATTATACTGGAAATAGAGATGATACTCACCGTCCTTATACACGAGTCCGTTGGCATCGTTCATCCATCCATACTGTGGTGTGTGGTGATAGATGGGGCGATAGTAGTCAGTGTTCTTCACATCCCATGTGTTCGAGAGTCGCATCTTCTTTAGTGCGAGTGCATTTCTGTCGATATTTAGCATCTTCACCACTGCTCGCTTGCCTTCGGAAAGTTCGAATGGCACCTCATAGTCAATCCTGTCGATGGCGAGGCGCACGTCCATCCATGTGTCGTCGGTACGTCCGAGGTCGAGTTTCACCTTTGCCTCGCCTCTCTCCTCCTCCACCGGAAGGATGAGATATTTAGCGGGGTTGTCAATCACTACCACTGTTGTGTCGCCTTTATGCTCCACGTTGATTGTCTGAGCATTGGCTGTTGTTGCGGTGAGAGCCGCGATGGCTGCGATAGCAGATGATATAATAGTACGTTTCATGTCTTTATTGTTTTCAGAACTTGATATTTGCTGTGAATTCAACGGTGAACGGACGGAGATAGCTACCCGTCATGAGGCAGTTCTTGATGTCCTTTGCCTCCTCCTTGGTGATAAGTTCAGCACCTGCGATGCTACCCTTGGCACCTGTCTGGTTGAGGAAGTTGACAACTGTGCAACCGAGTGAGAGATGCTTGTTCACGTCCCAGTTCACACCGCCGAATGTCTCCCAGTGACCGTTGAAGTAGTATGCCTCGTTGATGTTGGCGTAGGTCTTGCTGAAGTAGCGGAAACTGGTCCAGAGCTTCAGTTTCGGAGTAATCATGTAGCTTGGGTCAAGTTCGACAAGCACCTGCGGCACCTCTGCCACGATATTTCCCGTAGCGTTGATTTTGCCCTCATATCCGTCACTAAACCTTACCGATGTCTCATACTTCTTATAAGTAGGCTTCTGATATGTGAAGAGAGCGTGCAGCTCAAATCCCTTGAACGGACGCATCACAGCATCCGTTGTCCATCCCCAAGTCTGTATGTCGTAGGTCAGCGGTGCTGCCATAATCTCCTGACCGTGCTGCAGGTTGAGCGTAGAGTTGTTGTTGGTCTTCGAGATATATGAGATGAGCGAGGTTAGGCTCAGCCAATTGTTGTTGTAGTAGATACCGGCGCGACCGAGCGGAACACTGATTTTGTTGGTGTTAGGGAGTGTTGCGGGCGAGAAGTTCTCAAACTTCGGGTGCTGCACGATGTAGGTGAAGTCGCCGGTGAAACCGAACTTTTCTGTCATCTTATATGTGAGTGCGGCAGTGAAGTCATAGTTCAGCCAGCTATAGTCGAGGTCGGCGGGAGTGATCTTCGTGCCATCGGCAGCTTTGGCTCCGAGGTGATAGTTGGCGAATCGTCCCACATAGTCGCCTGCCGAGTTCTTCACTGCGGCATTCTCGCCCTTGATGGTCTGCCATTCGAAGCGGGCACCGTAATAGACGTTCAGTTTCTTCGAGATGTCCCAGTCGTGTGTGAAGTAAAGGGCGAGCTTGTTCTCCTTACCCTTGTAGTACTCCGATGCATTCTTATTATAGTCATAGAAATAGTAGTCACGCTTATTGGCGTCGTAGAGGCGCACAGCATAGTTGCCGTCGTTAGGCACGCTCTGGTCGTACATTGTGGTGTTCGATGTATAGTCGATGTCATAGAGCCACTCGTTTACACCAATGCGCAGTGTGCTTGTAGAGAACTTCTTGATAAGCTCTGAGGTGAGGAGGAATTCGTCGATGTCGCCCGAATTGAGGCATGACATTCTCGACTGCACATACTCGCCAGTGTAGTTCTCGTGCTTTCCCTCGGGAGTAATCAACATATAATTATATGCCGGATTGCCCTTCACATTCATCAACGACATTGGGCTCTGATATACGAGTGCTCCGTGGGCGTGGTCATAGCGTGCACTGATGTTCCATGTCAGGCCGTTGTCCCAGCGATACTTGTTTGAGATGAAGAACTGGCTTGAGCGGTTTTCCTCGGCATCGTAGAGTGAAGTTTCCTTGATTTCACCGGTGCGCATGTCCATATATGTCATGTTTGCGTCAACTGGCAGATAGGATGTGGTACCGAGCTTGAACTTGCCGTATTCCTTCACGCTTCCGTCGCCAACATAGATAAACGGAGCCGACTGTGTGGCGAAGGTGTAGAGCGGGTGGCTGTTGGAATAGTGATACATGGCTGTCAGTTCACCCTTGCCCTTGTCATAGAGGTGGGTGAGAGCTACCTTATATATCTGAGTGCGGTCCTGATACTGCGAACTGCGAATCTTGAATGTTCCGGGGTCGAAGTCCTGGTACATGTTGGCACTGTAGAACCAGTTTTCACCGATGGAACCGTTCAAATTCAACGAATATTCCTGCTGACCGAAGTGGTTGGCCTTGTAGTTGAGAGAGCCATGGAATCCCTTCTCGCCGAGCTTTGTCCATGAGTTGACGGCATAACCGATGTTACCCGTTGTTATTGCTGTCTCCGAGATTTTCAGCAGTCCCACATGACTATGGCTTGCATCGGAGCGCCAGTTGGAGTTGACACTGTGAGGATTTGTAGCAAAGGTAACGGGGAGACCGTTTTCCAGTACGTTGACATCGGCAGACGGCAGACCTATCTGGATCTCGCGAGGTCCGTTGGCACTGGCGGCATTGAGCATCACGTTGCGGTTGCCCTCTTCCTTGCTGTTGTTCTCACTCTCCTGTGCACTCATATAAAGAGGTGCACACAAGATTGCGGCTGCAATCATAATCTTTGCCTGAGGCAGATTGAAATGCTTTGTTTTCATAAAGGATAATTTTTTTTGTTATTTCGATTTCGTGGTGCAAAATTATATCTATTTTTCTCGCAAAACAAGTCTGCGTAGCGTTTTGGTAAGTGGATAGTATAAGGATTTTCTATCAACTATCTGATTATCAACATTATCGTCCTATCCCATCTTACGCCTTTAGTAAATACCCAAGAATACACTTTATCGAAAAAAATGGAGTTTATAGATAAAAAAAACTAATTTTTCATTGCCAATTAAAAATAAAGACGTATATTTGCAGTCCCAAACCCAAGCATATATATTATGAACTACAAAAAAACAACCATGTTTATCGCTCTTGCCCTATTGTTCTCATGCAGTGGGCATAACGACAAACTATATGATGAGTTGGAAACCTGCCTTGCAAAGCGTCAGGAAGTGACTAAGGCCAAGGAGGATAAAATAGCCGACTTTAAAGCCAAGCTGAACAAATGCAAGGATGAACAAAGACAATTCACACTATGCGACAGTCTCGTCAAGCACTATTACCTGTTCAACTCCGACTCAGCCTCAAAGTATATCGACCTTGCGATGAAAAAGGCCGTAAGCCTCAATCGTGCCGACTATATAAATAAGGTGAGGATTCTTGATGCATATATCCTCGCCACCTCAGGTCACTACAATGATGCCGAGACAACCATGCAAAATGTTGATACAGCTGCCCTTGATAAGAAAAACTTACGACTCTACTACGAGACATGGCGATGGATATACAACACGTGGGAGGCATACGTCAAGGACGAAGCCCGCGCCGATATCTACGCAAAGAAGGCTGATGCCTATCTTGACACTCTGTGCATGATAGAACCAGGAAACACTGCCGACGGTCTTTATTTCAAGGCAGAAAAGCAGATGAACTTAGGCAACCTGAAGGAGGCGGAAAAGAATTATCTCGCTTGCATATCCAAGCTCGACAAGTCGAAGAGGAGATATGCCAGTGCATGCTGCGCCCTTGCCATGGTTTATGAGATGCAGGAACGATACGATGACTATGAGCACTACATGATTCTCGCAGCCATCTCCGACCAGTCGATACCACTGAAGGAGAATCTCGCAATGCAGGAACTGGCTGAATACCTGTCGCACCACAAGATGGAATATAATCAGGCACAACGCTACTTGGTGTATTCGGTGGAGGACGCCATATACTACAACAACCGTCTGCGACTCACCGAGATAGCTCGCAAACTGCCTGACATAGCTTTAGGCTATCAGAAAGCTGAGGACACTATCGCCAAATACAATCTCACCGTCATTGCCATCATGGGGGCACTCGCCATCGGATTGCTTGTTGTCGTAATGTATAGTCTAAAGCAAAACAAAAAACTCATTGCCCAAAGAAAAGACAGGATCATACTCAACGAAAAGCTCAAGGCCACAAATATCAGTCGCGACAAATATGTCAGTCTATTCATCGACCTTTGCGCCGTGGCAATCGACAAATACAACAACCTCACCAAGACCATCGAGCGCAAGGTGAAGGCTCACCAAGTGGACGACCTGCTCGTGCTTCTAAACAACAACAGGCTAAAGGACAAGGACGTGAAAGAGGTGCTCTTCACCTTCGACCGTGCTTTCCTCAATCTCTATCCGAAGTTTGTGGATGAATTCAACCTTCTGCTGCTGCCCGAACATCGCATCCAGTTGAAGGAAGGCCAACTACTCAACTCCGAACTGCGCATCATGGCGTTCGTGAGAATGGGAATGAAGGACACAAACCGCATAGCCACCTTGCTCAACTATTCGGCTCAAACCATCTACAACTATCGCTCAACCCTCAAGAACCACGCCATCGACAAGGACAACTTCGAGGATAACGTGGCAAAACTGTGTGAGGTCAACTGAGATGCAAGGTTTTATATATCGATTCAGATGTTTTTTTATTGAATTCGTATTCTTTTCTAAGGAAAATTGAATGTTGTTAAGTTTTACACCTCATTCAACAGAAAAGCCATATACAAAGGCAATGTAATAACCCCACCTGAGACTCCCACATTATAATTCCCGAGCTTAATCGCCTTTGAGACGTGATACTTCTCGGGATGCGCAAGGATGGTCTTCGTGCTCTTCACATTGCCACTTGTCGCCTTCACCTCCACCAGTGTACACTCACCTCTATAGCGCATTACAAAATCCACCTCAAGACCGCTATCTTTTCGGTAATAATATAGCTTCCGTCCCATTTTACCGAAAATGTCTGCTATGAGATTCTCAAAAATTGCTCCCTTATATCCCAAGAGATTACCGTTGAGTATGTCGTGTGCAGTCTCACGCTCCAACATACAGACAAACAATCCTGTATCTGCCATATAGACCTTGAACTGCTCATATATGGCATTCCCGTCAAGCGGCAATTCGGGAATCTCAAGATTATAACACCTGCGGATTATTCCGGCATCCTCTATCCATTGGATACTTCCCTGATAGTCGCGCCCACGACCGTTCGCCCTGACCTGTGCGTATGCAAACTTCTTGTTTTCACGACTTAACTGCTTTGGTATCGATTCAAAACATTCCCTAATTCTGGGTTTGTCTAATTGGGAGGCATATTTGAGCATATCCGCCTTGTATCCTTCGATAATTGCCTTTTGTACGCTTACTACCTCCTGAATGTTATGTGTCTCCATAAAAGCAGTAACCGCACGTGGCATTCCTCCTACAATGACATACTGAAGGAGCAGTTGGGTCATCCGTCGATGAATGACTTCGGGAATGGGAACGAGAGAAAACAAACTATCCTCGAGTTTTCTGAAAACAGCCTCTTGAATGCCATTCGCCCACAACCACTCCTCAAAATCCATTGGATACATATCCACAATCTTTTCATAACCCACCGGCACTGGTGCAAATTTGTCATCATCCGCATCCTTCGACCTATAACCACTGACGCCGAGCAAGGAACCGGTACAGATAACATCAAAACGTCCGTCCATTTTGAAGAACTTCAGGGATGTACGGGCTCTCGGACAATCCTGTATCTCGTCAAAGACAAAGCATGTATCACCAGGAACTATACGTACATTTGGCAGCAGCGTCGATATGTTGACCAATATATTGTCTATCTCAAGAGAATCATCAAATATTGACTTGTATTGAGGATTTAGGAAAAAGTCCAAATAAACCACATTACCGTAGTTCTTACGTGCAAAGTCGAGCACAGAGAATGTCTTACCGCATTGGCGACATCCTTTGATAACAATTGGCATTTTGTCCTTACTTTTCTTCCAGTCCAAAAGCACTTTTTCTATCTTTCTCCTAAACATCTGACAATAAATTGATTAAATAAAACAATACACGTTTTTCAAACGACTTTATGCGATGATACACACGTTTTTCAAACGACTTTTATCATACCTGCGCCACTTTTTCAAGCGACTTTTGGGCGCAAAGTTAATCTTTTTCCTTCAACAAACAAAGAAATATAGAGATTTTTTCATTAACTTAAATATTCCTTAACAATCCCCTCAGCAGATAAGTAGCATTCTGATTGCGCGCCACTCCTGATGTTATTTTGTAGCTATATGTCACGTTGTCCGTGAGTTCTATCTCAAAGCAGTAGTTATGGAAGCGGTCGGGGTGATCTGCGGACATCTTTGAGAGTTCAAGGTCGTGGGTGGCAATGATTCCTGTAACGGGAAGTTTTGCTATGGACTCAAGGAACATTCTCGAACCACTCAACTTGTCGGCAGAATTTGTTCCCTTCAGTATTTCATCGAGGATTATCAGCGTATGGCGGTTTTCCTTACATTCACTAATAAGCTGTTTCAGACGCAACAGTTCTGCATTGAAATAACTAATGCCATGAGCAAGGTCATCGGTTGTGCGCATACTACTAAACAGAGAGAAGATGCTCACCCTCAACCACTTGGCGAAAATTGGCATACCGCACATGGCGAGAATGTAGTTGACGCCAATGGCACGGAGGAAAGTGCTTTTGCCTGCCATATTGGCACCAGTCACAATATAATAATGCGAATCGCTGATGCAGAAATCGTTTGGCACAGCCTTCTCTCCTAAAAAAGGATGATACAGCGCTTCCGCGCTATAAACCACCTTGTCACCCTCATCTATTTCCACATCCTTTGCGTAAGGCTCATTGTAGCGGAATGTTGCCATTGACACGAGAGCGTCAAATTTGCTTACGGCTTCTATCCACTCACCCATCCTTGCCAAATAGCTGGTTTTCCACTTGGAGAACCGTCTGATGAGAAAAAAATCGTTCAGAAAGAACGTATTGCAGAATATGCGATATAGAGGATTGCCGTTGCGGTCGAGACTGTCCATAAGCCTCTTTAGTTCAGTGAAAGAGCTGAGGGCATTGCCTTCACCGAGAGACAGACGAGAGAGTATATCGACATTGTCCTTGGCGGAGTAATGCCCTTGTGAGATAATCTCCATCAGATAGACATACATGCTCATCTGCTTGCTTACCGCCCCAACAGTCTTGTTTATACTTCTTAATGGGCGTGAACACAAGACTATCATAAACAGCAGATGAAGCAATCCCCATAAAAACGGCACATTCGACGGAACTGCATCCATCAAGGCTGCAACGAAAGAAGAGAGAAATCCTACGACCGAGGCTACAGCAACGACTATCGCCGCGTAAGAAGACGCAAACAAAGGCAAGGAAATTGACTTTGCCTTTTCAACTACTCCCATTATCTCGTCTGTATTGATGATGTCTCCCCTTAGCTGTCCCACTGCAATAAACGAGGTTCTTAAACTTACATCATCAGCAAGTTCGTTGATAGCATCCCTTTGGTCTTCTATTTCCCGTCTTGTCCTTGTTGACGCAGAACCAAGCTGTGCTGCGAGGTAGTCGCTTCCGCCGGATGTTACAGTGCGGTTAATCCGTTGGAAAAGTGACTGTTCTCCAAACACATCCATATCGAAGGAATAAGCATGACATGGATTGACATACTGTTTGCCATCGCGGAATGCCTTGAAATCACCATTGAGGTACGCCATTTCGTTCACATACACACTGCGAACTGCCTTTAGCCTCTTCATCTTGTCTCCATTGGCAACATCCATTCTGCGTAATGTAATATATGCTAAAACAAAGAATATTGCCAAAACAATGACAACAGTCTCACCATAATACATGGCATATATGGCAATACATGATATTGCAAGAATAAAAGCAGCCAACTGACCTATGACAAACCATTTTGCCTTCTTTTCACATCGGCTAATTTCATCAGTATGGACATTAACGTTATCTTCATATTGCTGATATATAGAATTCTTCAGAGGATGAAGTTCTGCCATTTCAATTTCAGGATTTTGTGATTTCATAATAATAGGATAACTATACAAATTCATACTTTTAGTCATAACAACGACGTCATGTAAATCGGAAGATAGACTATGCCGTTGTCGATTTTCATATCCATGCTATGGATAATGTATGTATAGCTTTTACCTACTCGTCTGGCTCCCTCAATCAAAAGGGCAACCCTTCCGTTCTCGGTGTTTTTCCACCTCCAAAACGTGTCAATTATTTTTCTTCTCATAGCAGCAAATGTGAATTTCGGTGCAAAGTTACTGATTTATATTGGTTTAACCAAACATTTCACCAACTATCTGCACCAAAACACGATTTTTATTCGTGCGATATTGCACCAAAACACGATTTTTTATGATGGCAACTGCACCCAAACACGATATTGCCTACAAGCTTTAATAACAAGAGGTTTCTTGTCTTTGTTGGCCTTCCAGCCTCTGAGGATATTGTCAATCTTTCTTTGCAGTGCTGCCATTTTTTCAAGGGACTTTTATCATACCTGCGCCACTTTTTCAAGCGACTTTTATGCCGCAAAGATAAGAACAATTGTCGGAAAATAAAAATTTTTACAAGAATAATTATTGATATATACCAATAATTAATAGTTTTTTTCGAGAATATATTACTAAAAACATTAATGTATAGCATATTTCTTGTGATTTCCAATAATAACCAGTGTCGTCAACACCCTGATTGCCATAAAGCAGCTTGTTGACGACACTGGCATAACGATTAATATGAAACGAGTAAGCAGCGGTGTCAGTTGGAAAGAAGTTTAGTGTTACTTCTTCAATTCCTCGGGAATCACTGGCATCGCACCGTTTTGGGTGCAAACGAAGGCACTCACGTTGACACCTATGAGATGTGCCTCTGCGATGGGTTTGCCTGAGAGGATGGAGGCTACAAACGAACCGGTGAAGGAGTCGCCGGCACCTACGGTGTCCGCCACTTCCACCTTCGGGGTCTCGAGGTACGACATGGCTCCCTTGGAGAAGACATAGCTGCCGTTGACACCACAGGTCAGGACGAGCATGTCGAGATCATACTTGCCGAGGATGAGCCAGCACTTGTTCTCGAAGTCGAGACCGGGATAACCGAACATGCGACCAATAATCACCAATTCCTCATCGTTGATCTTAAGTACATTGCAACGTTTCAGAGACTCGCAGATGACTTCCTTGGAATAGAAGTTCTGACGCAGGTTGATGTCGAAGATGCGCAGACAGTCCTTCGGCGTGGCATCCAGGAACTTGTAGATGGTGCGGCGCGAAGCCTCATAACGCTGTGCAAGCGAACCGAAGCATACGGCGCGGCAGTTGCGTGCCATCTCCTCAAGACGTGCGGTAAAGGGGATGTTGTCCCATGCCACGCCCTCCTTGATGTCGTAAGTGGGAATGCCAGACTCATCGAGCGACACCTGCACTGTTCCCGTGGGGAAACTCACCTGCGGCATCTCGTATTTCAGTCCCTTGGCATCGAACTCGGCGAGGGTTTCCGCGCCCAAATCATCGGTACCCACGGCACTCACTGCGTATGCGTCATAACCAAACTGTGACACATGATAGGCGAAGTTGGCCGGTGCACCGCCAATCTTCTTGCCTTCGGGGAGGCAATCCCACAGAGCCTCACCCAGTCCTACGATTATTCTGTTGTCCATAATTGTATTTTATTTAGAAGTTTTGATTTTCGATATATAAGTAAAGAGATAAAGCACTCCGACAGCCATCACTGCCACAGCTCCAATCTGACCGAGTGCATCGCTGGCAAAGCCCATGAACAAGGGGAAGACAGTACCACCGAAAAGACCCATAATCATCAGTCCGCTAATCTCATTCTGTCTGGATTCATCAGAGAGCAGAGCCTGGGAGAACACAAGCGAGAAGATATTCGAGTTGCCGTAGCCCACAAGCGCAATGGCTACATAGAGCACAGCCTTAGACTCGCCAAAGGCAAGACCGAGCATCGACAGAGCCATCATCACGACACTGATGATGAAGAATAGGCGGTTGCTGATCACACGGAGGAAGAACGAACCTGTGAGACAGCCGATGGTACGGAAGATGAAATACAAGGATGTGGCAAAGGCAGCATCGTTGAGCGACATCTCATGACGCTCCATAAACAGTTTGGGAGCTGTGGTATTTGTACCCACGTCGATACCCACATGGCACATGATGCCGAGGAACGACAACAGAACAATGGGGCGAGAGAGCAGTTTGACACAGTCGAGTATCGACGATGCCTTACCCTCAATCTGCTGTTCCTTGATAGGAGTAGAGGCAAGAAGAAGTGATGCCAAGATGCCGATCACCATATACACGGGGAAGAGCACGCGCCATCCCAAGCCAAACGATGGAATAGTGGCCATGGCTCCCCACATTGCTATATAAGGGGCGAGGAACGAGGCGATTGCCTTGACAAACTGTCCGAAGGTGAGTGTAGAAGCGAGGTTTCCGCCTTGTATTACCGATGAAACCAACGGATTTAGTGATGTTTGCATCAGTGCGTTACCAATGCCAAGCAGTGAGAACGACACCAACATCAGCGGGAAATTCTCGCCAAACAACGGCAGAAGAAGCGACACTACAGTCACAACCAACGACAGCAGCACGGTCTTCTTGCGTCCTATCCTGTTCATCAGCATACCAGTTGGAACTGAGAAAATCAGGAACCAGAAGAACACTAACGACGGTAACACATTGGCGACTGAGTCGCTCAATTGTAAGTCTTCCTTAACATAATTCGAGGCAATGCCGACCAAATCGACGAAACCCATGGCGAAGAAGCAAAGCATCACGGGTACTATTGCCATCCTATTCTTTTTACTCATATCAACTCTGTTATTTATGTTTTTATATTAATATATTGTTTTATAACGTTTTCTCTTTTTTGATATGTTATCCTGAAATACAATCTGTTTTACCTCTAATAAGACTTCCACCTTTTTACCTTTCACAGGCTTAAACCCAAACTAAATTAATAACTCAAATAAATCTAACCAAAACCTAAATCAATAACTAAAAACCTTACTGTGTATAATGCTTATGCAAAAACAATCAATCAAAAACACTCTTGTTTTCTGATTTCCGAGTGCAAAATTAGTAGTATTCTATAGATTAGGCTTTAAAATATGTTGCAAAGACGACAATAAATCGAACAATGCAACATATTTTTGTATTATTGTATCATTTTTCCGATTTAATCTTATAAATTGTAGCCTTTGCCTTGCCTTTTACTATAATTTTGTCATAAGGTTCGGTGGGAAAAACGAGGTTTGTCATCACCATTTTGCCTTCGGAATCGAATGCCTCGATGCTGCAACGGTCAACGAATATCCTCATTTGGCGAATCTTGCCATAGGTGGGAGAAGATGTTGCCACGGGGAAGGCATCGCTGAATGACACATTGCCACTGCGGCGACGATCCATGTCGAAGGTCTCCTCTGTGTCGTCGTAGGTCATCACCACCCTCTCACCCTTGGCATTGCGCAAGGTGATCTGTGCGTCGCCCTTGAGGTCAACGACTATCTCGCATGCCTCTGTGGGAGAGCTTATCTTGGCACCACGTACGGCATCCATTTCCTTGGCTGGCAACACGCTGCAATAGGTCTCTCCCTTGTATTCAAACAAGCCAAGGTCGCGAACGATGGAGTTGGCCGAGCGGAACTGCTTGGTGGGAACCTGGTTGGCATACTGCCAGTTGCTCATCCACGCAATGGCGCAGCGGCGACCGTCGGGAGCGTTGTCGAAGGTGACGGTGGCATAGTGGTCCTTGCCGTAGTCCATCCACTTGGTCTCGCTGGGATCGTCCTCGCAGGTGAACTTGTGTCCGTCAAACTGTCCGATGAAATACTGTGTGGCTGAACCGCCGAAGGGACCGCCGGGGTTGATGTTGCATATGAGCATCCACTTCTCCTTGTCAGTTCCCTTCACCTTCATCTTCATCAGGTCGGGACACTCCCACACACCACCGTGATTGCCGTATTCGTGTCCGAAAGAGCTCTCATACTTCCAGTCCTTCAGATTTGCGGAAGAATAAATCTGCATCTCCTGACCGGCAGCGAGAATCATATTCCAGAATCCAGCCTCAGCATTCCAGAAGACGTGAGGGTCGCGGAAATCCTTCTTTTCATCGGTCACGACCGGATTGCCAACGTACTTTGTAAAAGTCTTGCCTCCGTCATTGGAATAGGCAATACACTGAGCTTGAACATCACCTCCAAAGGGAGTGGGACGGCTTGACGTGTACATGGATATAATAGCATCCTTGCC
The DNA here is from genome assembly GCA_945830345.1 of uncultured Prevotella sp. Taxonomy (GTDB): domain Bacteria; phylum Bacteroidota; class Bacteroidia; order Bacteroidales; family Bacteroidaceae; genus Prevotella. The sequence goes on from CALZYS010000001.1 coordinate 53,757, forward strand.
GAAACCGGCAGAATTATCATGGTCAACTACACACGAGCCACTGAACATCGTTCCCCATGCGTCTGGAGCAAGGGCTATAGGCTGCTTCTGCCAGTGAACCAAATCTGTAGAAGTGCTATGTGCCCAATGCATATTACCCCACATTGACCCATATGGATTATATTGGTAATATAGATGCCACACACCATCCTTAAAGAAAAGTCCGTTAGGATCATTCATCCACCCTCGTTCGGGAGTGTGGTGGTATGCCGACCTGTATTTTTCAGGAATAAGCATATACTGTCCGTCGCTATTCTGCTTAATCTGACTGAAACAGACTGAACCTTTGGGCACATTCTGAATAACGACCGACAATCCCTTAGCACCGAGCCACGGCTGTATGTCGAGAGCCACATAATAATCCACCTTCTCGCGTGCCAATCGTACATTATTGGCAAGTTTTTCGACATTATCAACAACAACACAGACACGTCCTTCGGGAGCACTCTCTTGGACAGGTAGCCATAGGTATTGCCCTTTAGTCTTTTCTGGAATTACAATACTTTGCTCAAGTGCCTGATGAACTATGGTTTGAGCATTGACGACCATACTCATCAGTGCACTTGAGAAGAGTAAAGCAAATAAACGCTTTGATATAGCCATATTGCCTATTTTATAAATTTGACACCATTCTTTATAACAATTCCCCTCTTATTGCCAAAAACCATTTTACCACTTAGGTCGAAACATGAGTCAGAAGAGGTTTGAGAATATACAGACGATATACCTGTACCTACCTTGGGAATAAGAAGCACAGCCGTGAAATTAAAAGGATTGCCACTTTCTTTATTGCATTGTATCATCAGACGGTCAACTTTAGAAAGCCTTGCAGCCATGTCAATATTCTCAATGTTAAGTTCTGCATATTCGTCAGTCATCGTCATTGTAGAAGCATCAGCTATATGACCTGCCTCATCCCAAGAAGCCTTAATATTAATTACATAATCAGTACGTCCCGCTTCAGAATAGAATCTTATAGCCTTATAATTACCCCATTCGATATTATTAAATGCTGTTTTGGCTATTTCAAGTGTTGACCATTCGTCCATCCAGAAAAAACCAGTCCAAACGGTCTCGGCAGTTACATTATCCTTGCCGTCACCATACCATATCTTGGAAAGAGTGAAACCTTTTCCACACACTTCCATACCAGTATTCTTTAGCTGACTGAGCATTCCCTGCGTAATGAATACTTCTACACTTGTATTATCAAAATACAGTTTATGAGCAAATCGTGTTCCTGGCAGCATAACTCCATTGCTGTGAAGCTCTATCACATCTTCCTCTGAGACATTGAATTCAAGGACAATCTTCTGTCCGATCTTGGCATCGGAAAATTTGTCTGCCGTAATATTTAGTGTATTGTTCCAATCTACAGCATGTGAACCTTCCCACACATCAGTTGCAGAAACAAGAACTGTAGCCATTATGCATAATACTGAAATAATAAATCTTTTCATAATTGTAAATATTTAAAAATTAATATTGTGTTATTTTTATGTCTTTGATATTTATTGTTCCTCCGTAGCTGTTCACCGACCAGCAGTTTTTCTGCAAGCCGTAGATGCGCTGTGTAGTGCCGTATTCACCATTGATATACATCACTACGACAGAGTTGTCGGTGTAGATGTCAACCTTGTATGTATTGTCGGCAGGACGTGGGAAGATGTATCCGTCGGCTCCTACGATGAATCCCTTGCCTTCAGCGCCTTCCTGCTCGAAGTTTACTTTGCGTCGGCCGTTTTCCCATTCCGGATTGACCACGAGAGAATAGTATTTCGTAGCGTCGGTGCCACGCACAAACGAAACGCCCCATTTGTCAGCCTCTCCTGCCGTCACCACAAAGGAGATGTGATTATGATAGCCAAGGCGACTGTAAAGCACATATCCGTTGCCGTTGATAGTGCCAGAAGAATAGTTCTCCGATGCCATTACCTTCGCTTCGGTCTGAACGCCATATTTGTCAGCCATTGCCGGCACCTCACCGACAGAGAGAGTACCGTCGGCATGTTGTATGAGTTTGTGACACACTAATGCACCCGACCAGTTTGGTTCACTTTCAGCCCCCACTGCTACATTCTTGTCGTGTATGGTTGTGCCGGTGCGATAAGGAGTCCATCCCCAGATGAAGCGGTCGGTGCCGTTAGAGGCAGTCTTGCCTGCATAGAAGGCGCGAGTGTCGAGCACTCCCTCCTTGTCGTCGGCAGGCCATTTCGGTCCTTCGTTGAAGCACTTCTTCAGTTCGTCCAACGAGCGCGCCATCATGTATTTTACCTTGCGGCTCCAGTCACTGCGGTATGCCTCGCTATATACCATATACCACCAGTCGCCCATCTTGAAGATGTCAGGGCACTCAAGCATACGGTCCCAAATCATACACGAGAACTGTCCGTCGTATTTCCAGTCGCGCAGGTTCTCCGATGTATATTCGGCGAACTTCAGGTTGCTTGCAATGATCATGTGCCACAGTCCGTTGTCATCCTGGAACACCTGCGGGTCGCGGAAGTCAACGTCGGAATAACCGTTGTCAGAACCGCGCAGTATCCACTCCCTGTCCTTGGTCCATGTCTTGAAGTCGGGCGACGTGGCACGCATAACCACCTCGCGTGTGGTGTGGCCAGTATAATATATGTAGTACAGTCCGTCACTTTCGTTATACACGGCGCATCCTGTTCCCAAGGCAGCATCCAGTTCGTCCTTCGACTTTCCTGTAGGGATAACCTCGCCAAGGCCTTGATAGTTGGCACCGTCTGTTGTCGATACACCATAGATGGGATGATAGCACCAGGCATCATTGTTGTCGAACTCCTGCAGATAGAGCACCTTGAAGTCGCCCGCCTTCTTGTCGTAGAAAGGCATAGGGTCGCCCACCCTGCCAATGGCAGGCTTCCAGTATGTGTTGTAGCCGCTTTCCTCTGTTGGAGTGAAGCATTCGGTTGTCGCCGACCAGTCCTTTGCAGGGTCGCCAGCAAAACTGTCATCGCTGCAAGCTGTCATTGTAAGTGCAGCAATCATTATTGTTGAAAATATCATTGGTTTCATATATATTAATCGTTTAAGATATTACTTTGTGAGATAGTTGAAAGCATTCTGAGTGATGATAGAGACATTCTTATGGAATTTCTCAGTATAGCCAGCCTCGAATGTGTAGGAATACCAGTCGTAGCATCCTGAACCGATGCAGACGATGCCGCCCTTTCCGTCGTGTGCAGGATATTCCCATGCCACAACAGAACCGTCGCCACCGACACCGAGAATCTTGCCGCCTGTGCGTGCCTCCCATGCTGCATGGTTGTCATATCCTCCCCAGTCGGTGCCGATATGATACTGTGCCGTGGAGTTGGTTATATGGTAGCCTGCATCCGTTGTATATACTGCGTTAGGATCATCACCAGCCACAAGTCCTTGCCATAGAGGATGTCCTGTCTGTCCGTTGTACATCTTAAAGTCCCAAGGTCCTCCGCAAAGTTCTGCATCAGCCTCGTTCTGTCCCCAACAGTTGTTAGGAGTAGTCCATTCGTCGTCGCCCGTGACACCGATGAACGACGGGAGATTGGTGGCATAACGTGTAAGGAAGAAAGCGCCTCCGTTTTCATAATACGTGCGCAACTGGTTCTTGGCGTCGATGGCGTACGGGGCCTTAGTAACAAACTGGTCATGACCGTCAACACCACCATCGTAGTGGAAGTGCCACCATATCACCTTACACTCTGAGAGATCCACCGTCTCCATCTGTATGTCGGCGAATGAAGCGTATAGAGACTTCTCTACATTTGCCAACATCCATGAGCAAGCTTCTTTTGCTTCGGGGTCAAGTTCATTCATAGTCGGCACATTACCTACAAACACTGCTCTTGGCTTGTCGATGGCAAAGACATTTACCGTATATTGTGCCTGAGCTGTTCCGTTGGTAACGGTATAGACAACTGGATTTGTGAAATCCTGAGCCACACCGCTGAGCGGCTGGCATACTGCTCCTTCACTGAACTCGACGGAAGGAACGAGAGCTGTTATATCTACACCGCCGGGAACATAAACGGTGATGGTCTTGGCACTCTGGTCGATGATGCCGTTATACACCTCATTTACTATGAACGAGTAGATTTTGGCCTCATCGCGCTTTGCCACCAGTTTCCAGTCGAGAAACAAGTCGCCGTTTGTCACGTGAATGTTCTGTGCGCCTTCCATGTTCACGGTCTGACCCTTCTGGACATTAGCGCTTGCACCCTCTGAAAGGCGAAGTTCAGTCACAGTCATTGCCCTTGTGTCGTAAGTTTCAGGCAGGTTCACGGTTACGGTACGTGAGTCAAAATCTACCTTGCCCTCATAGTCATCGAGAGTCAAAGCCTCAATCGTGCAGTCGCCCGAAAGTTGGAGCCCGCTGACATTGTCATCTGTACAGGCAGCCATGCACATCATCATCAGGAAGATGAATGATGCAGATATGATATTGTTTATTCTTGTCTTCATAATAATCTTGTTCGTTTTTACCAGTTACCAATGTTCTGAGTGTAATATCCGTTAGAGGCAGCCACCTGTGCAAATGGTATAGGCAGGTATTCGCCCTTGTCGGCGGTGAACTCAGCCTCGCCATAGACGGTGCATTTAGTCTTCTCTGCAGCATAGTAGCTATTGAGGGTCTGTGCAGCTTCACCCCATCTCACGAGGTCGAAGAAACGCTCCGACTCCATTGCAAGCTCCAACCTGCGCTCCATCTTCACAATCTTTATCGTCTGTTCCTTGTCGTAGGAGCCGGTGTAGTTCTTGCAATAGAACTTCACGCCATACTTTGACGGATAGTTGCCTATCATCTGTGTACTGCTTGCGGCACGAGAGCGTATCTGGTTTACGAGAGCTATTGCTTCCGTAGTCTTTCCAAGCTGTGCGAAAGCCTCAGCGCGCTCAAGCAGCACGTCGGCATAGCGGAACACGATGCGGTTCATGCTGGTTGCCCAGAAGGAACCTTTGATAAGATACTGGCCTATGAGGGCAGGATCGACGTTCTGCTTCAGTGTGACATAGTAGCCGTAGAGTCCTCCCGAACGGCTCCAGTTGGAAGTGCGGTTCATGATGTAGTCCTGGTTGAACATATATGGCAAGCCTGGCATTCCCACTGTGAGGAAAAGGCGCGGGTCGGCATTGTCGGTTGTCATGTCGTAGTCCTTCTGGTTGAAGTTGTCGATAAGAGGCAGACCGCTGTTATCGGTACGGAAGGCATTGACAAGGTTCTGCGATGGCTTATAGAAGTCGCATCCTCCGTCGGTCACGTCTGCTATATTTGGGCAAATCAGGCCGTTCGACCAGTTGAGATTGCCGTATGTCGAACCGTCGTTGCGTGAGTATTGTATTGCCCATATCGACTCGCATCCGTTCTCGTACTGCTCCTCTGGGCGAAAGTTATTGTGTATGTCGGCCTCAAGGGCATATCCTCCGGCAGCGTATATAGCAGGGTCGGTGTATTTGACCACTTTGTCAAGGTCGTCGGTATTTATGCTTGTCACCTTATGGCTCGTTGCATCGTCCTGGCGGTAAGCCTTGTAGAGATAAACCTTTGCGAGGAATGCCGCACAGGCAGCCTTTGTGGGGCGTCCCTTCTCAGTCTGCTTCACCGGCAATACCTCATAAGCCTCCTCCAGTTCCTTGGCAATAATGCCCCAAGCCTCATCGTTGGTGTATTCGGTGTTGGATAGGGTGTTGTATTCCTCGTATTGGAGGTTTGCGTTCATAATAAACGGAATGTTCTTGAAGAGACGCTTGAGGAGGAAGTGGCTGTAGGCGCGCAGGAACTTCATCTCGGCCATACGCTGATCCTTGAGGGCATAGCTGTCGTCACACTTCTCAAGCACGTTGATGGCTGAATTGACGCGCGATATGGTTATGTACAGACGGTTCCACATGTCGCTGATATTCCAGTTGGTTGTCAGCACTCCCTTCTGCACCTCAAGCTGATGAAACACATCACCATCGTTTACCGAACTGCCACCCTTGTAGGCATCATCCGAGCGCACGTCGTAGTTCCACATTGAGAACGAGCCGTTGATGTCCTCACTCTGAGTGAATCCGGCGTATGCCGATATTATGGTACTCTCAACGAGCGAAGGGTTCTTCACCTGGTTCTCGTCAAGTGTGCCCTGTGGCACCTGCTCATCGAGGAAGTCGGAGCAGCTTGCTGCCATCAAGCCAAAAGAGGCAGCCAATATGTAGTTGAAAATCTTTTTCATATATCTTTAGAATGTTACGTTAAGACCGAATGTGATGTTCATCGGGATTGGATATCCGAAGTTTGCGTTCTCAGGATCTACTCCTGTAAAGCTGCTGCTCTTGATGGTCAGCAGATTCTGTGCAGAGAGATAGAAGCGCAGGCGTTCCATATAAAGTTTGTTGGCAATAGCCTTGGGCACGTTGTAGCCAATCTGTATGTTGCGCATCTTGAGGAACGAGCCATTCTCAACATAATAACTTGACACGCGGGTCTCGTTGTTGTTGTTGTAGGTTGAAAGCGCGGGGATATTCGAGTTGGGATTTGTAGGCGACCATGCGTCGAGCAGACGCTGTCCCTTGTTGAGGTTAGCCACATTGACACCTGCCCACAGGTCGGTTTCCTTTTTCAGGTCGGAGATGACATCAACTCCCTGCACTCCCTGCCAAAACATTGTCAAGTCCCAGTTCTTATATTGCAGATAGATATTGAAACCATAACTGAAGTCTGGCACTGGAGAGTAAATCCAATCCTGGTCGGCCTCTGTTATCATTCCGTCGCCGTTGAGGTCCTTAAAGCGCATTCTGCCCACTCCTGCACCAGGTTGAGTGGCATGGTTATCCACCTCTTCTTGACTCTTGAAGATACCATCGAATACGTATCCCACCTGTGCTCCCATCGGGTGTCCTATGACACTCTTCACACCATTACCTCCGAAATCGCCATTGGCAGCCACTGTCTCGGGCAGTTTGGTTATCTCATTACGATAGGTTCCGAGGTTGGCGGTTATGTCGTAACTGAAATCGCCTATGCTGTTGCGGTAGCCAAGGTTTAGCTCTACTCCGTTATTCTTCATCTCACCTGCATTAATCCACATTGAACTACCCTCGCCCATAGCAGCTATTCCTGCCATATAGAGAAGTATGTCCTTAGTGTTCTTGTGATAGTAGTCGAAGCTACCATAAAGGGTGTTGTTGAAGAACGAGAAATCTACACCGATGTTGGTCTGTGTTGTCGTTTCCCACTTAATGTCGTCATTGCCAATCTGTACTCGCTTGAATCCCGACTGAAGAATTTGTCCTCCATTGGTGCCTGCGATGTCGTAGGATGTACCAAAGCTATTGCCACCGAAGTTTGAGTCACCATAGACTGCCTGGTAGAGCGTGTAACGGGCAGTGTTGGATATTTCCTGGTTACCGGTCTGACCCCATGAAGCACGGAGTTTAAGGTCGTAGAGCCATGAACTTGTATTCTTCATGAAATTCTCTTGTGTCACACGCCATCCCAGACTGACAGAAGGGAATGTACCATATTTGTTGTTCTTACCGAAACGGCTAGAACCGTCACGTCGTATTGTCACCGATGCAAGATATTTGTCAGCGTAGGTGTAGTTTGCCTTTCCAAAGAAAGAGACAAGCGAGTAACCACTGCCTGAGCCGTATGCTTTCTCGACTCCTGTTCCTGCATCAGGCCACATATAGTCGGTATTGAGTGTCTCGTAGTCATAACGCTTGCCTGAAAACCATACGTCATCCTGTCGATTGACCTCCACACCGAGCATATAGTCGGCACGGTGCTTGCCTATTTCCATATTATATGTTGCCACAGCGTTCCACATCCATTTCATCCAGTGTTCCTGCTTAGCCTCGACGGCATTCTCAGGATTAGCCACGTTGCCGTTTGATATTGGCATGGTGAATATGCGCTGCTGCTTCTGCGAATAGTCGATGCCGGCAGTAGTACGGAGATTGAACCCCTTGAAGAGTGCAAGGTTAAGATATACATCGCCGAAGGCACGCCAATAGGTGTAGCGGTTGTCTTTGTTGCGCTCCAGGCGACCCAGAGGATTCTCACGGTCAGCATATCCACCGGTAAGGTTGGCGTATTCACCCTTTGTGTTATATACCGGGAAGGATGGGTTGAACTGCAAGACATTCTCAAGAAATCCTCCTGGCGCACTCACCTCAGAAGTGCGGTTCAGAGTAAAGTGCTCGCCGATGGTCAGTACATTACCTATCAACTTGTAATCAGTGTTGAGACGTGCCGAGAGACGTTCAAAGTCAGAGTGCTTGATGATACCAAGGTTCTTGTAATATCCGAGCGAAAGATAGCTTGAGCCTTTCTCGTTACCATTGCTTACGCTTACATTGTAGTTTTGGATAACACCAGTGCGTGTTGTCTCCTTAACCCAATCGGTGTCGGCGGAAGGAACAGTGTTTCCGTCATCGAGATATTTCTGCATTGTAACATTGTATAATTGCGGATTGCCCTGTGCGTCATATCCCCAGTCGAAGTGGTAGCCAAGATTGTTGTTGTTTGGATTTAGTCCGTCGTTGACGTTGGCTTGCCAATAAGCCTGTCCCCATTGCTCGGCATTTAATACTTCCAACTTGTTGGCGTAGAACGAGGCCGCTATGCTTGCGTCGAAGTCAACCTTTACCTTGCCGTCCTTGCCCTTCTTGGTGGTGATGATAATAACACCGTTAGCGGCACGCGAACCGTAGATGCTTGCTGATGCGGCATCCTTCAATACCTGTATTGACTCGATGTCATTGCCGTTAAGCTCATGCATACCCGACTTTGTCGGCACTCCGTCAATAATATAAAGAGGGTCGTTGTTGTTAAGAGTACCAATACCACGTATGCGCACAGTGGCAGCACCTGAGGGAGTACCGTCAGCAGAGATATTCATGCCAGGGACACGACCTTGAAGAGCCTTGATGGGGTTGTTCTCGTTTTGCTTCTGCAGCTCGTCAACGCTCACCACCGATACGGCACCAGTAAGGTCGGCCTTACGCTGTGTGGTGTAACCGGTCACCACAACTTCCTGAAGACTCTGGGCATCCTCCTTGAGGATAATCTTCATAC
>CALZYS010000002.1 GCA_945830345.1 uncultured Prevotella sp.
AGCACACGTATGTGCAGATAAATACCACAAATGCCGTTTCGAGCCATGTCGATACGGGCACATTTGGGAAATCTATGGCCGCCACATGCTGGAATGTGAACGGTAATATATATAAGGTGGCGAAGGTGAACATCCATTTGTTGACTGTGAACACAGAGTATTTCCTCACGAGGGGATTGAACAGCGACAGATATAGGGCAAATGACAACTGTGCGCACAGGCAGAGTATGTCTCCGCGTATGTCGCCCACCTTGTCGCTTGCTGCCGTTGCGCTCGACAGTATGAGAATGATGGCTCCCGAGAAACCGAGCAACACTCCGCCCACCTTCTTGGTAGTCAATGGCTCTTTCAGTATGAGTGCCGACAGGAGCATGGCAAAGATAGGCATCGAGGTGGTCACGATACTGGCATTGATGGGTGATGTCAAACTCAAACCGATGGTGAATCCGCATTGGTTGAGAGTCAACCCGAAGAGTCCGGCAAGTCCAAGTCGGAACACATCCTTCACAGGCACATGTTCGCGCTTCACGAACAGCGATGTTATCCAAAAGAGGATGGCAGCACCCGCCACGCGGAATGTCACCATGTCTATTCCTGTCACTCCGTGGGTCATGGCATCCTTGCCCAATGGAGCCATCAGTCCCCAGAAAGCACAGGCGAAAAACATGCTCAAATGAGCCAAAAGTGGTCTTTTGTTATCCATTTTTTCTTATTTTAATCTTTTTTCGGGTGCAAAGTTACTCATTATTCGGGAATTATTACTATATTTGCGACGAAAATACATAAAAATCTGAATGTCTATGCAAAAATATGCCGATTATATAGAGCAGATAGAGATAGATTCCCTATGGAGCGATACCAAGCACATAGTGTGGAATCTTGACCCGCGTGTGAACATCCTCAGTGGTATCAATGGAGTGGGAAAGAGTACTATATTAAATAAGGTGGTGAAGGGACTGGTGCAAGGGGGCGAGTTCCCCAGTCACACTCTCAAGGGTGTCCGCCTGAAGGTGGTTCCCGAGGATGCCCGTTGGATTCGTTACGACCTTATCCGCAGTATGGACCGCCCGCTCATCAGTAGTGAGACGGTCAACAAGATAGTGGATGCCTCGGTGGTCACCGAACTCGACTGGCAGCTCTATCAGTTGCAGCGCAAGTATCTCGACTATCAGGTCAACATCGGCAACCGCATTATCGAAGTGCTTCAAAGCGGCGACCCCGATGCGGCTGTCAAGGCTCAGCATATCTCCGAACCCAAGAAGAAGTTTCAGGATATGCTCGACCGTCTTTTTGCCGAGACGGGCAAGCGACTCATACGCACCAAGAACGAGATTGCCTTCTCGCAGATTGGTGAGGAGCTCATGCCCTATCAGTTGTCGAGTGGCGAGAAGCAGATGCTCGCTATCTTGCTCACGGTGCTCATCGAGGACAATCAGCACTATGTGCTTTTTATGGACGAACCCGAGGTGAGTCTTCATGTCGATTGGCAGAAGAATCTCATCGATATGATTCTCGACCTCAACCCTAATGTGCAGATTATCCTCACCACCCATTCGCCCGCTGTCATCATGAACGGATGGATGGACAAGGTGACCGAGGTGACGGATATCACGGTGTGATCACTGCGTGAAATTAAAAAAATAAAATATTAAAGAATTAAAGTTTTTGAAGCGGCTAAAGGACAATATCACGGCAGGGTATGTGACGGCGGCAAATAAGTTGGCGTCAAAGAAAGCCCGGAGGCGTATCGTAGCTTACGTGGAAAGCTACGACGACGTCTTCTTCTGGCGTACTGCGCTCTCTAAGTTCGAGGACGACACGAGATATTTCGAGGTGATGCTGCCCACGCGCGACAAACTGGAGCGCGGAAAGAAGTCGGCATTGATGAATGTCATTGGTGAGAATGTTGGTCCCGATATGATAGCCTGTGTGGATGCCGACTACGACTATCTCATTCAGGGGGCGTCTCCAATGTCCAAGAAGCTGCTTGAGTCGCCTTATGTATTCCACACCATAGTCTATGCTATTGAAAACTATCAGTGCTATGCCGATAGCCTTAACACTGTGGCGGTGATGGTGACGCTCAATGATCATCGTATCTTTGATTTCCCTGCTTTTATGCGAGGCTATTCCGAGGCTATCTTCCCTTTGTTTGTATGGTCGGTGATGCTCTATCGTTCTGGCGAATATGGGCGTTTCTCTATCTCCGACTTCAACATCACCGTCGAACTTGGAGGTTTCTCTATTCAGCGTCCCGAGGAGTCGATTGAACATCTTCGTGGCAAGTGTATGCGTAAGGTGAAATGGTTGCAGCAGAAGTTTCCGGGGCGCAAACAGCAGTATCTCTCCACTCGCGACGATCTCCTGCGCTTGGGAGTACAACCCTCCACCACCTATTTATATATACAGGGGCATCATCTCTTCGATGCTGTGGTGGCACCAATAATGAGTAAGGTGTGCAACCGCCTGCGTATGGAGCGCGAGACCGAAATCAACCGCACTGCCATCCATCGCACTCAGATGCACAATGAACTCTCCTGCTACGAGAACTCGCTTGCTGACACCAAGCAGATGCTGAAGAAAAACATGGGTTATATGCAGTCGCCGCAATTCCTTCAGCTGCAAAAGGAAATCGGGGAGAGGTTGAAGAGTTAGAATGAAGAATTGCTGTGCGATATCGTCCGCTGTAGGGTCTTACTTCATGTAAGACCCTACAGTAGGCGGTAATATTACCAGAAATCCACCATACGGATTTCGAATATCAATGTGCTGCCTGCCGGAATCGAACCGCTTCCAGTCAGTCCGTATCCCAATTGATAGGGGATATACACCCTATAATAGTCGCCACGGCGCATGTTGAGCAACGCTGTTGAGAATCCGTCAACCACACCGCTGATTGCAAACTTTGTGGGCGAGGCAATCTGCGGGTCGAATGTTCCACTGAATGAAGAGTCGAAGAGATACCCCTTGGGATAGGTGGGCGAGGGGATAAGTCTGCCCTGATAGTGCACCTTCACCGAGTCGGTGTATTGTGGATATTTGTCCTCGGCTGAAGGGTCGCTGTCGAGCTTCTCCATCAGTATGTAGTCGGAGTTGGCAGTTGCGCCAGCATCGTTCTTCGACCATGTGCGCACCCTCTTCCATGTGTCACCAGTCATACCCTGTACCTTGGCGGTCAACTCGTCGAAATACTTGTCGTTGACGTTTACCCAGTCGGCATATTCTTCTACAGTGTTGTCATCCTCACTGCATGAGGTCATGGCAAACATTGCCACGACCATCATGAGTAGTGAAAAGGCTAAATTATGTTTAAACATTTGTCTTTAACTTCTTTAACTTCTTTAACTCCTTTAACTCCTTATAAAGAGTCATTGTAGTTTCTTGAGCAGGCTTGCTATGCTCACCTTGTCCTCGATGATACTGTTAAGCTCTGAGATAGGCACACGCTCCTGCTCCATGGTGTCGCGGAAACGCAGTGTCACACAGTTGTCCTTGAGAGTGTCGTGGTCCACGGTGACGCAGTATGGCGTACCGATGGCGTCCTGACGGCGATAACGCTTGCCGATGGAGTCCTTCTCGTCATACTGGCAGTTGAAGTGGAACTTCAGGTCGTTGATTATCTCGCGTGCCTTTTCGGGCAGTCCGTCCTTCTTCACCAATGGCATCACGGCAAGCTTCACGGGAGCTAAGGCTGCGGGCAACTTCAACACCACGCGTGTCTCACCGTTCTCCAGTTTCTCCTCCTCGTATGCATGACACATGATAGAGAGGAACATACGGTCAACACCGATAGATGTCTCGATGACATACGGAGTGTAGCTCTCGTTGGTCTGCGGGTCGAAATATTTGATGCTCTTGCCCGAGAACTTCTCGTGCTGCGAGAGGTCGAAGTTGGTGCGGCTGTGGATACCCTCCACCTCCTTGAATCCGAACGGCATCTTAAACTCGATGTCGGTGGCAGCGTTCGCATAGTGGGCCAACTTGTCGTGGTCGTGGAATCGGTAGTTCTCTGCTCCGAATCCCAATGCTTGGTGCCATGCCATGCGAGTCTGCTTCCACTTCGGGAACCAGTCGAGCTCTGTGCCCGGTTTCACGAAGAACTGCATCTCCATCTGCTCAAACTCACGCATACGGAAGATAAACTGACGTGCCACAATCTCGTTGCGGAATGCCTTGCCAATCTGTGCTATTCCGAAGGGAATCTTCATGCGGCCCGTCTTCTGCACGTTCAGGTAGTTTACAAAGATACCCTGTGCAGTCTCCGGACGCAGATACACCTTCATCGAGGCATCGGCAGATGCCCCCATCTCGGTGGAGAACATAAGGTTGAACTGACGCACGTCGGTCCAGTTCTTTGTTCCGCTGATGGGGTCAACAATCTCCTCGTCGAGGATTATCTGCTTCAGGGCCTCAAGGTCGGGTCCCTGCATAGCCTCGGCATAGCGGGCGTGGAGTGCGTCGCGCTTGTCCTTGGTCTCCTTCACGCGCTCGCTTGTCTCCATATACTTTTCCTCGTCGAATGAGTCGCCGAAGCGCTTGCGTGCCTTGGCCACCTCCTTCTGGATTTTCTCGTCGTACTTGGCAATCTGGTCTTCGATGAGCACGTCGGCGCGATAGCGCTTCTTCGAGTCGCGGTTGTCAATCAGCGGGTCGTTGAATGCATCCACGTGTCCGCTTGCCTTCCAGATGGTGGGGTGCATGAAGATTGCTGAGTCGATGCCCACAATGTTCTCGTGCAGGAGCACCATACTCTTCCACCAGTACTGCTTGATGTTGTTCTTCAGTTCCACTCCATTTTGTCCGTAGTCATATACGGCTCCGAGACCGTCATAAATCTCGCTGCTTGGAAAAACGAAACCATATTCCTTGCAGTGTGAAACAATTTTCTTGAATACGTCTTCTTGTGCCATTTCTAATTTTTGAAAATTATACATTAATCAGCGTGCAAAGTTACGCTATTATTTTGGAAAAACCAAAAAATATTGCGTTAAAACTACAAAAAGAATTAAAACAGTTACTTTTTTTTGCTTATTTCAAAAAAAAGCCGTAACTTTGTGGGAAATTTGTGAGAAGATGAGCGACGAAACAAAAGACAATGAAATGATGGACACCACCGAGAGCGGTGCCCATTCCGACTACAAACCAGTGAACAGATTTGATGCCTCGGCTGTGCACCATCTCAGCGGAATGTATCAGAATTGGTTCCTCGATTATGCATCATACGTAATACTCGAGCGTGCCGTCCCCCATATCGAGGACGGTCTGAAACCTGTGCAGCGCCGTATCCTCCATTCGATGAAGCGGATGGACGACGGCCGCTACAACAAAGTGGCGAATATCGTGGGACACACAATGCAGTTCCATCCCCATGGCGATGCCTCCATTGGCGACGCCCTTGTGCAGTTGGGACAGAAGGAACTCTTGGTGGATACCCAGGGCAACTGGGGTAATATCCTCACGGGCGACCGTGCTGCCGCTCCCCGATATATTGAGGCGCGACTGTCGAAGTTTGCCCTCGACACCGTGTTCAATCCCAAGACCACCGAGTGGCAGATGAGCTACGACGGGCGCAACAAGGAGCCTATCACCCTGCCTGTGAAGTATCCGCTCTTGTTGGCGCAGGGAGTGGAGGGTATTGCCGTGGGACTCTCGTCGAAGATCCTGCCGCATAACTTCTGCGAGATATGCGATGCCGCTATTGCCTATCTCCACGACCGTCCCTTCCAGCTCTTCCCCGACTTCCCCACCGGGGGCAGTATCGACGTGGGCAAATACAACGACGGACAGCGTGGCGGTACGCTTAAGGTGAGGGCGAAAATAGAAAAGCTCGACAACAAGACCCTCGTCATACGCGAGATACCGTTCGGCAAGACCACCACCACTCTCATCGACTCTATCCTTAAGGCAATCGAGAAGGGTAAGATTAAGGCACGCAAGGTAGATGACAACACTGCCGCCGAGGTGGAGATACAGGTGCACCTCGCCCCGGGAGTGTCGTCCGACAAGACTCTCGATGCCCTTTATGCCTTCTCCGACTGCGAGGTGAATATCTCGCCCAACTGCTGCGTCATCGAGGACAACAAACCGCAGTTCCTCACCATCAGTGACGTATTGCGCCACTCAGTAGATCATACCAAGGATCTCTTGCGTCAGGAACTCGAGATACGCAAGGGCGAACTGCTCGAACAGTATCATTTCGCCTCGCTCGAAAAGATATTCATTGAGGAGCGCATATACAAGGACCGCAAGTTTGAACAAGCTCCCAACGTGGATGCCGTATGCGAGCATATCGACGAGCGACTCACTCCTTATTATCCCCAACTCGTGCGCGAGGTGACCAAGGATGACATCCTCAAGCTCCTCGAAATCAAGATGCAACGCATATTGAAGTTTAATAAGGACAAGGCCGACGAGCTCATGGCACGCATAAAGGCAGAGATTGAACAGATAGACCGCGACTTGGCTAATATGGTGGAGGTTACGGCCAACTGGTTCCAGTTCCTGCGTGACAAGTATGGACACGAGCATCCCCGTCGCACCGAGATACGCAATTTCGATACCATCGAGGCTACCACCGTCGTCGAGGCAAACGAAAAACTCTACATCAATCGTCAGGAGGGATTCATCGGCACTGCGCTCAAGAAGGACGAGTATGTGTGCAACTGCTCCGACATCGACGACATCATCATCTTCTATAAGGACGGAAAGTACAAGGTCATCAAGGTGGCCGACAAGATATTCGTGGGCAAGAACATCCTGCACGTCGGGGTGTTCAAGAAGAACGACCAGCGCACGATATACAATGTGGTGTATCGCGACGGCAAGAAGGGTTTTTACTTTATCAAGCGATTCAATGTCACGAGTGTCACCCGCGACCGCGAGTACGACCTCACACAGGGCACTCCTGGCTCTAAGATTGTGTATTTCACTGCCAATCCCAATGGTGAGGCTGAGATTATCAAGGTGACGCTCGAACCCTCTGAGGTGAAGAAAGGCTCCATCTTCCTCGACAAGGACTTCTCGCAGATTATGATCAAGGGTCGCGCATCTAAGGGTAATCTGCTCACCAAGAAAACCATCCACCGCATCGGTCTCAAGAGCCACGGACATTCCACCCTCGGCGGACGCAAGGTGTGGTTCGACCCCGATGTCAACCGTCTCAACTATGACGAGCACGGCACGTTGCTTGGCGAGTTCTACGACGACGACCAGATACTCGTCATCCTCAAGAACGGCGACTACTATCTCACCAACTTCGATGCCAACAATCACTACGAGGACAATATCGCCATAATCGAGAAATACGACCCCGCAAAGGTGTGGACGGCAGTGCTCTTCGATGCCGACAATGCCGGCTATCCCTATATTAAGCGATTCGAGATGGAGGCCACCAAGCGCAAGCAGAACTACCTCGGCGACAATCCTGCGAGCAAGCAGGTGCTGCTCTCGTGCCAGGTATATCCTCGTGTCAAGGTAAGCTTCGGCGGCAATGATGCCTTCCGCGAACCGATGGAGATTGATGCCGAGCAATTCATTGCCGTCAAGGGCTTCAAGGCCAAGGGCAAGCGCATCACCACATGGCAGATAGAGAGCATCGAGGAGCTTGAGCCCACGAGATGGCCAGAGTCTCTTGCTGAGGATGAGGGGGATAGTGATAATTCCGAGGAGGAAGTCAATCTCGATCCCGATGCCGGTAAGAGCGAACAGAGAGTGAGAGACGAAATAATAGGTCAACTTAATCTCTTCCCAGATGATGAAATATAAGATTATATCCCTCTTCTTGGCCGTCGTCCCCATGTCGATGACGGCTCAGGAGGTGGTGCGCACATCTACCTATCAGGTGGGTGTGGGCTCCACCAATATCCTCGACACCTATCTCTCACAGGAGCATTTTTCGGGCGCGGGTTTCACCTATCTCTACACCACCGACCGTGCCCGCACTGGTCGCGCTTGGCACACCCTCATGGAGCACCAGGCCAACATTGCCCATGTCCACGACCGTCCCGACCAGGTGGATGAACTGCAAGGCGACTATACCTTCTTCATCGGTCGCCTGCGCCGTTGGAGTCTTCTCTCCGACCGGCTCACACTTGAAGCCGGTGGTATGGCTGCATTCAATCTCGGATTTATCTACAACACCTACAACAGCAACAATCCCGCCCAGGCGCGACTCTCGCTCAATCTTATGCCCACGGGTGCCGCTTCCTACCGTTTCCGTCTCTTAGGACGCAATGCCGCCTTGCGCTACGAGGTGCAGTTGCCGCTCGTCGGTGTGATGTTCTCGCCCAACTACGGACAGTCATATTATGAGATATTCAATCGTGGCAACTACGACCATAACGTTGTGCCCACCACCTTCATTTCGTCGCCCACCATGCGCCATCAGCTGATGGCCGACATCAACATCGGCAGCAAGACAACCCTTCGCTTCGGTTATCTCGCCGACATCCAGCAGTCGCATGTCAACAATCTCAAGTCTCACATCTATTCCCATCGCTTTATGTTGGGATTCGTCAAGAAATTCTCTGTCAAACGCCTACGCCCATGAAACATTCCTTATTATATATAATAATGTGTATTCCACTCCTCTGTCTGTCGTCATGTATCGACGAGGATGAATACGACAACTCTCCCCAGGGCAACTTTGAGGCTCTGTGGAAGATACTCGACGAGCATTACTGCTTCTTCGACTATAAGCGTGATGCCTATGGACTCGACTGGAACGAGGTGCGTGCGCGCTATTCCAACCGAATTGATGCCACCATGAACTCCGACCAGCTCTTCGAGGTGCTCTCCGACATGCTTGCCGAACTGCGCGATGGTCATGTCAACCTGTCTTCCACTGGAAACCTTGCGCGCTATTGGACTTGGAAGGAAGGCTATCCCGCCAACAGCAGCGACTCGCTCTATCGGCGCTATCTTGGCACCGACTATAAGATTGCTGCCGGTGCCTCCTATCGTGTTCTCGACGACAATATAGGCTATGTGCGCTACGAGAGTTTTCTTGACGGCATGGGCGAGGGCAATCTCGACAAGATGCTCATCAACCTGATGTTCTGCCAAGGACTCATCATCGACGTGCGCGACAATGGCGGTGGCAATCTCACATACGCCGAGCGCTTTGCCGCCCGCTTCTTCAACGAGCGCACCCATGTGGGCTATATACAGCACAAGACTGGCAAGGGACATTCCGACTTCTCCTCTCTCGACGAGCAGTGGCTCGATCCCTCGTCCAACATCCGTTGGCACAAGCCGGTGTGCGTATTGACCAATCGTGGCGTATATAGTGCCGCCAACGAGTTTGTCAAGTATATGAAGCAATGCCCCTTGGCAACCGTCGTGGGTGATGCCACTGGTGGTGGAGCCGGTATGCCTTTCTCCTCCAGCATCCCTAACGGTTGGAGTGTGCGCTTCAGTGCCTGTCCGATGTACGATGCCTCAGGGCTGAGCACCGAGTTTGGCATCGCCCCCGATGTCAAGGTTGATCTTTTGCAAGAAGATTTCCTGCGTGGTGAAGACACCATAATAGAGGCAGCCCGCAGTATTTTGGCAAAATAATAGGCAAAAGATTTGGATATATAAAAAAAATGTCGTACCTTTGCACCCGCAAATCGCGCCTGTGGCGGAATTGGTAGACGCGCTAGACTTAGGATCTAGTGTCTCAGACGTGTAGGTTCGAGTCCTATCAGGCGTACCACTTTGAAAGCTAAGTAACTGGAAACAAGTTACTTGGCTTTTTGCTTAAAGATAAATCCCCAACCATTTACCCAACTTTCAGAAATTGTTAAGTGTAGTTAATTGCAGAGTTAATATCTAATAATTGCTTTTCTAAATAATATTTGTTCGTTTGCAACGTTTTAATATACAATTAAAATGTAGCAGAATGGAATTCGTTTCAATGACGGTATAGACTAAAGTATATCCCTATTGTTAGTTGAGAAAGGACGATAACTGTCAAAATATGCAGTCATTGAATATTGTTTTTGTCATTTTAACAAATATTATCGTTCTTTTCTTGTCTCTTTCGAATATAATCCGTAATTTTGAAGCGAAAATTAAAAAGAAGATATGAATTTATTAACAGAAAGAGTGATAATACCAAAGATTCAAAAGTATCTTGCGACCCAACCAGTCGTAAGGGCGTGGATATTTGGGTCTTTCTCACGAGGTGAGGAAACGCCGACAAGCGACCTTGATATTTTATTTGTGCCCGACAAAACTCAACATTTCAGCCTTTTCACTCTCGGTGGTATGTATTCAGATTTAAAGGAACTGCTCGGGCGGGAGGTCGATCTCGTTACTGATGGATCTTTGAAACCTTTTGCAAGAAATAGTGTGGAACAGGACAAAATTCTGATATATGAGAGAAAGTGAAAAAGACCCTCAACGTTTGCGTGATATTCTTGAGGCAATAGATAACGTTTTTAAATATGTCGGTGATTGTGATTTCAATTCTTTTCTTGATGATGCTATGCGATACCATGCCGTGGTTTACAACATTATGGTTATTGGAGAAGCCGCTAATCTGTTAACCAAGGATTTCTGCATAGAACATCCTGCTACACCATGGAGACAAATCATTGGAATGAGAAATTTTTTAATCCATGGTTATAAACAGGTTGAAAAGGATTTGGTATGGCAAGTTATTGACAAGGAACTAAACATATTGCGTGAACAGGTTAAAGAATACCTAAATGAGTTGGATGTTCTACACAATACGTTCATAAAAGAGTAGTCAATATGAAGATGCTAGGGCTTTGATTTCAAGGAGTCCCCGTTTAACAAAACAGAAAATAGTATGCAGTTCCTTTACTCTTCCTCCGCTCTCTGATCGACTTTCCATCGAATTTGCATCGAATTTGCATCGGCTTTGAAACGGAGGATCATTGGAGGTACATTGGAGAATTTTGCCTATAACAAAGAAGAATTTTGCCTATAACAAAGAGAATTTGTTAAATAACACTGCACACTGCACTTTTCGCTCTGAAACCCTTATAAACACAGGGGTTGTGGCGAGTGCAGTGTTGTCGGCAACACTACACTAACACTGCACACAGCCAAGCAAGGCATTTGTGTAGTGTTAGTGCAGTGTCTGAGCAAACACTGCACTTCGTGAAAGCCCGATAAACACAGGGCTTTCAGCCCGATTAGTGCAGTGTGCAGTGTTAATGATAAAATTCATTTTTATATACGAGATGATTAGTCAAATGTTAAAGCCGAGCGGACAAAATGTTAAAAGTGAATGATCAAGTGAATATTTCTCGATAAAAATGATACGAGTTTGAATTTTTTGTATTATCTTTGCAGTCGAATTGAGAACAAATTATTTATTTATTAATTAAAGATTTATGTAAAATGGCTACACAAAGTATGTTAGAAATTCCTTTAATGGAGATTACGAAAAACCAAAACATGATTTTCGAGGTTGAGGCCTTTCTTGAAGAGGGTTTTCGATTTCGCCGTAATGTGATTAACGGCAAAGTGGAGATTTGCTATCATGGTGAGAACGAATGGACTACACTGACGACAAAGAAATTCAATAGCCTTCTGATTAAAGCCATGAAAGATGGCATTGGAGGCGATTCATCTCCAAGGAAAATTATTGAGGACTATGTCGGTTCAACGGCTATTCCGTCATTTAATCCTATCAAGGACTACATTGATTCTTTACCCCGATGGGATGGTCAGGACAGAGTGTCTGCATTTTTCCGACGCCTTCCTGGAGTGGATGACGAGATGGTGGGATTCCTCACAATCTGGCTTTTCTCGGCAGTGGCCCATTGGATGAAGATGGACACAATGCATGGAAATGAGTGCGTACCTATTCTGATAGGCGAACAAGGTTGCGGCAAGAGTACATTCTGCAATCGGCTTCTACCGCCCGAACTGCGTGAGTATTTCTTCGACCATATCAATTTCGGCAACAAGTTAGACTTTGAGATGGCGCTCACAAACGGTCTGATGGTCAATCTCGACGAATTTCACTAAGTTATAGCCATAGAAGGGCTTACAACCAATGATCAATAGTTATGGTTGAAAAGAATATTTGTTGTGGTGTTAATTGTAGTTAAATATTATACATTTGACACAAAAAAGCCCTTTTCCCTTTTGATATTTGAAAAAACATTTGTAACTTTGCAGTCGGACTGTAGCCTATGCCGTGCTTATTTCCGAAGTCTGAAATTAATGGGACACCATAAAATCAGATGAATAGTAAAAGCGGTATTGGGTGGGAAAATGTCCAGACATAAAAGGCGTTTACTCGACCTAAGTTCATGACACATCGAAATCTAGCAAATCTCGAAATTTTGGTCTTGGACTAAGCAACGGTAGATGTCCCGGGTGTGATTTTTGCATCCCGTGGAGACCTCATAAGCACTGATTATACTACCTTTTATCATAAAGGGGAGTAATAGATTTATTGTTTATACAGGTCTCCTTAACGTGGAATGATTATCATATCGGCGTGGGCTCTGACGTTGTCTGTTCTACCAAAATGGGCAGTGCTAGAGCCTCGATGTGTGGAATGGGCAACAGATGTTTCCACGCTCTTTTTGTCTTTACAGTTTTACTATCTAAAGACAGTTGCAACCTATTATGATAAAGGGGTTCATAAATAATCGCGATGAATTGCTCGTCTTGCACATTGACAACATCGCTTATCTCCTGGCCGACGGCAACTACACGAAAATAGTGTATATAGGCGGCATACAGGTGGTTATCACCATGGGCATATCCAAGGTTGAGGAAATCATTAGACAGCAGATTGGCTCTGATGCCCCCAGTAAGTTTGTTAGATTGGGGCGCAGCCTTGTCATAAACCAGAAATTCCTACACCATATCAACGTGACAAAACAAAAGTTGACTCTCTTCGATGGCAACAAGAACACCCTCACCCTGCAACTGCCCAAACAGCTTCTTCGTACGTATAAGCAGGAATTATGCGAGGAATAGTAATGTTGTTATGATGTATTTTTTTGAGAATTTTTATAGCCTTAACATTATTTTGCCTTATAACACGGTCAATGGTTCTTTAACCAATGCCCCCCCGCTCCTTTCTTCTGAAACAATAATCCCGCCACTTCATCCAATAACCCCACTGTTTCGTCCATTCGACACCTCGTTTATATTCCGACTTCAAAATAAATGTGTAACTTTGCAAGCGAGTATAGTGTGCCTTGTTGTCAGATAACCAATGCCTTCAAGCCTCATTACCTACTCCCACAAATATATAAATAAGGTGGAGAAGAAACATTAAATACATAATTATTAATTTAAAAACAAACAGATTATGAACAAAGTTACACTTTCTGTTGCCGCTCTTGCGGCTATCGGAGGTTCTGCACAAGCTGCGGAATCGACGACGGATGTGGCTCTTGCCAACGAGGCCGCATATCAGGAACTTACACAGGGTATCTCGAAGGCTATTCTTGCCCTTGAGGATGGCTACCACGACAAGGTGAAGGAAGATTTCAAGGCTAAGCTGAGTGACCTTCAGGCAAGGGTGGACGAGGCAAAAAAAGATGAAACCATCGCCGCACAAGCCGAAGCTCTCCAAAAAGAACTTGACGAATATGTTGCTGGCGCTGTAGCTGCCGAGAAGCCATGGGATGCCAAGGACGGATTGAGTGCATATTATTCATCCCAACTCGACGCCGCTCTTGCTTCTGCAGCAGATGCCATGAACTATGCTTTTGATGCCGAATTCATCAAGGACACTAAGACTGCATACGACAATGATGTCAAGGAGTCAAATGACATTAAGTCTGCCATCGACAACTTCGATGTTACTGATGTCACTGGCTATGCCACTAAGGAAAGTGACCTTAAGAGCCGAATTAACACTCTTAAGGCCAACTTGGGCAACTACACTACAAAGTTACAGGCTGACAACGAAATCTACGTTCAAAATAAGAATGCCAATGCTGCATTTGACAAGGCATATAATGAGGCAGAGACAGCATACAACAATGCCATTGACAAGATTGGTGAAGTCCTCGCCACTGAAGGTTATGCCGCATTGCGTCAAAAGGCTCTTGGCGAATTGAACACTGTTTATCAGAACAACATCGTTAAGGCTTTCAAGGAGAACGCTCTCGAGGATGGCAAAAACACCACAGCAAAGGTAAATACTCTTGTAAGCACATATCTTACCCCCGCAAAGTCTGAGTTTAATAATGTTGTAAGTGATTACACTGCCACCTATAACCGTCTTGAAGCATATCATACTCAGGGAGTCGTTGACATCAATACATTGAAGACTCGTCTAAAGAAGACCACTGACGACCTGAATAAGTATGGTGGTGAGCCTTACAAGCTTGACCCGCAGACCGACAAGGTTAATGAGATCAACACCTTGATTGGCAATCTCCAGTCAACAGTTGACGGATATATCGCCAACGATGGAAAGGATTATTCTGCTGACAAAACCAATATCGAAGGCAAATTGGGTGCTCTGGAGACTGCTACTTCTGATAAGATTGCCGACGCAAAAGCATACGAGAAAGCCCTTAATGCCATCAGTGGTCTTGAGACAAACTTGCAGACTGCCATCACCGAGGCTAACAAGGTATCATACGCAGATGGTTCATTCACATATAAGCCAGCTGACTATATTACCACTACAGCTATAGAGAAGCTCATTGACAACAGCGACACTAAGGCTCCTGGTTTGAAGCAGCAGTGGGCAACATTATACAAGAATGGACAGACAGCTGAGAGCACATTCGACGGTTCTGCCGTAACGTCTGCCATCGCAAAATATACCTCCGACATCGCCGCTGCAAAAGCAGCATACGAGGATGCCGCAAAACTGAGAAATGAGCGTGCCGCTCTCGTTGAGACTCTTGAGGACCTTGATGCCGACGTTACTCTCGATGGTAATGTTCCTTCCTCTCTTGGAACTTACGGTGGTCTGAAATCCACTATCCAAGGCGAGGTTGATGCTATTCAAGCAAAGCTTGATGAGTCAAAGAACCTTAAGGATGCAAAACATACCAATGCTATTTCAGAGGCAAAATCCATATCTACCACTAAGACTAAGGCAGAAGTAGAGGCTTTGGTAAAAGCATATAGCGACACTGTTAACGACAAAGGCGAAGTCACAGCCAAGGGTAACAAGACAAACTACTACGAGAACCTGAACATAGCTGCTGCCGAGAACATCATTGCCCAGGCAGAAGCAAGCGTTGTAGCTTCGTCTGCAGCTATTACAGGTCTGTCTGTCGCAGGAACTGGTCTTGACAGCGACGCCCAGCAGAAGGCTCTCCAAACTGAACTTGAGAAGATCAAGTCGGGCATCAACAGCATAAGCACTGAGAAGATTGCCAATACCAAGGCTGAATTCGAGAAAGACAAGGCAGGATATGCCACTACTGCTGTGGCAAGTCTCTCTCCTGTGATTAATGACTTGAACAAGTATGCTCAGGACATTGAGACACTGAAGGGTAAGATTGCTGCTCAGGAGGCCAACTTCAACGCTTACAAGGAGCTTATGAAGGCTGATGCAACCCCTGCCACCGAATATGTTCTCAAAGCAGACATCGCAGGTTCTATCACCGCTGCCGAGAACGCAGTGAAGGGCACTACTGCAGATGCCGACCTCGACGCTTCGCAGAAATTCTATCTCAATCAGATTTCTGGCTACAACACAGAACTTACCAACTTGGTGAATGCCATCAACGGTTATTATTCAGCTGGCACAATGGTAGCCAACAAGGCCGCCGCTTCACAGAGTGTCACTATTCTGAAGAATAATGTAGAGTCTGTAGCCGCCAACTTTGGCTTGAACAATACCAACCATACAAGTCAGTTGGGATTGGCGTCTGCTTTGCAGAAACTTTGGAACACAAAATACACCGAGATCTCAGAGAAAGACCAGACAAGCAACAAGCAGTCTGTGCTCGCAAGTCTTGACAGCAAGCTGCAGGACATCATCAACTTCAAGAAGTCTGTCAACGACGCTTGGGGCAATGGTAAGTCAAAGAGCATGAATGATGGCTTTGTAGCTGAAGAGGCATCCATTCGCGAAGCTATCAACGCTATTTACAACGAGTGGGATGGCGTTGACGGATGGAGGAAAGTGCTTGTTGCCGACAACAATAAGAAGCACGATGAGTTTATATCAGAGTTTAACTTGGCAAAGGCACAATTTGACGCTGCCATCACATCTCTCGAGGCATTCAGCAAGATCAAGAATGCCGACACCAAGGAGATTATGAACTCACAAGCCATGATTGACACTCATAAGAAGATATATAGCTATGCAGACAAGCTCCGCCAGTTGCTTGATGACGAACAGGATGCTCTCGACAAGGCCAACCACGGCACAACCGAAGAAGCTGATCCTTCTGTTTTCGACAATACCTCGTTCATCAAAAATGCAGGCGAAACAGGAGCGAAAGACTATGCGAGCCAGATTCTTGCCAACCTCGACAGTTATCGCAGTGGTGTCAACAGTGCTGCCTATGACAAGCACATCCAGAATATCAAGGATGCCGTCGAGAAGGTTGTTCTCGCCGAGTATGCCATCAAGGGCTACGACAAGTCTGTCCTCAACGCCAACTATCTTAAGGGTGCGAAAGACCTCATCGCCGAGGCACAGAAGGCCGCAAGCCTCAAGGCCGAGATTACTGACGGCGTGAATGTTTCTTTCACAGAGGACAAGGCAGGTATCGACCCAGAGTTTGCCGTCAAGATCGACGAATACGTCAACACTGCTGCCAATGCTAAGGTAGGTCGATTTGCAAGTGAGCTCGACGGTCTGGTATCTACTGGCAAAAACAACGCTGCAGACGCCCAGTTCGCTGTTCTCGCCAAGACTATCGCAGACCTTTACACAAGTGAAAAGAATGACATCAGCACCAAGTTTGTGCTTGACGACAAGAATAAATACATTTCGGCTCTTGAGGATCTCTATGCAGAAACATATACAGAGGCAAACAATACTTGGAATGACCTCCTTGCTAATACCGACAAGGTTGACTACCTCGCCAAATGGAGCAATCCTCTTGACAACTATAAGTATGACGGCAAGAACTCAAAGACATGGATTGACGCGAAGACTGAGTCAACTAACAACACTGCCGATGCTGATGCACAGAAGGCTATTGTTGATATGCTCAACAATGCCGACCGAAACTATACCATCACCGCAGGTGAACTCTTTGAACTCTATGTTACACACCATCCAGGTAACACTATTTCAACCCGTCTCGACAAAATTGGCGACGAATTGGACGAATTTGAAGCTAAGAATGCTGAGGCAGGCGGTCATGTAGCCCTTAAGACAGAGGTTAAGACTTACACAGACAAGTTATCTACTGACCTTGCATCACTTCAGGTGGACGCTATTGACGCAGAGTTCTCATTGCTCGGCATAGAAATTGACAAGGTTAAGGAGCACTACAACAAGCTTGCTGCCGTTACGCCGGCCGACAAACTCGGCGATCTCAAGACATATGAGGACGCTATCGATGGCCTTTATGGACAGCGCAGCACTATGCAAACTGGATGGAACAAACTGACAGATGCCGAAAAACTTGGTTCGTTCACGAAGTTCAAGAGTGGTCTGATTGGTTTGGCTTCAGACATCTTTGCTACAGGTAACGAACTCATTGCCGGCTATGACAAGGAAGGTAATGTTGAGGCAGAGGCTATTGCTGCTGTTCAGACTGCACAAGCTGAGGTCACAAAGGCTCTCAATGACATCGACGCCATGCTCAAGGCTTATCCCGAAGACCTCAAGGGTTATAATGCTGATTATGCATCACTCAAGGATGGTCTTGATATTACCAACGGTCTGTTTGAAGGCTATGCAGGTTCTGTTTCCTTCTACAAGGACAATCTCATCTTCGACTATGACAACCTCGCTGCCGATATTGCCGCCCTCAACAACAAGGTTAAGCCAGAATATGATGCTTGCGTTAAGGATACCGAGATTTACGCTCGTGTTATCGCTAAACTCAACGGCGAAGGCGGCTTGAACAGCCAGCTCGAGACAGCATACAACGAGGTTAAGGGCTATGCGATTGAGGCTAACTACTACCACTACTATTATATTAGCTACCAACAGAAGATTAATGACGAGATTAACAAGCTCAACAACAGAGTATCCAAGTTGACTGATGCTGACGAGACCTCTTATAATAGTAACTACAATAGTATAAGCAGCAATATCAAGCAGTATGAGCGTGATGTGAAGATTGCTCAGGCTGGCGTTTATTCAAGAGAGTTTGCAAACGCTAAATCAATTGCTGAAGAAGCTATTGACGGCAGAAATTATGGCAGAACCACAAGAACTGAGATTAACGCTGAGCTTACTCGATTGGTAACCGCCGAGTCAAGTGTTGCTACATACATCTCATATGCCGAGTATGGTTATGTTCGTACGGACATTCTTACAGGTGCCACAGTAGATTTTGAATGGATTGACTTTGTGGATAATGCCAAGGGCTTCGACCTTATCGAGTCAACTCTGCTCCAACTCATTGAGGATGCAAAGGCTCTCGAGACCTTGGCTGTGGAGAAGGCATACATCCAGGGTGACGCCAACAACGATGGCGAAGTCAACGTTTCAGACTACGACGAGGTTCGCAGTTGGATTCTCCAAGCCAAGAAGTTTGCCGATATCGAGGAGGCCAAGGCATACGGTGGTGATGTTAATGTTGACAAGAAGTTCAACGTTGGTGACCTCACATGTATCTCCAACATCATCTTCAAGTCAGACTATATACTGCCTGAGCCCGAGAGAGCATCACTCCGAGGCAATGCCGAGACAGAAGTTCAGCTCACTGTCGCTAACCAGTCTGAGGAGACCACAATCTTCGGCAAGACCGTACGCATGGCTATCAGCCTCGACAACAACCTTGCATTTGCAGCAGGCCAACTCGACATCACTCTGCCTCAGGGCATGAAACTCGCAGGTCAGAGCCTCACCGATCGTGCCAATGGTCACGACCTGCTAGCCAACGAGATTGCCGGCGGAACATACCGCCTTGTTGCCTCTACTGTAGAGAACAACGCGTTCATCGGCAACAATGGAGCTCTCATCCTCATCGACGTAGAGGTTGGCAGTGACTATAATGGAGGAGAAATAACAGTTGACAATGTCATCTTCTCCGACTCTAAGGGTAACTGCTACGAGGTGAATAGCGACCGTTATGTCCACCTCACCGGCATCGAGAGTATCGAGGCTGCCTCTATGAAGGAGCGCATCTACTCTGTAGGTGGTCAGGTGATGAAGACTGTTAAGAAAGGCATCAACATCATCAAGGGTGAGAACGGAGCAAAGAAGGTTGTAAGTAACAAGTAATTCGATTTCCCTGTTATTATCAATAGGCGAGTGCGGTGGCAGTTTTTTCTGCTGCCACCGTAATGCCATCTTTTGATAGGGATAGGGCGTGTTAATAACTACATCACATTATTATATTTATCTAAGAATTGCAAATTATGAAGAATATTTCGAACAAGTTCCATAAGAGTATCGTGTCACGGCTCACGGCTGTAGTGGCACTGCTCGCGATGGGTTGCTTGACATCCTTCGCCGACAACAGACTCTACATCGAGCCGTTCATGATTGCCCCGGGTGAAACTCAGCAGGTGAAGATCATTCTCGACAATGACGACCCTATAACTTCACTTCAGTTTGAACTGACATTCCAGGATGGCATCAAGTATGTTGACAACAGTTTTGCTTATGACAATGAGACAAATCGTGTCACGAAGAATAGCCACACTCCGATGTTCAACCTATTTCCCAATGGTTCGTACAAGTGTGGACTTCTTAGCAAATCATCAACAATAGCTTCTTCTGCCATTTCGGGCTCACGTGGTTCGATTATGACAATCGAGGTGGAAGCTGATCCTACATTCACCGGTTCAAATGAGGCTATCCTTATCAAGGGGATAGTAGGAAGCAACGGTACGGCAGAACCTGCTGTGGCAATCAAGATGGCTGACGTGGCTGTGGCAGTTAGTGCACAGATTGGCAATGCTACTGCCGATAGCGACGAGATTGTCACGCGTCCCAACACTTCCATACAGGTAGGTGTGGCACTTAACAACAACATCGAGATAGCCAACTTCCAGGCTATTGTCACTCTTCCTGAGGGTGTTAGTCCTGTAGAGGAAGGCGAAAAGGTGACATTAAGCAGCCGTGTGTCGGACAACGTGTCATATTCCTTTGAACCGATATCTGGAGAGACAAACAAGTATCTCCTTCTCGTCGAGTCAATCGTGGGCGATGTCATTCAAGGCCACGAAGGCACCCTCTTCACTCTAAACCTTGTTGCTGACAAAGTGATGGAGGATGTCATTACTATCTCCGACTTTGAAGTGTCCAATACTTCGGGTATATCATTCGATGTGAAGAGCGATATCAATGTGAAGATTAAGACTGTGACTGACCCCACTGGCGACGGAGTGTGGAATATTAATGACGTATATGCAGTATTGACATCTTACGAGTCGGGCATTTATGAAAGCGTATGCGATGTTGATGGAGATGGTGTAATCAACATCAATGATATCTATGCCGTAATCGTGAAATATAATGAAGCAGAATAAAAATTAGAACTATGAAAGTATTAAGTAAGATTACATCTACATTTGCAGTTGCTGCCGCAATGATTTTCAGCAGCTCTGCAGCAAATGCACAGGAAACTCTGACTGTTGATCCAATCACAATAGCTCCTGGTGATGAAGCTGAGGTAGTAGTAAACTACTCAAGCACAGTTGAGCGTTCTGGATACAATATGGAGGTTTTTCTTCCTGAAGGTCTTTCTTTTGTCAAGACAGCCAACGAGGATGGCGACGAAGAAGCATTTACCCTTGGCTCAAGTGCATTGTCTTCACATGTAAAGTCTGAGTACTTTGCTGATGAAAAACATGCTAAGTTGACTATCTTCCACATGAAGTTAAAGAACCTCAAGGATGGTGTTCTCCTGTCATTCAAAGTTAAGGCAGATGAGACATTGGCAGATAACACTGAGATTAAGTTCGACGGTGTAATATTTAATGGTGGCGACTATCTTCCCGCATTCACGTGTCCCGTCACCAAGGATACTGCCACTGGAATTAACGAGTTGAAGGCAGAGAGCAAGAATGGCAGGAGCTACAACCTCGGTGGCCAAGTGGTTAAGGGTAACAAGAAAGGCCTGATTATCAATAACGGGAAAAAAATTGTTCAATAGTCTGACAGGATAATAAACAATTTCGATAAGTAGTTGAGGGGCAATGGGATATAATTCCATTGTCCCTTTTCACTTATAGCCATTCCTTCTTTGCCAGCAGGCCGTGAGCCGTCTATCCCCATACTCGCTATCCCCCCAAAATGCAGGCAATAATATATTTTTAGATAGTTTTCTTTAATTCTTTTGGCTTTCTCGATTTTTTTTTCTAACTTCGCAGCCCAAATAGCAAATGTTATGGGAAATATAAGAATAATAGGGGGAGACTTCTCCTCGCGACTCGAACTGGAACATGCGGCAGTGGTGGCGGGATTCCCGTCGCCCGCCGACGACTATAAGCACGAGCGGCTCGACTTCAACCGCGACTTCATACGCCATCCCGAGGCAACGTTCTTCGGTGATGTCATAGGCGACTCGATGAAGGACGCAGGGATATTCGACGGCGACAGGGTGATAATCGACAGGGCTGTGCAACCGCATAGCGGGTCGATAGTGGTGGCTTTCTGGAATGGGGAGTTTACTATCAAATATCTTGACCTAACGCATAAGAGTGAGGGGTATGTGGAACTGCGCCCTGCCAACAAGGATTACCCAGTGTTCCGCGTGGAGGCTGGTGACACATTCGAGGTGTGGGGAGTGGTGGTGCACCTTATCCGCACGTTTGAGACAATTTAACTCCTTCAAAAAAAATATGGCGATGTATGGTATCATAGACTGCGACAACTGCTACGTGTCGTGCGAGCGAGTGTTCCGTCCGGATTTGGAGGGCAAACCTGTTGTCGTGCTCAGCAACAACGACGGTTGCGTGGTGGCTCGTAGTAATGAGGCGAAGGCTATGGGCATAAAGGCAGGGACACCCTACTTTCAGTTGGAACAGATGTTTCCCGGACAGAAGATTGCCGTGTTCTCATCCAACTACGAACTATATGGCGAGATGACGGGTAGGGTGGTGGATATCATCCTCCAAGAGGCTCCCTCGTATTTCAGATACAGTATAGACGAGTGCTTTGTGAAATTCCCCGACACGGATAATGTCAATCTCAAGGAGTGGGGCGAGCAGTTGCACAAGAAAATCAAGCAGTGGGTGGGCATGCCCGTAAGTATCGGTATAGCCCCCAACAAGACCCTTGCCAAGGTGGCGAGTCATTTCGCCAAGAAGGTGGCGGGATATAACCATTGCTGCCTAATCGACACCGACGAGAAGAGGCAGAAGGCACTCCGGCTATATCCCGTGGACGAGGTGTGGGGAGTGGGCCGCCGCTATGCCGCCCGACTGGCAAATGTGGGAGTGAAGACGGCATACGACTTCTCAGCCCTCCATGGTGACTGGATAAATGCCACCTTCCGAAACGTCACTATATGGCGCACATGGGCTGAACTCAATGGGCAGGACTGCGTGCCCGACGAGGAATATGCCGCCAAGAAGAGCATCTGCACCAGTCGCAGTTTCAATGGTATGGTGGCCGACCTTGACACACTCTCCACGCATGTCTCCAACTATGCTGCACGCTGTGCCGAGAAGCTCAGGGCGCAGAAATCCGTCGCTGCAGTGGTGGCGGTATTCGCCCACACCAACTTCTTCCGCGAAGACCTGCCTCAGTACTCCAACTTTGCCGAGGTGACGCTCGCCACCCCCTCCAATTCCACAGTGACCATCGTGCAAGCCGCCAAGGAAGCCCTCGCAACCATCTTTATCCCTGGATATAAATACAAGAAGGCAGGAGTGATAGTGATGGGTATTACGCCCGACACACCTGTGCAGCACGACCTCTTCGACATAGCTCCCGAGAAATACGCCCGATTGCGTTGCCTCGACGAGGCCATCGACCGCGTGAACCGTATCTATGGCACAGAAACCGTAGTTCTTGGGGCGCAGCAATACCACGCAAACAAAGAGACAGGCAAGGCCGATGTCTTTGCCAATGCCATTCGTCACGATTTTCGCAGTGGCAATCCCACGACGAGGTGGAAGGACATTATTAAACTAAAATAATTAT
The DNA here is from genome assembly GCA_945830345.1 of uncultured Prevotella sp. Lineage (GTDB taxonomy): Bacteria > Bacteroidota > Bacteroidia > Bacteroidales > Bacteroidaceae > Prevotella. The sequence goes on from CALZYS010000002.1 coordinate 23,186, forward strand.
TTACCACAGAGATAAAGAGTAAAAGAGAATTCCGGTTCATGATAGAGATTGAATGCCAAGGCATATAGAGTTCTAAGAGGGTTGCGCTTAATAAATATTAGGTGAAAAGGTGACGGAAATGGGGCTTGGGCGGTTAAATCGTGTTAATTATTCGAGATTTTGTCGGTATTGCACCGAATATATGAGAAAAAAGCAGTAAATTTGCACGCAATAAAATTAAAAGTACAACAATATGTCATCATTTATTGCAGATAAAATCGTAATGGACGGACTGACATTCGACGACGTCCTGTTAATCCCAGCTTATTCAGAGGTACTGCCGAGAACGGTAGAGTTGAAAACCATGTTCTCTCGTAACATCCCGCTAAACGTGCCATTCGTCACAGCGGCTATGGACACCGTGACCGAGTCGCAAATGGCTATTGCCATTGCACGTGAGGGTGGTATAGGTGTTATCCACAAGAACATGACTATCGAGGAGCAGGCCCGACAGGTGGCTATCGTTAAGCGTGCCGAGAACGGTATGATCTACGATCCCGTCACCATTCGCCGCGGCTCTACTGTGAAGGATGCTCTCGACATGATGGCCGAATATCATATTGGAGGTATTCCCGTTGTTGACGACGACAATCATCTAGTGGGTATCGTAACCAACCGCGACTTGCGCTTTGAGCGTCATCTCGACAAGAAGGTGGATGACGTGATGTCGAAGGACAACCTCGTCACCACTCATCAGCAGACCGACCTGAGTGACGCAGCTCAGATACTGCAGGAAAACAAGATAGAGAAACTGCCCGTGGTGGATAAGGACAACCACCTCGTGGGACTCATCACATATAAGGACATCACCAAGGCCAAGGACAAGCCTATGGCTTGCAAGGACGCCAAGGGCCGACTTAGAGTGGCTGCCGGAGTGGGCGTGACAGTGGATACGCTCGACCGTATGCAGGCTCTCGTGGATGCCGGTGCCGACGCCATAATCATCGACACTGCCCACGGACATTCGAAGTCGGTGATCGAGAAGCTTGTTGAGGCTAAGGCCTCATTCCCCAAGGTGGATATCGTTGTGGGTAATGTGGCTACGGGCGAGGCTGCCAAGATGCTCGTGGAAAACGGTGCCGACGCCGTGAAGGTAGGTATCGGTCCGGGTTCTATCTGCACCACTCGTGTTGTTGCCGGTGTGGGTGTGCCCCAGTTGAGTGCCGTATATGATGTTTATAGCGCATTGAAGGGCACTGGTGTTCCATTGATAGCCGACGGTGGATTGCGCTATTCGGGCGACATTGTCAAGGCATTGGCAGCCGGTGGAAGCTCAGTTATGATCGGTTCGCTCGTTGCCGGAACAGAGGAGAGTCCCGGTGAGACCATCATCTTCAACGGACGTAAGTTTAAGAGCTACCGCGGTATGGGTTCGCTTGAGGCCATGGAGCAGAAGAACGGTTCGAAGGACCGCTACTTCCAGAGCGACACCAAGGACGTGAAGAAGCTCGTGCCCGAGGGTATCGCCGGACGTGTGCCTTATAAGGGAACCGTGCAGGAGGTTATCTATCAGCTCATTGGTGGATTGCGCTCGGGTATGGGATATTGCGGAGCTGCCAACATCGAGAAGTTGCACGATGCCAAGTTCACACGCATCACAAATGCCGGTGTGCTTGAGAGCCATCCGCACGATATCTCGATCACAAGCGAGGCTCCTAACTACTCTCGTCCGAACAACTGATAAGTGAAGAATGAAGAATGAAGAGTGAAGAATGAGAAAATCGCTGATTAGCATATTATGTGCCTTTGCCGCCACGGTGGGGGCACAAACATCCGACCCCGTGGTGATGACCGTAAATGGCCAGAACGTCACTAGGTCGGAGTTTGAGTATTCTTATAATAAGAACAACGGCGACGACGTAATCGAGAAGACGTCGGTAGAGCAGTATGTTCCTCTGTTTGTAAACTATAAACTCAAGGTTGCAGCCGCCCTCGATGCACGTCTTGACACGCTCGCATCGTTCAAGGCCGAGTTTGCCAAATACCGCGACCAACAGGTGAGACCCACTATCGTGACATCCGAGGACGTGGAGAACGAGGCGCGAAGGATATACGATGACCGACTGAAGATGATAGGCGATAGGGGGCTTATCCGCCCTGCACACATATTGCTGAGGTTGGCTCAGAAGGCAAGTAGTGAGGCTCAGGACTCGGCAAAGCAGAGGATAGACTCGATATATGCCTGTCTGCAGCGAGGCGAGGATTTTGCCGACCTTGCAACGAGATTCTCCCAAGACCCAGGATCGGCAAAGCGAGGAGGTATGTTGCCGTGGATATGCACAGGGCAGACTCTCAAGGAATTCGAGGATGTGGCATTCGCCCTCAACAAGGGAGAGACAAGCAAGCCGTTCCTCTCGCCGGTGGGTTATCACATAGTGAAGATGACCGACCGCAAGCAACTCGAACCATACGACTCGCTGCGCGCGAACATTATAACTTTTATAGAGAAGCGCAACCTGCGCGATGCCATTGCCATGCGCAAGGTGGGCGAGATGGTGAAATCGTCCGACGGGCGACTCACTGCCGCCGAGGTGATGCAGCAGAGAGCTGACTCTCTCGCCAAAGCCGACGAGGCTATGAAATATCTGATACAGGAATACCACGACGGGCTGCTGCTCTTTGAGGTGAGCAACCGCGAGGTGTGGGAGAAGGCTGCTGCCGACTCTGTCGGTCAGATGAAATGGTATAAGAAATACCGCAGGAAACGCTACGGAAAGAAGAAGTTTGAGGAGGTTAGAGCCGCCGTCACAGCCGACTGGCAGGACGAACTGGAGAAGCAATGGGTGGCAGCACTGCGCAAACGCTATGACGTGGTGATAAACGACGAAGTATTGAAGACTGTAAACAAACATAATTGACATACATGAAAGCAACAAACAGATTCCGCATCGCCTTGATGGTCATGCTGCCTTTGGCAGGACTGTGCACTATGGCGCAGGACCAGCAGACGGAAGAGAAGAAAAACGAGGATTCCACGAAAGTAGAGACTCCTGAGATTGTCGAGAAGAGTGTCGTGGATGAGGTGATATGGGTCGTTGGCGACGAGGCCATTCTCAAGTCGGATGTCGAGGAGGCACGGCTGCAGGCTGAGCAGGAGGGCGCCAAATGGAATGGCGACCCCGACTGTGTCATCCCCGAGCAGATAGCAGTGCAGAAACTCTTCCTGCATCAGGCTGCCATCGACAGTATTGAGGTGACCGAATCGGAAATCATGCAGGAGGTGGAAGCCCAGATAAGCTATTGGACCCAGATGGTGGGTTCGAAGGAGAAACTGGAGGAATACAAGAAGCAGAGCATCGCGCAGATGCGCAACGAATTGCACGACACTATGCGCGACCGCAAGATGGCGGAGGAGATGCGCAAGGCACTTGTGAAGGACATCTCGGTCACACCGGCTGAGGTGCGCAGATTCTTCAAAAACCTGCCCGAGGATAGTATTCCCTTTGTGCCGACAGAGGTGGAGGTGCAGATAATCACCCAAACACCGAAGATTGAGCAGGAGGAAATCAATCGTGTGAAAGACCAGTTGCGCGAGTTTACCGACCGTGTGACCAAGGGCGAGACGCAGTTCTCAACATTAGCACGCCTCTATAGCGAAGATCCAGGTTCGGCTCGTCAGGGAGGTGAACTCGGATATACGGGACGAGGCACTCTCGACCCTGCATTCGCCAATGTGGCATTCAACCTGACCGACCCTCAGAAGGTGTCGAAGATCGTGGAGTCGGAGTTTGGTTTTCATATCATCCAACTTATCGACAAGCGTGGCGACAAGATCAACTGCCGTCACATCCTGATCAAACCACAGGTGTCCGACTCTTCAATCACCAAGTCATTGGCACGTCTCGACTCTATCCGCATGGACATCCTCAATGATAAGTTCACATTTGACGAAGGAGCGTCTTATATCTCGGATGACAAGGACACACGAGCCAACAAGGGACTCATGGCAAACGTGAAGGACATGTCGCGTACATCGAGATTCAAGATGGACGAACTGCCGCCAGAAGTGGCAAGGGCCATCGACACTCTCAAAATTGGCGGTATCTCGGCTCCATTCCAGATGATCAACGCCCGTGGTAAGACCATGTGTGCCATCGCCAAACTGAAGAACCGTGTGGAGGGTCACAAGGCCACCATCACCGAGGATTTCCAGGTGATGAAAGCCGTGGTGGAAAACAAGCGCAGGATGGAGAAACTGCATCAGTGGGTGTGCGACAAGATAAAGGCCACATACGTAAGAATCAACGACCGCTACAGGGACTGCAAGTTTGAGTACCAAGGGTGGATTAGGAATTAGGAATTAGGAATTAAGAATTAAGAAAAAATGTTTTGCTGAAGAAAACAGTGCAGTGAAGCTATTTCTTTTAATTTTTAATTCTTAATTATTAACAAAATAGCCAACGAAATTGAAAGATAATCGTCATAGGACAAACGGATATAGGGTGGTGCTGTTCGCTGTACTGTGCCTCTTCGGACTGAGCCTGTTGGCTCAGTCGGGACGCCGTGGTAAGTCGGCAAAGGGCAGGCAGAGAGCACGGACGGAGCGCAAGCAGGATGCACAGAGAGTGTATCTTGTGCATGCCGACGTGCTCCACTACGACCAGATGAAGATGCCCGACGCACAGATACTCAACGGCAAGGTGCACTTCACGCATAACGGTGCAAAGCTGTTCTGCGACAGTGCGCATTTCTATGAGGCCAGCAACTCCTTTGAGGCTTTCGGCAATGTGAAAATGTATCAGGGCGACACACTATCGCTCTTCAGCGACTATGCCTATTACGACGGTAACGACGAGATGGCCATAGCACGATACAATGTGGTGCTGAAACACCGCAAGTCAACGCTCTACACCGACTCGCTCAACTACGACCGTATGTATAACGTGGGATATTTCTTTGAGGGTGGTAAGTTGGTTGATAACACCAGTACGCTAACATCTGACTGGGGCGAATATCACACCGACACCCATCAGGCACTGTTCAACTACGACGTGCGACTGAAGGACAAGAAATTCTTCCTCATGTCAGACACCTTATATTATAATACCGATACGCACATGGCACACGTCTTAGGTCCGTCGAACATCACATCCAAGACCAGCAAGATATACACCGAGGACGGATATTATAACACAGAGACAGAGAAATCAGAATTATATGGACGCTCGGTGATGAAGGACGAGGGAAAGACGATGGTGGGCGACAGTGTGTTCTACGACAGTAAGACGGGAGTGAGCGAGGCGTTCAACAACGTGATATACACCGATTCGCTCAACAAGAATATGTTCACGGGCGACTACTGCTACTATGACGACGAGAAGGGATATGCCATGGCAACCAAGAAGGCGGTGGCTATCGACTACTCGCAGAAGGACACTCTCTTCATGCATGCCGACACGTTTAAGATATTCACATTCAACATCAATACCGACTCGGTATATCGCAAGATACATGCATATAATAAGGTGAGAGCTTACAGGGTTGATGTGCAGGCAGTGTGCGACTCTCTCGTGTATAACTCGCTCGACTCGTGTATGACGATGTATAAGGACCCCATAGTATGGAACCAGAGCCAGCAGTTGCTTGGTGAGGTGATCAACGTGTACATGAAGGATTCCACCATCAACCGTGCCCATGTCATCGGTCAGTGCCTGTCGGTGCAGCAGCTTTCCGACTCAATTCACTTCAACCAGTGCTCGTCGAAGGAGATGTTCGCCTATTTCGAGAATGGCGAGATAAGGCAGAGTCGCGCCAAGGATAATGTGCTGATAGTGTATTACCCCATCGACGATAAGGACAGTACGCTCATCGGACTCAACTATACTGAGACAAGCGACATGCGTATGTTCCTCGAGAACCAGCAGATGAAGCGTATATGGATGCCCAAGGCCGAGGGCGTGCTCTATCCGATGACACAGGTGCCCCCCGACAAGTATTTCCTTCCTAACTATGCATGGTTTGACTATGTGCGCCCGCTCAACAAGGAGGACATCTTTAATTGGCGAGGCAAGAAGGAGGGCACTGAACTCAAAGAGGAAAAGAAGCGACAAGCACCGAAGAGGGAGCTGAAGAATTAAATCGCTTTGCGAAATTAAATAATTAAAAGATTAAAGAATTAAAGTTCTTTTTTATGAGCGATATAATACAGTTGCTGCCCGACTCAGTGGCCAACCAGATTGCGGCGGGCGAGGTGATACAGCGCCCGGCATCGGTGATCAAGGAACTCGTGGAGAATGCTGTTGACGCTGGTGCCAAGACAATCAATGTGTTGGTGGTTGACGCGGGAAGAACGATGATACAGGTGATCGATGATGGAAAGGGCATGTCGGACACCGATGCCCGACTGGCATTCGAACGCCATGCCACGTCGAAGATAAGGCAGGCAGCCGACCTCTTCGACCTCCACACCATGGGATTCCGTGGTGAGGCTCTTGCCTCTATTGCAGCCGTGGCACAGGTGGAACTGCGCACACGTATGGCTGACCGCGAGATCGGAACGTTGCTCACTCTTGAAGGAACGAAGGTGACAGGACAGGAACCCGTGGCATGTCCCGTAGGCAGTAATTTCAAGATAGAAAACCTGTTCTTCAACGTGCCGGCACGAAGGAAGTTCCTCAAGAGCAATGCCACCGAGCTCAATAACATCATGACTGCCTTTGAGCGCATAGTACTGGTATATCCCGAGATCTCGTTCACGATGCACAGCAACGGTCAGGAGATGATGAACCTGCATGCCGGCACATTGCGCCAGCGTATTGTGGACGTATTTGGCAAGAGGCTTAATCACGACCTGCTGCCTATTGAGGTGGAGACATCCATGTGCAGTATTACGGGATTTGTAGGCAAACCGGAATCGGCGAAGAAGAAGGGTGTGCAGCAGTATTTCTTCGTCAATGGCAGATACATGAAGCACTCCTATTTTCATAAGGCGGTGATGAATGCCTTCGAGCGCATGATTGCCGTGGGCACACAGGTGCCGTACTTCGTGTATTTCACCGTGCCTGCAGGAGACATCGACGTGAACATACATCCCACAAAGACAGAGATAAAATTCGAGAACGAACAGGCAATATGGCAGATACTTACGGCGGCTGTCAACGACAGTATTGGAAAGTTCTGCGAGATACCGTCGATAGATTTCGACACAGAGGGACAACCCGAGATACCGCTCTACGACCCCTCGGTGAACATCGCTCCGCCACGTCCTCAATATAACCCGTCGTTCAACCCGTTCGAGACATCCTCTTCATCACACAAGGAGAAGGTGATTGACCAATGGGAGGAACTATACAAGGGACTGCGCTCAGGAGATATGCCTGAGGTAGCGGATCAGGAGTCATCTGCGGATTTGTTTGAGTCGAGTGGGGTATATTCAGAAATGACAGGGGGTGTGGTGCAGTCGAAGATTGGCACTACCCTCGACGAGCGTTCGCCGAGTCACTATCAATATAAGGGCAAGTATGTGATGACGGCGGTAAAGTCGGGACTTATGATAATCGACCAAAACCGTGCCGACATCCGCATACGCTACGAACGTTTCATGCAACAGATGGAACAGGAGACGTCGCGCACGCAGAAGGTCTTGTTTCCTGAGGTGGTGCAGTTTGCCCCCTCTGCCAAGGTGATGGTGGTGAAGTTGCTGCCCTATCTGCAGAAGGTGGGATTCGACCTTACCGATCTTGGCGGCAACAGTTTTTCGGTGAATGGCGTGCCTGCGGGATTGGAGGCTATCGACAGTGTTGCCCTGCTTCAGGAGATTGTGGCTGATGCGGTGGAGAAAGGGTGCACATCGGCAATGGATATACACAGCACATTGGCATTGGGTATGGCGCGCCGTTCGGCTGTCACCTATGGCGAGGTGCTTGGCAACGACGAGATGGAAACGCTTGTCAACGATCTCTTCGCGTCATCAAACGTGAACTATACCCCCGACGGCAAGGCGATATTATGTATCCTGCCACAGAGGGACATTGAACAATTGTTAAATTAGAAATTAGGGATTAGGAATGAAAAAGATTTTTATGATATTGGCAATGGCAGCGATGACTGCCGGTGCCTATGCCCAGGACGACATAACTCTTGACGATGGTATGTCGGCATTGGCTGGAAAGAAATACACCGTTGTCACCAATGGTTTCTGGACAAACTGGTTTGTTGAGGCCTCTGCCACGATGCCCAAGTTTGACAAAGTAGGTATGTCGATGGCAATAGGTAAGTGGTTCTCGCCCTCAATAGGAGTGCGGACGAAGTTTAATGCCTTCAGGGCAAAGGCTGTTGAGGAGCAGGTGATGTTCAATCTGAGCACCATCCTATGCGGATATAATGCCAAGAGGGTGTATAATCTTGTGCCCTACGTTGGTGGCGGTATGTCGCTTGGCTCTCCTGCGTTGCTCGGAGTGAGTGCGGGTGTGGTCAACAAGTTCCGTCTGTCAAAGCGTCTCGACCTTAACATCGACCTCAACTATCGTGGCAGTGAGAGTTATGGCAATATATCCGAAGTCACAGGAAAGACACGCCACGACCACTCACTCAACATCGAGGTGGGACTGACGTTGAATATCGGTAAGACGAAATGGAAGAAAGAACCCGATGTACAGGGCATTCAGGAGATGTATCAGATGGAAATCGATGCACTGAAAGCCACGATTGAGGACCTTGAGGGGAACAAATAGGAATTAGGAATGAGGAATTAGGAATTAGGAATGAGGAATTAGGAATGAGGAATTGGCTGCGCATGGGCATTTCATTCCTAATTCCTCATTCCTAATTCCTAATTAATCATTAAATCCCGCCGTTATCTCACAAATCTTGATGATTACGTCCATTGCCTTCTGCATCGACTGAATGCTTACGAATTCGTAAGGTCCGTGGAAGTTGACGCCTCCTGCGAAGATGTTGGGGCAGGGCAGACCCTTGAAACTCAGTTGAGCACCGTCGGTGCCGCCGCGAATAGGTTGCACCTTAGGACGCACTCCACATTCCTGCATAGCCTTCAATACAATGTCGATGACGTGCATGTTGGGCTCAATCTTCTCCTTCATGTTGTAGTACTGGTCCTTGATCTCGCAGTCAACAGTTCCCTCACCGTATTCCATGTTCATCTTCTTGGCACACTCTGCCATCAGTCGCTTGCGTGCCTCAAACTTGTCGCGGTCGTGGTCGCGAATGATGTATGTGAGCTGAGCCTTCTCGGTATTGGTGTTCATTCCGAGCAGGTGGAAGAATCCCTCGTAGCCCTCGGTTGTCTCGGGAGTCTCTTCGGCAGGCAGCATTGAGGCAAATTCCACCGCCAGTCGGTTGGCGTTAATCATCTTGCCCTTGGCATATCCGGGGTGAACGCTCACTCCGTGGATGGTGATTTTGGCTGAGGCAGCATTGAAGTTCTCGTATTCCAACTCGCCCAAGTCGCCTCCGTCCATGGTGTATGCCCATTCACATCCGAATCGCTCCACATCGAAGTGGTGGGCTCCCATACCGATTTCCTCGTCGGGATTGAATGCCACGCGGATGTCGCCGTGCTTAATCTCCTTGTGGTCGCGCAGATAGCACATCGCCTGGATAATCTCGGCAATGCCAGCCTTGTCGTCGGCACCGAGAAGTGTGTGACCGTCGGTGACGATGAGGTCCTCGCCGATGTGGTTAAGCAGTTCGGGGAATTTCTTCGGAGAGGAGATGATCCCCTCAGAGAGAAGGATGTCACTGCCGTCGTAGTTTTTGACGATATTTGCCTTAATGTCGGCTCCCGAGCAGTCGGGACTGGTGTCGTAATGACTGATGAATCCGATGGTGGGCACTTTCTGTTTGCCCATGTTCGACTTGAGTGTGGCATAGAGATAGCCCTTGTCGTCGAGCTTCACGTCATCAAATCCCTCGCGTACGAGCTCCTTCTTTAGATACTCGGCAAACACGAGTTGCTTGTCGGTACTGGGGACGGTCGAACTGTCTTCTGCCGACTGGGTGTCAAACTTGGTGTAGTTTAAAAATCTTTCGGTTATGTCCATAATTTATGAATATTTTCGGCACAAAGTTACATATTTTTATAGACATAGCAAAATAATTTGCAATTTATTTTGTATTAAGACGAAAAAGTGGTAAATTTGCAGCCGATTTAGATAATTAAATATAATATATATGTCAAGACAAAAGAAATTTATTCTGGATGAAAACCAGATTCCCGAACAGTGGTATAATATCCAGGCGGATATGGTGAACAAACCGTTGCCACCGCTTAATCCTGCCACTCACGAGGCTCTCACAGCAGACGACCTCAGTCATATCTTCGCTGCCGAATGTGCCAAGCAGGAGCTCGACATGGAGCATGCATGGATAGATATCCCCGAAGAGGTGAGGGATAAGTATAAGTTCTATCGATCCACTCCGCTTGTGCGTGCCTACGGACTTGAGGAGGCTCTCGACACTCCGGCGCACATCTACTTCAAGAACGAGAGTGTCAATCCCCTTGGTAGCCATAAAATCAACTCTGCCCTGCCGCAGTGCTACTACTGCAAGCAGGAGGGCACTACCAATGTAACCACCGAGACGGGTGCTGGACAGTGGGGTGCCGCCCTTTCCTACGCTGCCAAGATCTTCGGTCTTGATGCAGCTGTCTATCAGGTGAAGATCACAATGGAGCAGAAGCCATATCGCTCGTCAATCATGCGCACCTTTGGTGCTGCCGTTACGGGTTCACCATCAATGTCAACGCGTGCAGGAAAGAATATCCTGACCGTGGATCCCAACCATCCTGGTTCGTTGGGTACGGCTATCTCCGAGGCTGTCGAACTTGCCACTACCACTCCGCATTGCAAATACACCCTAGGTTCGGTGCTTAGCCATGTTACTCTCCATCAGACTGTCATCGGTCTTGAGGCTGAGAAGCAGATGGAGATGGCAGGCGAATATCCCGACATGGTGATTGCCTGCTTCGGTGGTGGTAGTAACTTTGGAGGTTTGGCATTCCCCTTCATGCGTCATAATATTCTCGACGGCAAGACCACAGAGTTCATAGCCGCCGAACCGGCAAGTTGTCCGAAACTCACACGCGGTGTGTTCCAGTATGACTTCGGCGACGAGGCTGGATATACTCCTCTCATCCCGATGTTCACCTTGGGGCATGACTTCAAGCCAGCTAACATCCATGCCGGCGGTCTGCGCTATCATGGTGCAGGAAGCATTGTCAGCCAACTCATCCGCGACAAGATGATGCATGGTGTTGATATCTCACAGTTGGAGACATTCGAGGCGGGCATCCTCTTCGCTCGCTCCGAGGGTATCATCCCCGCTCCTGAGAGTTGCCATGCCATTGCCGCAACAATACGTGAGGCTAAGAGATGCAAGGAGAGCGGTGAGCAGAAGACTATCCTCTTCAACCTCTCAGGTCATGGACTTATCGACATGCCGTCATACGACCGATTTATCAGTGGCGACTTGCAGAATTATTCGCTCACAGATGCCGAAATTCGCAAGAATGTAAGCGGTTTAGAGCAGATAATCAAGTAATTTTGTTAAAATCAATTAAAATTTCGCTTGTTTGTTTGGTGGAGTCAAATATTTGTTGTACCTTTGCACCCGCAAACAAGCGATAGGGCGCTTAGCTCAGTTGGTTCAGAGCGTCTGCCTTACAAGCAGAGGGTCGGGGGTTCGAATCCCTCAGCGCCCACAAAACAAAGACCTTGGTTCATCAGAGCCAAGGTTTTTTTATAAAAAAACACACAATAAACTTGCATACTCAAAAAAATATTTGTATTTTTGTCGGCGAATTCTTAAAACGTCTAATTATTATTGCTAACTATGACAGAATTGTGGCTCGCAATATATCAAGCATTTGCCTTTCCCGTGGGTACTGCCGTGGGAGTGGCGATTGTAGGCATATTATACGTGGTGGAAAACGAGTGGGGCAATCACAGGTGGGTGAAGCTGATTCGCTCCACTAATATGGCTTGCTGGACTATTGGATTGACAGCCGTGGCATGTGTCATCGGGGGATTGCTTCCTGCCGATACAGCCTTCCAAACATCCATTCCCTTTGTGGTATTGCTTGTAGCCCTTATGGTTAATCTCACTCTCACAGTGTTTCATCGCCTGCGCTCGTTCAAGATGCGTAGGGACTGGACGTTTATGGCTATCCATGTAGGATTGTGGCTCGCCTTGTTCAGCGGACTTGTAGGGGCGGGGGACTCCAGAAAACTGAATGTTATTGTGAGTAGTGAAGAGGAAACGAACTTGGCATACGACGAAAACTACCGCACGGCATCATTGCCTTACTCGTTACGTCTGAAAGAGTTCGAGATAGAGACAAATGTCGCCGATGGATCACCTGTGCAATATTCCGCCATGGTGCTCGTCGATGGAGAACCTGTGGAGATTGCCGTCAACAGTCCTCACTCTCTGAGTCTGTCAGAGGACATGTACCTCATGAACTTCAGGTCAACAAGGGAGGATGGCGAGGTGAATATCTGTATGCTGACGATTGAGCGGCAGCCATGGAAATATCCTATGCTTGCAGGGCTGTCGCTTCTGCTTTTGGGAGCAGTAGCGAGATTGAAATATTGAAAAATTGAAATATTGAAAGATGATTAACTGGGATGTCTTTTTGCCCTTTGCCGTTGTTTCGGTGATATTATGGGGTATTGGTGCAGTGGCTACATTCCGCAAGAGCGAGGGATGCAGTAGGGCGAGTGTCGTTTGCACTGTGGCTGGCATCGTGGTGTATGCGGTGTTCGTGGGTGGATTATGGACAAGTCTTTCGCGCCCTCCACTTCGGACGTTAGGCGAGACACGCCTATGGTATTCCCTCTTCATGATAGTTTCCGGTCTTATAGTATATATCAGGTGGAGATACCGCTGGATACAGATGTTCTCGACGATAGTGGCTGCCGTGTTCATCTGCATCAACATCGCAACCCCCGACATACACGACCAGACCCTTATGCCTGCATTGCAGAGCGCATGGTTTGTGCCCCACGTCACTGTATATATCTTCTCGTATAGTGTCTTCGGTTGTGCATTTCTGCTTGCCGTCAGCGGATTGTGGCATAAAACAGATAAATATCTGCCCTCAACCGACGTACTGGTGAATATAGGTATGGCATTCCTCACGTTCGGTATGATCTCGGGGTGTATATGGGCAAAACAGGCATGGGGAAGCTATTGGACATGGGATCCCAAGGAGACATGGGCGGCAGCCACATGGTGTGCCTATCTTGTGTATATCCATCGTCGTCTCGGCAAGTCGTCCAAAAGCGACATCACCATCCCATACATCACCCTTGTTATCGGTTTTCTGCTGCTTCAGATGTGCTGGTATGGGGTGAACCTGTTGCCTAATGCCGCTGCAAGTATGCACAGTTATAACTAATAATAGTAACTACAAATAACAATTTAATTTAAAACGTTTATGAAAAAAACAAGTAAAATTATTCTCGCAGGAGCAGTCATCGTGGTAGGTTTGGCAATAGTCTATCGCGCTGTCAACCAGGCTCCCGACAAGTCGCTGCCCGCAAATGAGCAGTTGACCGAGATTATGAACGACGGTGGTTGCGTGTTCTGCCACACTGAGAACCCCGACCTCCCGTTCTATGCCTCGTTCCCAGTGGCAAAGTCATTAATCGCCGCTCATGTGGAAGAGGGCTACAAGGTGTTCGACATCGCTCCGATGATGAAAGCCGTGGCTGAGGGTAAGGCTGTTAATGAGGTGGACCTCGCCAAGGTGGAGAAGTGCGTGCTGGACGGTTCGATGCCGCTCATGTCCTACTATCTCGCCCATTGGGGTTCGTCGCTCACATCGGCAAAGACCGACATCGTGCTCGATTGGGTAAAGCAGCATCGCGCACAGTTCTATCCCAACGAACTGGCAGCTGCTGAATTTAAAAACGAGCCTATCCGTCCTATCCCCGACTCAGTTGCTGTGGATGCGGCAAAGGTGCAGTTGGGTAAGGAACTTTATCATGACACCCGTCTCTCGGGCGATGGCACTATCTCGTGTGCTTCATGCCATGACATCGCGACTGCCGGTGTTGACAACCATGTGTTCTCTGACGGTATAGGTGGTCAGCTTGGTGGCATCAATGCCCCGACATCCTATAACTCAGTGTTCAACTTCGTGCAGTTCTGGGATGGTCGTGCAGCCAACCTCGCAGAGCAGGCAGCCGGTCCTCCCCTTAATCCAGTGGAGATGGGTTCGAAGTCGTTTGACGAGATTGCAGCCCGTCTTGCAGCCGATGCTGATTTCAACAAGCGCTTCCTCGCCTCATATCCCGAGGGTTTGAACGAGAAGACCATCACCGACGCTATTGCCGAATATGAGAAGACGCTTCTCACCCCCAATTCTCCCTTCGACCGCTATCTCAAGGGCGACAAGAACGCCATGACCGCCGAACAGATTGAGGGTTATGCCATCTTCAAGGACTATAAGTGTGCCACCTGCCATGCCGGTGTGAATATGGGTGGATTGTCATACGAGATGATGGGTCAGCGTGCCAACTACTTCCAGGACCGCGAGGTGAACGCCAAGTCGGGCCTCACCGACTCCGACAACGGACGTTGGGCACAGACAAAGGTGGAGCGCGACCGCTATCGCTTCAAAACCCCGACCCTGCGCAACGTAGCCCTCACATGGCCATACTATCACGATGGAAGTGTAGCCACACTTGAGAAGGCTATCGAGATGATGGCCGAGTATCAGGTGGGCAGAAAGATGTCGGAGGCAGAAGTCGCCAAGGTCAAGACCTTCCTCGATGCCCAGACAGGACAATATCAAGGCAAGACCTTGACAAACACCAATAAGCATTAACTTTTCTACTCCCTCGCACCGTATCAGCGATGCGAGGGTTTCACGAGATATGCGGTGCCGATTTTTGTGCGTTTCCTCACTATTCCGTCGAGGTTAGAAAGGAATTGGCCGAACTTGCATATGGGGGAGTTCAGTTTAGGATAGGGTATCCTTATGTCATTAGGATAGGGTATTCTTATGTCATTAGGATAGGGTATCCTTATGTCATTAGGATAGGGTATCCTTATGTCATTAGGATAGGGCATCGTTATGTCAACTGAATAGGGCATTCACTTGTCAACTGAATAGGGCATTCACTTCTTAGATAATTACATTATTTTAAAGTTAATAATAGTTATACTGTAATCTTAAAGGTTAAACTGTACTAAATATTGAGTTAAAATCCTATTTGTATTGTCTCTATTTTGATACAAGTTGGTAATTTTGCACCCGTGAAACTATTCAGGGATATAACTATAGTTATGTACAGACGGATGTTATCAGTTATCGTTTCACTATTCGCGATCACTGGTATTAATGCGATGACAAAGGCGTATTCAGATTCGCTCAGTGTTACCGTGTATTATCCTTGTGGCTCAAGCAGTGTATCCAAAATACCTGACAATATGCCTTTATTAAATGGTTTTGTCAATCAGCTCGACTCCCTTTGCAAGTCACCATTAGTTACTCCCGTCAGTCTTTTTGTCACGTCATCCACCTCTCCCGAAGGAAGTTTAAAGATAAACAAGGCATTGACACGCAAGAGAACCCAGGCAGTGATGGATTATCTCAAACAACATTCGGAATCTTTCAGGACAATATCAAATTCATTGGATAGCAAGCTTAACGGAAAAACCACCAACCATCAATTGGGCAAGATACGTCGTTCTGCTTTCCCATCGCTGAGATATTCCAAAGTGACTTTGCTCCTCAATATTGACAAGGACACCATTGCGGTGGTGGAACAGCCATCGCAAGATGATGTGCAAACAGAAGATTCGGCAGAAGCAATGTCGGAGATGGAGAAGGACACATCAGCCGTAATATTGGAAACCAACGACAAGGTGATAGCCAACTATCCCTTATTTTTCGTAAAGACCAACCTGCTTTACGACCTGCTGACATTCGTCAACGCATCGGTGGAGATACCTGTTGCGAGAAATTGGACGGCAGAGGCAACTCTTGTATATCCATGGTGGAGGAACACGTCAAGTCACAAGACGGTGCAGATGCGCTATGTGGCAGTGACACCTAGGTATTACTTCAAGAATCCCGCCAAACCATACACCTCGCTATTTGCCGGCATAACAATAGGCGGGGGAAAATACGACTTGCAGTGGACGCGCCGCGGAGTGCAAGGCTCAATGTGGCATATATCTCCAGTAATCGGTTATTCGCACCATATCTCCAAGAGATGGAAGATGGAATACTCGGCATCCGTGGGATTCGTCCATACGAAATATCAGAAATACACACAGACTCCCGACACTCCATTCGGAGAGATAAAGGTGAAGGACTATCCATGGGTATCTAAAGTGCTCAACACTGTGCTCCCCACGTCGCTCAATGTGTCGCTCGTCTAT
This sequence comes from uncultured Prevotella sp., assembly GCA_945830345.1. Taxonomy (GTDB): domain Bacteria; phylum Bacteroidota; class Bacteroidia; order Bacteroidales; family Bacteroidaceae; genus Prevotella. The sequence goes on from CALZYS010000002.1 coordinate 39,578, forward strand.
ACATTCACCCGAACAAAACATCTGCAGCGTCATGAATAAGAGGAACAATATACATATTATAATATATGCTCTCGTCATGATGATGCTGATGTCGTGCGAGCGCGACCATCTATATTATGAGACGGTGGGCAGGGATAAGGTGCAGATAAACATCGACTGGAGCAAAACCGACTTCGAGCCTGGCAGTAAGGGTTATAATGATGACAACCAACTGAATGGCGTCACCATATTCGCATTTGATTCTGCCACACACCGCCTCGTAAATGAGCTGCCGCCCGATCCCAATTGGCAATCAACGGTGATAAGGCTTGACCCGGGGACATACGACTTGATAGTGATTAACGACAGTAGGGCTGAACTTCCTTCCATCCGTTTTGATATGGAGCAGCCCTTCGAGGAATTCTCGGCTTACACCCATGCCGACACAATATATGACGACCAACCTGAATATCTTGCCGTGTCAGCCGTGAGAAATGTTAGTTTCAAGCCCGAAACAATAGAATATTATCACGATATGCCCGAAGGTTATTACCGGGATTATGTGGCAAGGGAGATAAACACCGTGCAGCAGGCAGTGACAAAGCGGGTTAACGTGAAAGTGTATGTAAAGGGAATGAACTACTGCAAGGGTGTGCAGAAATCATATATCACGGGACTTGCCAAGTCGGTGAATATCGTGACGCGTCAACCAAGCGAAGAGGAAGTGGTGTATGGGTTCAACCTCGTAAACCGCGAATTCAGGAGCAGTGACTATTCAGAGGCAATGCTCACCCAGTCGTTTAACTGCTTCGGTTTCAACGAAAAGAAGATTGGAACGGACGACAAATTCGAGTTGACAATCAACTTTGTACTTGTAGATAACACTGTTCATACTGTTAAGGCAGATGTCACCGAACAGTTTGAGGAGTGGTATGAGGAACACAAGGGGGATGTAGGTCTTGACCTCGACCTCGACATCGACGTGGCAATGGATGTGGAACTTCCGCCCGCAGTTGAGAATCCCGAAGACGTAGAGGGATTGGCACCCGAGACTGTTCCATGGAATGATATAATTCAAAATATAATACTTTAAAATTAAAAAATTAACAACATGAGAAAGATTTTCTTACTAGCTGGTGCAATGTTGCTCGCTCTTGGCAGTTGCACAAATGAGATCAATGAAGAAGGTTTTGTTGACAAGACAAACGCAATTTCGTTTAATGCGTATCCGAATAAGACACGTGCGGTTATAGGAGATGTTACAAGTGAGAATATGAAGGATGATAACTTCGGTGTTTTTGGCTATTATAACAATAGTCCTTATCTTTATGTATCGGATAATTCGACGAAAAAAGCCGTAGAACAATATTGGAAAGCCAATGCGGAAAACACATCTGGTACTTGGGAGTACAATACGATTTCAGACATCAAGTTCTGGCCTAATGGGTCGATGGACTTCTTTGCCTACTTCCCATACTCCGCCAATGCCACTTTTGCGGACAACAACAACTCTGAAGGTGCCATTATGACTATTCCAAACCAGACATGCGATAAAGATGTACTCTTTACCAAACAAACTACAGCTTATCAAGAACGTGTTCCTTTGACATTCCATCATGCTTTCTCAAAAATTCAGGGTCTCAACATTAAAGTTAATGGCGGAAATGTTGGTGAAGCAGAGGTTGTAGTAACTGTCAAGGATATTGAGTTTATCAATACCTCTACAAGTGGTGATGTCATAGTGGATAAGGATGGTAATGCTTCTTATAATGTTGCCTCTACTAACGTTACGCTCAAAAAAGACTTTTCTTCTTCTCCTACCGAAATTAGTAAGAATTTGGCAGATGGAGTAAATCTTATTTCAAGTAGAGAAAACTGTTATCTCTTTGCAACCAATCAATCAACGACTGCAACAAACAATGTGAAGGGTATTGGCAAAACGATGTGGGATGGTGTTAAAGCAAATCTTAATGGAACAAAACTTCCTAACAGCAATTTCGTCTGCCTTAAACTGACTTGTAAGGTAAAGGATAAAACACATTATTTTGTAGGTAGTGAATCAGAGGACGATTATGGTACTGTTTATATTCCTCTGACAGGTAATGATGCAGATCCCAAAACTGTAACCGAGCTTTCTGCAGGAAAACGCTATACTTATAATATTGTTTTCTCGCATAATATAGGATTCAATGAGGATGGCGACCCAATCCTCAAACCAATTCTTTTCAATGTAAGCAGTGTTGACTCTTGGGGCGATGTTAACGTAACCATCACCCTCTAAAACATTGTTGCGAGACATGAAGCTGCACCATACGGCAGCAGCGATGATTTTCTTTATTCCGCTGCTGTTCAGTTGTAATAAAGTGGATGATTTTCCCGGGGAGGACATCTCCGGGAAATCACCCATTTTGGTGTCTGCTGACCATGTCTCTCCATTCACCAGGGCTTATGTTCCAGATGGAATGTATGACAACTTTAAGGTGTATGCCGCTTCGGAGAAGGGTGGCAATCGCACTGAGGTGATGAATGGATACGAAGTGAAGTTCGTTTCTGACGATTGGACATACGTCAACGACTCACAGCCGTTGATGTATTGGAGCAACGATGCCGACAGATACCTGTTTACGGCGGGAGCACCCATCAGTGCCGTCACTGCGATAAGTGGAAACTCCATGACGCTCCATCTCGAAAACAATACGACAGAAAGCGCGATGGCTGCCGAACCTCTGAAGATAGAAAATAGTTCTGACGACTACGGCAAAACCGTCAATCTCCGATTCGGTTATGCTCATTGCAGGGTGTGTGTGGCTTTCGTAAGGAACGACACAAAGGACATTGCGGTGACAGACATCAAACTTACGCCCAATGCCGCCATCACATCCAAGGCTGATTTGGTGTATAGCTACGATTGGAGCACAACTCCTGCAACATCAACAACCAAGGTGACCTCAAAAGAAAAGAACATTGCAAGTTTCACTTTTGCCGATGTCGCTATACCGTCAAATTCGGAGAAAGCTGTAGTATCCGGCACTCGCTATTATTGCGTGCCCGATGCCTCAAACACAAAAGATTGGACGGTGTCGCTAAAATGCAATGGAGAGGAAAAAACTGGGACGTTTGAGAACAGCTATACATGGAAGAGCGGCAAGAACTACATCTATGTATTTGCCCTTACAGAAATGGGACTTAAGCTCATTAAGGTCATAACTCAAGACATGTTCTTTGACTGCAATGACATTGAGTCAGGCGGAAAATTCTCCAACGATGACATGACAGAATAGAAAAAAGTAGATAAAAGTAGATAAATGAAGATAAAAGGAGATATAGGACGTATGTTCAAGCATTTCTTTGGCTTTATCCTGTTCGCACTGTTGCTGCTCTCTTCGTGCAAGGAAGAGCAGATGACGGTGTCCGATTCCATTGGGCGACTGAACATCTCTTTTGCAGATGATCAGACAAGAAGCTCATGGAATGACAACACTGACACTGCGGGCGGCAAGGTGAGCTACGTATGGGAAAACAACGACAACATGCTGACAGCCATAAAGCATGGCGGCAAGTATGTGCCGTTCTATGCGTCATTGTCTTCAGATGCGCAATACTACACTCCGACACAGTTTGAGACCGTTGATGAGGCTAAGTCGAAAATCAAGCTACAAACAACTCTCGGTGTGAAGTATGACTTGCAGGATAATGCATACCAATATCCCGTAGCCGCAGACGACGCGATGTATTGCTGCCACCCGATAAACGAAGAAAGAGCCACCGTTCACAGCAGTTTCGCTGCTGTGCAAATCGACCTCCACCTTCCCTCCACCTTCACCTACGCCCAACAAAAGAACACCCTCTCCTCGCTTGCCGACTATTCCTACGTCTATACCTCCACCACGCTCAAGTCGGTGGATGACAACTCCATTGTTGCCAATGCCTCGCATTTCAACTCCGCCTGCGCCATCATCCGCTTCAACATCACCAACAACATCTCTTCTGAAATCATCATCACGGGAATAAAGATGGAGGCAGACGACGGTTCCAAGATCTTCCCCAATAAGCTGAGATTTGCCGACGGCACTATGGCAGAACAGTCGGACCATTCTGGCTACTACAGTTGTCTTGCCACCGACATCTCATCGGTAACGATATCTCGCAATGATAAGGGCATCTTCTATAACCTATGCTTCCCCCTCGACAGCGATTTCAATCATGTGCCGCTCAAATTCACTATCGACACCAATTATCTGACATATCAGCTGCATCTCGACTCCGACGTGATAACCAATCACAAGTTTGAGGCAGGCAAGCTCTATACCTTCAACTTCACCCTCGAAGAAAAGGAAATCCATCTCAACACGATAGACATATCACAATGCACCACATATAATGTAGATAAAGCCGAATCGCTCAACATCATCGTGTCGCCTGATGCGATATGGCAGCAGAGTGCAAGCACCTCGGCACAGATGGTGTTCGTGAGTCTCGGAATGACCACCACTATAGCCGACAAGACCTACGACGTGCTGTGGGCAACATGCAATCTCGGAGCCATGGAACCGATACAAACGGGCAACCACTACGCTTGGGGAGAAGTGGAGAAGAAAGAAGCTTCGAAGTATTCGCCCAATGGCTACACAGGCACCGCCAGCACAGACATCAGAGGAACAAAACACGATGCCGTAAGACGGTATCTCGGCGACGGCTACTGGCTTTGGAGCATGCCTACAGAGCAAATGTGGAGAGACCTAATATCGCAATGCACCTGGAAATGGAAGACGGTGAAGAAAGTAAGCGACGACGAGGCATCAGAAGACAACCTCGACTTCGACGCTTCGGTGTGGGAAGTGAGGAAGTATTCCGCTGACAATAAGTTAACAGGTCTGATCTATTTCCCCATCACTGGTTATTCGGGCAAGGATGAAACGACAGGTGACTATAAGCAGGTAAAAAAGGCCAAGTGTTGCTATTGGACATCCACACCAAGCAGTAATACTGCGGGCGCTAAGGAGAAATCATGGGCTTTCGTCACTACATATACAGTGACAGGTAGCGAAGGACACATGTCAGATCAAAATAAAGCCATGACGGAGTGCGAGCGATACAACGGATATTCCATCCGCCCGGTGCTATTAAAAGAAAGGAATAATTAGCCATGAAAAAGATTATACTGTTTATTGCATTGGTTTGTCTTGCTTCCTGCACTAAGGAGAGCATGCTGGAAGAGCCAAAGACTCCATTGGAAATTATGGTTGACATTGCCTCCTACAATCAGAATATCAGCGATGTATCTACCAGGGCATCCGTCAACAACGGTGTCATCACCTCTTTTGCTCCTGGTGATGACTTCGGACTCATCGTAGTGGACAAGAATGGCAATCTCGTGGCCGACAACTATAAATATGTAGTGCAGAAAACAGGACACGGCTATCGGGTAGATAAAACAACAGGTAATGTCATCTATTCTGACGTGTATCACAACGCCGACAACAAATATATAGCCTATGCGCCCTACAACAGTATGTATGACGGTTGCAAGTCAATCGACGATATAACAAATAAATACAAGAAGGAATATCCCACATTATACTCCGACCAATCAACAAAGGAGAAATACAACGCCGCCGACCTGCTTATATGCAAGACTCCAAAGTTAAGTGGCACAACCACGCTGCGCCTCACGTTCATCCATGCCATGAGTCTGCTTAAGATATACTACAACGGCGAAGATGGCGACCTCTCTGTGGAACGTCCCGTAGCTCTCTCGAAGATGTATAAACCCACTGATGTTAAGGCATATAGCTATATCTGCATACCGGAAAATAAAATGGAGGTGTATGGTACGGCCCTCTCCAAACATACTGCCGAGGGCGACGACAGTGAAGTAGTAGGCTATTCCTATTGGCAAACCAAGATTGACATGCAAGAGAACCATTTGACTTATGTGACAGTCTCTTCCCAACCCACAGAGTCGTATAAGACTGCCGGCGTGGACATGGGATTCCCGTCGGGATGTATTTGGGCAAACCATAACCTCGGAACGGAATCTGCCGCAAAGCAAGCTGATAGAGGAGGGAAATGGTATGATGCCTACGGCAATGAGAAGACGGAACTGATGAACAGCGAACTGCATGACTGCTTCGATCGTGGTGACTATTTCTCATGGGGCGAACTGAAAACAAAGTATAAGCAGCCGGCTGTGCTGTTTGATGCAACAACAGGCAGAATTAGTTCTACTGGCGATTCATATAAAACCGAAACTTCTTTGAACCTTCTCGTATCAGGCTCAGAAAAAGGATATTATCCCGAAACATATATCGACAGGTCATACTCATACGCGGAAATCGACGGCAATATCGCAGGTACGGAATATGACGTTGTGAGAAACAAACTGTGGAAAGGCGAATGGCGAATACCCAACGAGAACGAGATTGACGAGCTGTTCAGGAACTGCAAAATCGAGGTGTATGATTGGTATTATGAGGACAACGTGCGCTATGCCTCGTGGATTGTAGATAAAGATGAAAACGGAAAATACAAGAACCTGCATATAGACAACTCCGAGTTCTACGGCACTGACAGCGTGCGCCCCTATCGCTATCTTGTTCCTATCTACAAGTTTACGAGCAATATAAACGGCGCGGTGTTATATTTCCCCGGCGGAACATGGAGCGACTGGAGCATAGACATGCTCGCATGCAACTCCCGAGGCTATCATGGTGTAATATCAGCTACAAACTATAGTCCCGATTATGGCGGAATGTATTATTTTGCATCCTCAGCTTCACACAGCCAGATTGACTGCGCCAGCTATATGGAGATGGAGACAAGCCTGGCAAAAGATGCCGCAGGCAAGATTACCGGGGTGACGCCTGTAATCAAGGAGTCTTCGTATACCGATAAATACGGAAACAAGATTCAATTGAAGGGACTCACGCAAAACGGACACCGATACACTGGCATGCTCATACGCCCCGTGTATGGCGGAAAGAACTGGAATACGAACCCGGAGACGCGCAGCACTATCCGAATAAATGTAGAATAATGATGAAAAGACTGATATACATATTAATATGCCTCGCATTGATGGCGTGCAGCGACGACTTGTACATGCCGTCAAGCTCTACTGCCGAAGGACAGCCCCTGAGGTTTGAGGTTACTGTTATCGACCAACCGCAGACTCGTGGCGCAGTGCTCGATGTCTATGACAACTATGTCACCCGCGACTTCAAGGCGGGCGACTCATTCGGCATGTTCATCATCGACGATAATAATCAATTTGTGAGTACCATCGATGGCGAGAATGCCAAGAACCTTAAGCTCACCACTCCCGACGGCAAGGCATGGAACCTCAATTCCGACATCAAGGAGGTGGTGCACAAACTCGGCTATAAATACGTGGCTTATTATCCCTATTCTTCCGAATTCGACAAATGCTCAAGCATTGCCGACATACAAGACAGATTGACTGCCCCCGCCGACGACCAATCCGCTCAGGCAGCTATCGACTGGATGTACACCGAACCCACTCCGCCGGGAGTAAATGCCGTAACCATTCTTAAATTCAAGCATCGCTATGCCAAGATAGACATCTATCACTCATTTACTCAGGGGCATCAAGGCGACTGGACCTCGGCATATAAATATACCAAGACGAAGGATGCCAACAACGTGGAGCACTACCGATATATCCTCAATGCTCCTACCGACAAGACATTGAAGGTAAAAGGCAAATACACCATCGGCAACTATCTCACCGGCATCAAGGAGTTTTCCTACGATTGCAATGACATTACCATAGCGAACGGACGTCACGCCATCGTATATACCTATGGAATGGACGAGCGTTGTGCCGTTGACCTCGGACTGCCGTCAGGCATAAGGTGGAGCCCAATCAATCTCGGTACGGAAACCGCCACATATATGGAAGACAACGAATTGGCAGAGGTAGCCGCCAATAAGCTCGGCAAGCGACTCGCGTGGGGAGAACTCTTTGAGAAAGACTCTTATAGCTACGAAACATATATAGATCCCCCCTACCAATCGGGTACGCCGTTGCTACCAGCAGATATATCAGGAACAGAGTATGACCCTGTAACACAATACTGGGGAGGACATTGGTCGCTACCAAATACTGACGACATTCAGGAGTTTATCGATAACACGTATATAGTCAGCACTGAGACGATAAGCAATTCAGAGATAGGTAAGGACATCATCCGCCTTACCATCCGCAGTAAGATAAATGACAATGAAATCACTATGCTCACCAATGGCATTGTCAATAATAGAAGTGTAGTCAACAATCTGCATATGCACTATCTGTCAGCCAATCGCTCTGACAATAACAACTGTAGCTATTTAAATTACAATAATTCTTTGAAAAGTGCTTCTTATTCCCGATACGTTGGTTATTCCGTCCGCCCCGTGCTGAAGGAACTCTTCACATATCCGGATGCCGACAAAAAGGACATTATCCTGAGGCATATTGACAAACTCGCCGTTGACCTTGGCATAACAAAGACAGTAACAGAAAATGGTCAGCAAGTGACATACAAGTTGCTTTGGAGCCCGTTCAACTATGGAGTGGAGTCGAAGGTAGAACTACATACATACAACCAAAAGCCAATCGATGAGGATTATTATATCTCAAATTGTACGAAGAATCCTGGTATGCGATTGGCATGGGGAGACATAAAGGAGCCTGATGATTTTTTTAATAATAAGTTAAATTACCCGAACTCTGAAATTGGCAAAAAATACCCTGTGATTATCCCAGACAATGCCAATAACAAAGATGCAAGAGACCTAAAACCGGAAGATGACATCGTTCAACGTAATTGGCCTGCAGGATGGTATATACCTACGGCCAATGACTTCGAACTGCTGAAAGCAAATACCATCATCACTAAAGAAACGATTGACGGACATAATTGGTTCCGATTGACGGGGAAAAACGGATATGAGGGCAACAGCATCCTGATTCCCGCCACCGGTTATATAGACAATGCTGCTAATACTATTAAGTGGGGGGCGGATACATTCCTACAGAGCTGCACCATTGGACCATCAGGAACCGAACACAAGCAATATGCATTCAATATTACCAGTTCTGGTGTCGGAAGTCTTGCTCCAGGAGCCGGTCGTGCCACCGGCCTCATGATCCGCCCTGTGAAATACGTCCGAGTGAAATAGTTAATGTCGATAATGATATTTCTTCCTCTTTTTTATTTGATTTAACAAAAAAAGTGTTACCTTTGCAGCCGAATTAGTAATAATAAGGAAGAAAAGAATGAAAAAGGACATGATTAAACGAATGTTTATGGCATCAATGAAGGGCGCACTTTCATTGCTGATGCTGATGAGTGTGGCTACTGCCAAGACGAACGCACAGAATATCCAGGTGCATTATGACTTCGGTCGCCATCTGTATTCATCGGAGCAGAGCGACAGACAGAAGTTGACAGTTACTTACGAGACATTCAAGGCCGACAAACTCGGATCTTGGTTTTACTTCGTGGATGTTGACCTGCGCAATGAGGGTGCGAGTGGTGCATATACCGAGGTGAGCCGCGAGTTTAATCTCGGAACCAATTCGCCCTTTGCTGCACATGTTGAGTTCGACGGTGGACTTAATCTCTACGGCAGTTTTCAGAATGCCATCCTCGTAGGTCCTGCCTATAACGGTCATTCTGCCGACTTCAGCAAGACGTGGAGCTTGCAACTGCTGTATAAGCAATGCATGAAGGGCAACGACAAGAAGGCGTTGGCAGGAGTGCAGTTCACGGGAGTGTGGGGTATAACCTTCGGCGCTGGAAAGTGGACATTCTCGGGATTTGCCGATTTCTGGACGGGATATATCCCCGAATGGGATGCCGACGGACAGAAGAAAGGTCTTGTGATACTTGCCGAGCCGCAGCTGTGGTATAACATCAACAAGAGCATCTCTGTAGGTACAGAGTGGGAGGTTTCCAACAATTTCATCTATCGCACAGGCGACTCAGGTAAGAGCTTCTACTTCAATCCCACGCTTGCAGTGAAATTCAACCTTTAATAAAAAAATAAGATGAAAATAGGATTTGACAACGAGAAATACCAGACCATTCAGTCTGAGCATATCAAGGAAAGAATATCCCAGTTTGACGGTAAGCTATACCTCGAATTGGGAGGCAAGTTGTTTGACGACCATCATGCCAGTAGGGTGCTGCCTGGATTCCAACCCGACAGCAAGTTGCGAATGTTCCAGAAGATCAGCGACAGCATTGAGATAGTGATAGTGATCAGTGCCGCCGACATCGAGAAGAACAAGAAGCGTGCCGACCTTGGCATCACCTACGATGAGGATGTGCTGCGCCTGCGCGGTGAGTTCCAGGGCCGTGGCTTTATGGTGGGTTCGGTGGTCATCACCCATTATAACGGTCAACCGGCAGCCATCGCCTTCCGCCAGCGTCTTGAGCGCGACGGCATCAAGACCTATTGCCACTATCTCATCGAGGGCTATCCCCACAACGTGTCGCTCATTGCCTCCGACGAAGGCTTCGGCAAGAATGACTATGTGAAGACCGAGCGTCCGCTTGTCATCGTCACTGCCCCTGGTCCTGGCAGCGGTAAGATGGCTGTATGCCTCAGTCAGCTCTACAATGAGAACAAGCGAGGGGTGAGAGCCGGTTATGCCAAGTTTGAGACATTCCCCGTGTGGAATCTCCCCCTGAAGCATCCCGTGAACATCGCCTACGAGGCAGCCACTGCCGACCTCAACGATGTTAACATGATCGACCCCTTCCATCTTGAGGCATACAACAAGATTGCCATCAACTACAACCGCGACATCGAGATCTTCCCCGTGCTCAACGCTCTGTTCGAGGGTATCTATGGCAGCAATCCATATAAGTCGCCCACTGACATGGGAGTGAATATGGTGGGATTCTGTATCTCTGACGACGAGGTGTGTTGTGATGCCTCCAAGGATGAGATTATCCGACGTTATTACGACGCCACCAACAAGATGGCAAAAGGCGCTTGCAATGAGAGTGAGATCAGTAAGATACAGATGCTCTTCAATCAGGCAAAGATCAACACCGACTTCCGCCGCACCACCATTGCCGCCAAGGAGTGTCTGAAGCGCACGGGGCATACGTCGTCAGCCATCGAACTCGAAGACGGCACCATCGTCACCGCACATTCAAGTATATTGCTTGGTTGCAGTGCCGCCTTGCTTCTCAATGTGATGAAGCATCTTGCCGGCATCGACCATGATACCAAACTGATTCCGCAGTCGATGATTGAGCCTATACAACATACCAAGGTGAATTATCTTGGAGGTCATAACCCCCGACTTCACACCGACGAGGTGCTCGTGGCACTGTCGGTGCTGTCGAATGTGGATGAGCGATGCAGTCGTGCCCTTGCACAGTTGCCCAAACTGCGTGGCTGTCAGGTGCACTGCACGGTAATGCTCTCCGAGGTTGACCAGAAGATATTCAAGAAACTCGGTGTCAACCTCACCTGCGAGCCGGTGCTTAAGAAGTAATTAGGAATTAGGGATTAGGAATTAGGGATTAGGGATTATTGCATCGCGGCATTGTTCCATCAGCCACTTCGGTGTGCTGGTGGCACCGCAGATGCCGATGGTTCTCACGCCCTCAAGCCATTCCTTTTGTATCTCCTCGGGGCCCTCGATAAGGTGGCTGTTGGGATTGACACTCTTACATTCGTTGAAGAGCACCTTACCGTTACTGCTCTTGCGCCCGCAAACGAAGAGCACGAGGTCGTGACGCGTGGCGAATGCCGATATGTTGGGCATACGGTTGGCCACCTGTCGGCAGATGGTGTCGAAGCTCTTGAATGTGGCGTCGGGGGATATATGTTCCTGTATATATTCGATGATACGGTGGAATTCGTCGAGCGACTTCGTTGTCTGTGAGTATAGATAGATGTCGCGCGTGAAGTCGAGTTGCTTCACCTCCTCCACATTTGCAATCACGATAGCCTTGCTTTCCGTCTGTCCTACAAGGCCTAACACCTCGGCATGTCCCGGTTTGCCGAAGATGACAATCTGCGCATCCGGGCAAGTGTCATACTGCTTCTTTATCCGTCGTTGCAGTTGAAGCACCACGGGGCAAGTGGCATCGATAATCTCGATGTCGTTCTCTCGTGCCATCTCGTAGGTGGATGGCGGTTCGCCGTGCGCCCTCAGCAGCACCTTCACCCCGTGCAGTTGCTTCATCTCCTCGTGGTTGATGGTCACGAGGCCCAACTGCTTGAGTCGCTCACATTCCATACCGTTGTGCACTATGTCGCCGAGGCAGTAAAGCGTCTTTCCTGCCGCTAATTCCTCCTCGGCTTTCTGTATGGCAGTTGTCACTCCGAAACAGAATCCACTGCCATTGTCAATCTCTATTTGTACCATGATGTCGCTACGCGTTTTTTATCGTGTAAATAATATAAACCACAGAGATAAAGAGATTAAGAGTTTTTCAATATTCTTAAAGAGATTGAATGCCGTTGGCATTTATCATAATCTCTTTCACTCTTTATCTCTGTGGTTAAAATTAAACACCTTTATTTTTTTAATTCATTAAAATATGTGTCGAGCAAATCCTGTGCCGCCGTGAAGCTCGTCTTCTCGCCGCCAAGTACTGTTGCCTCCGCCTTCTTCAGCATCTGACGTATCGTCGCATTCTGATAGAAGTTAGAGCGCAGGTGCTCGTTGATGCTCTCATACATCCAGTATTTGCTCTGCTCGTTGCGTCGATACTGGAAGTAGCCGTTGTGCTTCACGAAGTCTATGTATTCATACACCATGTCCCATATCTCCTTGATGCCCGTGCCATAAAATCCACTGTAGCAAAGCACCTTGGGCGTCCAGCCGCTTTCGGGTTGGGGGAAGAAGTGAAGGGCGTTGCGGAAACTGGTGGCCGCCATGTGGCATTTGTCAACATTCTCGCCGTCGCATTTGTTGATGCATATTCCGTCGGATATCTCCATGATTCCGCGCTTGATGCCTTGCAGTTCATCGCCGGTGCCCGCCAACTGTATCAGCAGGAAGAAATCCACCATCGAGTGGCATGCCGTCTCACTCTGACCTACGCCCACCGTCTCCACGAATATCTTGTCAAATCCCGCTGCCTCGCACAGGATGATTGTCTCGCGCGTCTTGCGGGCCACGCCGCCGAGAGAGCCTGCCGATGGGCTGGGGCGTATGAACGACTTGGGATGCTGGGAGAGCTTCTCCATGCGGGTCTTGTCGCCGAGGATACTGCCCTTGGATAGTTCGCTCGACGGGTCGATGGCAAGCACTGCCAATTTGCCGCCGTAGGTGTTGAGCACGTAGGTGCCAAACTCGTCGATGGATGTCGATTTGCCCGCTCCCGGCACTCCACTGATACCTATGCGTATTGATTTGCCGCTATATGGCAGACATTTCTCAATCACCTCCTGAGCCTTGGCTTGGTGCTGGGGATTGACACTTTCGATTAGGGTGACAGCCTGACTGAGGATTGTCACGTTGCCTTTCACTATTCCCTCCACCATGTCGCTCACTGATAGCTCACGGCGCTTGAATCGGGCGCGGTTGAGGTAGGGGTTCACTATTGATGGCTGGGCCACTCCGTCGTTCACGGTGAGGCCTTTATATTCGCTGCTGTTTTCTGGGTGTTCCATTGCTATTCTTTTTTGTGGACTCGAAACTGACGTTTCGAGCACGGGGACTGTTGTACTATCTTTCTTTGGTTATTTTATTTTTATTACTACTTTTGCCTTGTTGGGGTCGTTGGTGATCATGAGCA
>CALZYS010000003.1 GCA_945830345.1 uncultured Prevotella sp.
CGAGGCGTGGGCGCTGCTCGTCCTTGTTGGTGCACTGTGGATTCCACTTGCGCCTGATCCAGAACTCCTCCCAATAGTGATGTCCGTTGCCGTCGATGGTGCCCTTGCCGGCAATGGTGAAGCCGTCAAGCGAGTCGGCATTGACGAGGGCGGCGAAATACTTGCATGTCTGTCCCTCGATGCGGGTGGTGAGTATGGGGAAGTCAGCGATATACTCGCTGCCCTTGAGTTTGCCTCCCTCCTCAATGAGAAGGTGTGTGCCCTGGCGGAAAAAGAGAGCTCCGCTGAGGAATGTGCCGCGGGGAATGACTATCACTCCCCCACCCTCGTTGGCGGCACGGTCGATGACAGATTGCAGGGCGGCAGTCTGCACGAGTGTACTGTCGGCCTTGACGCCATAGTCGGTGACTACATATCGCTTGCCAAGAGTGGCGACATCCACCTTGTCGACATTCTGAAACCAAGGCGACATGGATGTGCCGTCGGGCCATCGCTCGTCCTTGGCGAGAAGTCGGTAGTATTCCACTGCGCCGAGGATGAAGCAACCGGTGCCGTAGTCCTCGAAGTCGGGCACGGAGGTGAAGGTGACAGGCTGACCAGCCGAGGGGTCTTTGCCTGTGCCCTGATTATAGCCGATGAATCCGTTGTCGTGGACGCAGGATGCAATGGCTGTCCATGCCTTGTCCATTGCCTTCTGATAGGTTTTCATGGGCAGAATGCCCTGGCGCACGCCCCAAGCCATACCATAGAGGAAGAGGGCCGTGCCGGTCATCTCAGGACCGCCGTAGGTGACGGGCGACACAAGACTGACATTCCAGAAGCCGTCCTTGCGCTGGCATTTGAGCAGGGCGCGACTCATCTTGACGAAGTCGGCCTTGAGATACTGGTAGTGGGGGTCGGTGGCGGGAAGTGTCTCCATCACCCTCACAAGGGCTGCATACACCCATCCGTTGCCACGACTCCAATAACAGTTCTTGCCGTCTTTCTCCTTATATGGCGGCACATAGTCCTTGTCGCGCCACCAGAGTCCCTCTTTCTTGTTGAAAAGTCCGCCGGCGAGAGTGTCGCGACTCCATTTGTATGAATTCATCGCATAGTCGAGATACTTGCGCTCGCCTGTGAGTTTGGCATATTTGGCATATACTGGCATAGCCATCTGAATGGCATCAATCCATGTCCAGTAGGAATATTTGCCAGTTGCCATCTGATGGTCGAGATTTTCCTTCACCTTCGACAAGTCCTTTTTCATTCCGCTCTGCACATGGCGGTCGATGTAGGTTTGCTGGCAGCACTGGTTGTCGGCATCCATGTCGTTGACGCTTCCACGTGCTGTCCACTTGTGATAGTCGGCCCAGCGGTCGGTGTAGTCGATATAACGCTGCTGCGGGTCGATGTCGTAGAGAGCCATCAGTCCCTCGTAATACACTGCCCTCGTCCAGAGGTTGCTTGTTCTGAGTTTCTTGACGAATGTGTCCTTCGTCGGGTCGTTGTACTTCTGCATGAAATAGTCGTTGGTGCGGTGCACCACATCGATTATCTCCCTCTGCTTTTCATTGTTCTGCGCTCCTGCTTCCGCAGGCATCAAGGCGGCAAAAGCCGCAATCACGCAGGCAATCATAGTCATTTTCATATTTTCTTAATTCTTAATTTTTAATTCTTAATTCTTAATTCTTAACTTCACATCAGATATTCCGCTCGGCACTGGTGTCCAGTTGTCGTAAGTCGTGCGCTTGTAGTTGATATCGACGACATTGATTTCCTTCATCTTGCGCCATTTCACGCCCTTGCGGTCGAGATCGGCGATGCGGTTGGCTGGAAGGTTGGTCACCTCTATACGTATGGTGTTCTTGCCCTTTTTGAGGGCATTCTTGCAGTCGAGCACGAAGGGCACTGCCCACGCACAGCCGATATATTCATTATTTATATACACGCGTGCACTCTCGCGCACATCACCAAGGTCGATAGTCCAATGCTTGCGGGCATCAGCGGCAGAGAGTTTTACTACCGTCTCATACACTCCTGTGCCCATCGTCACTGCTGCACTGTCGCATAGTGTCTCCCAATTCTGCAGTCGGTCGAGTTGGTATGTACGACCGACTTTGGGATGCTCGTCGATGAAGGAAAGAGTCCATTTGTTATTTGTTATATCTATCTCTCCCTCACTATCGCCAAATGTCTCCTCTGTTATACCCTGGGGATAGAGAGACTCACTGTCTGAACAAATGAGGATACGACTCTCGCCGCTTTTAAGATTCAACAACAATCCCTCGTCGTCAAGTCTTGCCTTGGTATAAACATCTGTCATGGGATTATACCACATACCATATTTCTCTGCCACGGCAAGAGGCACTGAGGCATGGATGTCGTGGTCGGTGAGGTTGGCGATGAAATAATGATGTCCATTATCGTTGCTGCGACGGATGATTTTCAGTCCGAGCACATTTTTCATACCTTCGGGCTTGGCAGCTTTCTGCATGGCAGACTTGTCGCATCCGCGAATCACATTTGCACCAGAGCGCTGAAGAGCCTCGATATGTTCAGACACCTCCTTAGGCATGACGCAACCATCGGGGATGATAATGCCCTTATAGCGTGTGCCTGCTTGTGTAGTTAATATTCCATCGCGCAACGATGTGGCAAGGAGAAGGTTGTCACTGATATAGTCGCAGTCGAATCCTGCCTTGTCGATGTCGAGGATGGTGCGTATGAAATCAGGAGCTTTCTTGTCCATCGAGTGGATGTCGAACATCATGAGCCAATTCTTCGTATCATTGCGCCACATGTCCCTAACGGGCAGATAGACGAGGAAATCATTGTCGGGCTGTCCCCACTGAAGGTATGTTTGGCAACGGGTGATATACGACATTAGTGATGGTGCGTCGCGCCAGATACTGTTGTTAGGACTCATATCCACCGACGCATAGAAGCGCCATCCCGGCCAAGCGTCGTCCTTGGGCGAATAGGCTGTGCCATGGAAGAACATGTGATTGACTCCGGCACAGAACATGAGGTCGAGATCGGGTTTCATCTGACTGAGCGACGTGCGGAAATGCTCAGTGAGCCATGTGAAGGTCTCGCTCGACGTGTATCTCTTGCCTGTGACATGGGCTGCTGAGGGTGCATATTTCAGCATACTGAGATCGCTGAAATTGGGACGGGTGTTGCCCTCGTCGCGACGAAGTCCACGAATACCGAAGTCGGTGAGTCCGAATCCCTCTATCTCGGGAATATCCACGGCTGCATAGCAGTCGATGAGGTTGGCTGGCGAGCCATGAGCCTGATTGCGAGTTACGGCTCCATGACGATGCGCCCACGAGGTCCACTGACGAGTGAAATTATTCAGAAGCATGTCAGCCAATGTCTCGCGATAGTCGCTCACCACTTGAGGGTCGCCATCCACAAACTGCTCAAACCTGTCCTCAAGCCTGTAGCCACGGCGACGGGCAAACTCGTCGAAGAGCGTGGGAGTCCAGTTGGCACCATACACCTCATAACTGTCGTTGAAGAAAGTATGAGGAAACGGAGTGCCGCTCTCCACGAAAGCCTTCTCGATATGCTGCAGATAATGCGCCACGGCCGTTGAGTCGAAATGGTCAATGACAAAGCCCTCACCTCCGGGGGCTGCACGCTTCACCTTCTGGCGTGTGCGACTCTCATACAGGGCTATCACCCTCTGTCTGCCATCGGTTTTGGGATATGATTTCAGCAACTTTAGTTTGGCGTATTTTCTCTCCTTTTCGGGAATATCCAACTGTATGCTCTCGGGCTTGACCATCGAGCCTATGAGGGTGTCAACGACGAAGGCCTTGCATGCAGCCTCATCGATGGGCACCCACGGACCGCCGAAGGGCCATCCTGTGCCCGTGGCCATGTCGGTCTCTATGCCGAGGCGTTCGCCCTCAGTCTCCACATGGCGCAACATCTCCATCCACCGTGACGAGAGGTAGGGTATGTCGTTGGCATCATTGCCCTGCACACCATAGATGGGGGTAATCTCCACAGCACCCACTCCTGCCTTGGCATACTCGGAAAGGCACCAAGTAAGATTGGGCTTATCCACAGCCGATCCCAACCACCACCAACGCAGTCCAGGCTTCGACTCGCGCGAGGGCGAGGGAAGAAACGTTTGTGCCCATGACGAGCATGTCATCAATGCTAATAAGAATGTAATAAATCGTCTCATGTTATTATATCGTTTGTTTTTCTGCTGCAAAATTACAAATATTCGGCTTAGAATAGGCAAATATTTCATAAATAAATATCAAAGAGTGAAAACTATTGTTAAGGATTTGGCAATATATCAAAAGTCAATGTATTTGTATCAAAACAGTAGGTCAGGAACAGAGGAAAAATCGTAAATTTGCAACGTAAAAAAAATGAAACAAAACAATAATTAAGGAAACAAACAATACATTATGAAAAGCGTACTCGAAGGTCGCCCTGCCCTAAAGAGGGAGGTCGAAAAGATTGCTGAAGTAGCTGGGTATCTCTGGCAAAACGGATGGGCTGAACGCAACGGCGGCAACATCACGGTGAATGTGACCAAGATGATTGACGACGAAATAAGAAATATGCCTGCAATCAGTGACGTAATACAAATAGGCACCACATTGCCAGCCCTCAGCGGACAGTATTTCTATTGTAAAGGCACAGGCAAGCGCATGCGCGACCTCGCCCGATGGCCTATGGACAACGGTTCGATAATACGCATTCTCGACGACTGCGCAAGCTATGTGATTATTGCCGACAATGCCGTGATGCCTACATCTGAACTGCCAAGTCATCTGAGCGTGCACGCAAGGATGATTGAGAAGGGAATGGCATACAACGCCACAGTACACACCCACCCCATCGAACTCATCTCGATGAGCCACTGCAAGAAGTTTATGGGCAAGGACGTGCTGAGCAACTTGCTCTGGAGCATGATTCCCGAGACAAAGGCGTTCTGTCCGTTAGGATTGGGCATTGTGCCCTACACACTGCCCGGAAGCCTAGAACTCGCCGACGGCACCCTCAAGGAACTGGAGGACTACGACGTGGTGATGTGGGAGAAGCACGGAGTGTTTGCCAAGGGACTCGACGTGATGGACGCCTTCGACCAGATTGACGTGCTGTCGAAAAGTGCCAAGATATACATCAATGCCAAATGCATGGGTTTCGAGCCCGACGGAATGAGCCAGGATGAAATGGCGGAAATGACAAGGGCTTTCAATCTGCCAAGATAAGATTCTCATTTAATAGTTTATAAAAACAAATTCACTTAAAAACAGAAAAACGGTCGGAATCGTGAGATGTCCGGCCGTTTTATTTGTACAAAAAAGCAGTGGTTAGTCGAGATGGAACAATTCCTGTAAGGGGATGCTGACAGGAGAGTTGTCGGGATTGACCTCCATGATGTCTGCCATCATGTCCCACCATCTTTGGGTAATGGGGTCAACGTTTGTGGTGTCCTGACTATTGGTGTCCTTGTCGCACTTCTGCACGGCAAAGAGCAGGTTGGTGTCCTTGTCCCAGAATATACTGTAGTCGCTCACGCCCTGGTCCTTGATCATCTGGACCAGTTCGGGCCAAATGGCGGCATGGCGTTTGGCATATTCCTCTTCGCAACCTTTCTTAAGATACATCTTAAATGCAAATCTCTTCATAATTCCTAATTTCTAATTCCTAATTTAAAGAAGTTGTGGCAGGAAGCTCGATATTATCAATATCACTATTCCGACGATGAGGACGGTGATGGTCTTAGACGAGCAGCCCTTCCACTCCTTAAGGATAATGCCCCAGATGTTAGAGAATACCACGTTGAGTGCCATCAATATGCAGAACGAGAGGGTTGTGAGCGTGGCTGACTCGGTGAGGAAACCCTTGCCAAGAGACAATCCGAAGAACTGGCTATACCACAAGGCTCCGGCAAGCAGGCAGAAAAGAGCATTGTTGCCCCATACGGCAGTCTTGCGATAATCGCCCCATGTTCCGTTTTTACTGTTTTGATAGAAGCAATACACGGCATTGGTGAGGAATCCGCCCACGGTGACAAGCATAGTGGCAGGGAGGGTCTTATACATGTCGGGAGTGAGGTCGCCGAAGTTGATGTCGGCACCGAATGCAAGACCTACATTAAAGCATCCGCTCATGAATCCTGCAAGAAGAGCAATGGCGAGACCCTTGGGGAAATTGAAGTCCCTGACGGCCTCTTTCTTCTGTTCGTCGGAGAGCGAAGATGCCTTCATACTGCCTGCGACACCAATGACGGCAATGCCGACAAGAGTGACTACCACACCTATGATAACCGATGCTGTGAGCGAGGCCAAAGCATTCTGCTCGGGGAAAAAGATATTGAGCAAAACGGGCCCCATGATAGTGCCAAGACCGGCACAGGTGCCAAGGGCGATACTCTGTCCGAGAGCCACACCGAGATAGCGCATGGATAGACCAAAGGTGAGACCACCCACTCCCCACAACACTCCGAAGAGCATCGTCATCACGATATTAAACGAATTGCCGCTATTGAACAACTCGCACATCGAATGACCTTCGGGCACGGCAAGCCATGCCCCAAGCAGCGGCAACAATAGCCATGCGAAGACTCCCTGCACAATCCAGTAGCTCTCCCAACTCCAGTCCCTAATCTTGTTGATGGGGACATAGCAACTGCTTTGGCAGAAAGCTCCGATGGCTATAATTAATAAACCTAACGTAATATCCATTGTGTATGATTATCCTCTCTTACTCAGCACCTCTGCCTCATATTTCTCGATGTCGGTGATATACGACTCTCCAACGGGGATGTTATTCTTGAGGTTGAAATAGTCATATACGGCTCCAAACGGCAATGTCTTCTCTTCCTCAAGCAAGGCAAGGCGCTGGAAGAACTTGCCCTCGTCCTCATACTTGCGGAGCAATGGCAGCGGTTCGAGGAATGCCTGGAGAAGTGACTTCTGGGCAGCACGCACTCCAATAACGTAAGCTCCGATACGGTTGATGGAGGCATCGAAATAGTCGAGACCGATGTGAGCACGGTCGAGGGCGTCGGCACGCACAAGCTCAGAGAAGAGGTTGCGGGTGTTGTCGTCGAAGAGTGTAACATGGTCAGAATCCCAGTGCATCGGGCGCGACACATGAAGCATCAGTTCGGGAACAAACAGAAGGAGCGACGACACTGCATCGGAGACATTCTCAGTCTGCTCGTAGTGACCGGTGTCGAGGGTGTACATCACGTTGTTCTTAGAGCAATAGCCAGCATAGAAATCGTGCGAACCAACGGTGTATGCCTCAAGACCGATACCAAAGAGTTTTGCCTCAAGACAAGGCTTCATGTCGGGCAGCTGCTCGGCAAGAATCTCGTCGAGACTTTCCTTGAGAATCTGACGATAGCGAAGTTTCTCTACAGTGTAATCCTTCGAGCCGTCATGCACCCAGATGTTCATAATACAGGGGTCGCCCTGCGCCTTACCCATGGCGTCGGCAATACGACGGCAACGCTTGGTGTGCTCAATCCAGAAGTCGCGGATGGCCTTGTCGGGATTGGACAGTGTGAGATAACCGCTCTTGGGATGTGAGAACGACGTGGAGTTGAAGTCGAGGCACATATTGCGCTCCTTGGCCCACTGCATCCAGCCCTGAAAATGCTCAACGCCTACCTCGTCGCGATCGACGAACTTGTTGCCAAACTCTCCGTAGGTCTCGTGGAGATTGAGGCGCAGAGTACCTGCGAGCAAGGACACGACCTTGTCAATATCCTGACGCAACTCGTCGATGTTGCGGGCCTTACCGGGATAGTTACCTGTGGTCTGAATACCACCTGAAGCAGCCTCATTGCGCTCGAAACCGACTACATCGTCAGCCTGCCAGCAATGCAAGGAGATTGGAGTCTTCTCCAACAGCTCAATGGCCTTTTCTGTATCAACACCAAGCGCAGCATAGCGCTCCTTTGCAATCTCGTAATTTTTCTTAATCAGTTCTTCTTTCATAATTATATATTTTAAATTCTTAATTCTTAATTCTTAATTCTTAATTCTTAATCACTCCCAAGAACGCCTCATAGGCCTCATCCCACAGTTCCTTGTCCTGCGGTTCGAAGACTCTCTGGTCAACCGAGTTGGCGATGATTTTCCTCATATCCCAGATGTCGCTGACATCCCCGGCTGACTTGGCCTGAAGCATGATATTACCAATAGCAGTAGCCTCTTGAGGACCAGCCTTCACAATGACACCACAACTGCTGGCGGTCATCTGGTTGAGATAGTTGTTGAGCGAACCGCCACCTATAATATACAAAGTGTCGAGGGGGAAATCGGCAAACTCATTCAACCAAGTGAACACCTGACGATAGCGAAGTGCAAGACTGTCGAAGACGCAACGGATTATCTCGGCATACCCCTGAGGCACATACTGCCCCGTAGTGCGGCAATAATCCTGTATAGCACCAATCATCGACGGTGGATTGGCAAAGGCGGAATCATCAGGGTTTATAAGACACTTGAACGGCTCCTGAGCCATAGCCTCCGACTGCAGGTCGGCATGCGACTGCGGAGCGTCGGTAAACTCCTTGCGGCAACGCTCGTAAATCCACATTCCACATATATTCTTAAGGAAACGTGTCGTGCCATCAATACCGCCCTCGTTGGTGAAGTTCAACTCACTGCTACGGGCATTGATGATGGCATTGCGGGTCTCGATACCCATAAGGCTCCATGTTCCCGAACTGAGATAGGCGAAACACTCGTTGGCTGCGGGGACAGCTGCCACAGCACTTGCCGTATCATGACCAGCCACCGCCACAACCGGCACAGCTCCAAGACCAGTGATTTTCTGCACCTCGGGAGTAAGTGTACCAATCACTGTTCCTGGCATAGTCATTTTGCCGAATTTGTCTCTTGCAATACCAAGACTGGAGAGCAAATCGGCATCAAGGTCCTTGGTCACAGGATTGAGCAACTGCGACGTGGATGCCACCGTATATTCACAAATGGCATTTCCAGTAAGCATATAACTGAGTGCATCTGGAATAAATAGTATCTTGTCGGCATTAGCAAGGGCAGAGTTACTGTTCTCACGCATAGCGTAGAGTTGAAATAGCGAGTTGAAGTTCATAAACTGTATTCCTGTCTTCGAATATACAGTCTGCTTATCCACCGCCTTGTCGAAATACTTCTCCATTACACCCATGGTATGAGGGTCGCGATAAGCCAATGGATTGCGCAACACGGCTCCGTCGGCAGCAACACAGAGAAAATCGCAGCCCCAAGTATCAATTCCTATGCTGGCAACTGCGATTTCACGCTTTGCCGCAACCTTCAACCCATTGATTATCTCGGAGTAGAGAGCATATATGTCCCAATACACATGCCCTCCCGTCTCGATGAGATTATTGTTGAAACGAGTGAGTTCTTCTTGCTCTATCTTGCCTTCAGAAATCGACCCAATAATGGTGCGTCCACTGGTGGCACCGAGATCGACAGCAAAGAAATATTTTTTATTGTTCATTGTTTAAATAAGTTTTTAATTATGAGGTTTGTTTTAATTCGGTTGCAAAGTTAGAACTAAAAAACAATATTGAACAACAATTTTTGACCTTATAGCATTGTTTTTTGTCTATGATTTTGTCTTTTCGATATTTATTTGTATCTTTGCAGCAAATATAACAAACTAATTCATGTATGAAGAAACAATTTACTAAGACATTTGCAACCTTGTTACTTGGAATAACAGTTGCCGGCAGTGCAGTTGCCGCAGAAAAGATTGACAGAAGTAAGGTAGTGACACGACATAATCCACATGTCACACAAATAGACTCATTGTCTTCGCTGACAGTGGGAAACGGGAGGTTTGCCTTTACCGTGGATGCTACGGGTTTACAAACTTTTCCTCTGAAATATTCAAAGGGAGTGCCACTCGGAACAATGAGCGAATGGGGATGGCATTCGTTTCCAAATACCGAAGGTTATGAGGCTAAGGACGCATTGGCAAACCACGATTTCCACAGAGGTCATCCCGAATACTACTCACTTCAGATAAAACAACCAGAACGAACTCGCAAGGCGGTGGATTATCTGAGGGCTAATCCTCATCGTCTGCATCTCGGAACAATAGGTTTTGACTTCACCAACACTTCGAAGATTAAGGACATCGACCAGTATCTTGACCTTTGGACGGGAAAAATCGACAGTAAGTTCAGGTATGACGGACATGCATATCATGTAGAGACCGTATGTGATCCCAACGATGATTGTATTGCGGCGAATATCACATCCGATGGAAATATAGGAGTTGCTTTCAGTTTTGCCTATCCAACTGGAGGGCATTGTGACGATGCATGCAAATGGGATGACGACAATCTGCATAAGACATCATTGCAAACAACAAAGAACTCTGCCATAATCACTCGACAGATCGACAATACCTTATATTATATATATATAACATGGAAAGGCAAAGCCGAAATCAAGCAAACTGGACTGCACAAAATAACCCTCAAGGCGAAAGGCAAGAGCCTCTCATTCTCGGCAACATTCCAAGAGGATTCCAATAAATCCGGTTTATCCAAAATATCCGGAAAAAATGTGAAATTCCCCGCCTCCCCCAACTTCCCCTCATGCGCCAAGGGCTCTGCCAATCGCTGGAGTGAATATTGGAACGAAGGCGGATTCATAGACCTCGGCAATGTGAAGGACAAAAGGGCTGCCGAACTTGAGCGACGCATCATCCTCAGCCAATATCTTATGGGAGCTCAGGAGGCTGGCAATATCCCCCCGCAGGAAACAGGACTCACATATAACTCATGGTTCGGAAAGTTCCACCTCGAAATGACATGGTGGCATCTCGTTCATTATGGACTGTGGAACAAGCCCGAACTGCTCGACCGCCAGCTCTCCTGGTATGCCTCGGCTGAGGAAAAGGCGCGCCTGATAGCCCAACGCCAGGGATTCAAGGGAGTGAGATGGATGAAGATGACCGACCCCTCGGCTGAGGAAGCCCCGTCGAATGTCGGTTCGTTCCTGATATGGCAGCAGCCCCATCTCACATATATGGCTGAACTGCTTTACCGTGCGGCAAAATCTGATGATGAGCGCGCCAAGGTATTGGACAAATACGGCAAGCTCGTGGATGAGACTGCCCTCTTCATGACTGATTTTGCCGAATATGACGCTCCCCGCGACCGGTATATCCTTCGTGGCTGTATTCCCGCACAGGAGACACTCAAGGCCGACTCCACGATTAACCCTCCCTTCGAACTGTCATATTGGCTCACCGCACTCGACATGTCGCAGAAGTGGAGAACGAGACGTGGACTCGCGCCTATGGAAGACACGCAAAAGGTGATTGACAAGTTGTCGCCCTTGGCGTTCAACTCCGACGGATTGTATCTCGCCGCCGAGAGTGCCGTCAACACATACACCGACATTCGCATGACAAGCGACCATCCCGCCCTGCTCGGTGCCTTGGGAATGATGCCCGACAACAAACTGTTGGACAAAAAAGTGATGGCAAAGACCCTCAGATGGATATGGGACAACTGGAACTGGGACAAGACCTGGGGATGGGATTATCCCATGACGGCAATGACCTGTGCGCGACTTGGCGAAGCTGACATGGCGGTGGATGCCTTGCTCATGCCTAAGCGCACGAACACATATCTCGTCAGCGGACATAACTATCAGGACCAGCGTCTTCGTCTCTATATGCCCGGAAACGGCGGCTTGCTCACTGCCGTAGCGATGATGTGTGCCGGCTGGGACGGATGCAACACATCAACACCCGGATTCCCCAAAGACTGGGATGTGAAATGGGAAGGACTGCTGCCAATGCCGTAATTAATAGTATATATGAAAACACCTATATTATTGATAATGCTTATTCTCGCATTGCCCCAGGTGATGGCGGGAAGAAAATACCAATACTATCCTGACGGGCGGGAGATAGTGTGCCTTAATGGCGAGAACAGATATACCAGGGCATTATACGGAACTCACGGTCCCTTTCGCCTTGAAACATCCGACCGCCCGATATTCGCCACGTTCAAGAAAGGCGAGTGCCGCAACCTCAGGCTCTATGCCATTATAGACAAGGAGAGAATTCCTCTCGACTCGGCATACTTTGACTGCGAGGCCCGATACCTTGGCGGAAGAAGAACTTATCGTCTGAGCCACGGAGACCTCAGGATTGATATATATGCCATGGCATCCTTCATTCAGGAAGAGGATGCTATATTTAGATTCACTACGTCGGAGATAAAAAAAGGACGCACCAAGTCTCCATCCAAGAAGATTCAATTCGAGGCTGTCCTCACCAATGCAAGAAGCAGCAAGTTCCAGCGCAATGGTGACCTCGGAGTTGATGACTTGACGAAGTTTGAGCCAGCTCCAAATGCACAACCCATAGCAAAGGTAACATGGGACGGAGGAGGAGGAACCTACCTCCTATTAAAAACTAATAAAGAATTAGAGGGCAGCCCCACCCCCAACCCCTCCCTGGGGAGGGGGGATGGCTATGCAGATCTCGAAAACAGGTTTATTGAAGAGGAGAGAAGAAGACAGAACTTAATGTCGCGCGTTGAGATAAATACCCCCGACCCTCTGTTCAACACCCTCGGCAGTGTGCTTATGGCAGCAGCCGACGGACTGTGGGACGGCAAGACGTGGCAGCATGGATGTATCGGTTGGCGAATACCCTTGGCAGGATGGCGAGGCTGTTATGTGGGCGATGCCGTGGGGTGGACCGACCGCTCCTACCGTCATTTCCAGGCCTACGCACGCAGTCAGGTGAAGGATGTTCCCGCCACATTGCCCCATCCCCGCCAGGACAGTGCCCTGAATATGGCAAGGGCAGAGAAGCGATGGGGAACGCAGATGTACAGCAACGGATATATCTGCCGCTATCCCGACCGCAACGACGTGATGCACCACTACGACATGAACCTCAACTATATCGACGGACTGCTATGGCATCTCTCCTACGATGCCGACGAAAGAAAGCTCAGGGAGTTCTGGCCCGTACTGAAGAGTCATCTCGAATGGGAGAAACGCAATTTCGACCCCGACGGCGACCATCTCTACGACGCCTATTGCTGCATCTGGGCATCCGATGCCCTCTACTACAACGGTGGAGCCGTCACCCATTCCTCCGCATACAACTATCGTGGCAACCTACTTGCTGCACGCATCGCCGAACTCATTGGCGAGGACGGCAAGCCTTACCGTGACGAGGCTGAGGCTATCCTCAAGGAGATGAACGAACGTCTGTGGATGAAAGACCGGGGACACTGGGCGGAATTTCAGGACCTCATGGGACTCAAACGACTCCACAAGAGTGCCGCCCTCTGGACTATCTACACCCCGATTGACTGTGGCGCATGTACGTCCGAACAGGCATATCTCGCCACTAAATACGTGGATCGCGACATTCCCCATATCCCCATTGTCATCGACGGGGAGAAGTCAAACGGATACACCCTCTCCACCACCGACTGGATGCCATACGCCTGGAGCACCAACAACGTGGCTCATGAGGAAGTGGCAAACATGGCATTGGCTTATTTCCAGGCAGGACGCACCGACGAGGGATTCCGCCTGCTGAAGAGCGACCTCACCGACGAGATGCTCCTTGGCAAGTCGCCCGGCAACTTCGGGCAAATCAGTTTCTACGACCGCGAGCGCAACGAGGCATACCGTGATTTCGGCGACAACCTCGGCATCACGAGCCGTGCGATTATCAACGGACTCTTCGGCATCACTCCCGACGCCCTCAACGGACAGTGCATCCTCAAACCTGCCTTCCCCGAAGAATGGAACGAGGCAAGCATACGCACTCCCTATCTCAGCTTCACCTACAAGCGTGAGGGCAATCGTGACATATATCAGATAGAACAGCATTTCGCGCAGCCCCTGAAAATCGTGGTAAGGACGAACGCGGGATGCGGGGCTTATATGGATACCGAAGGAACCACCGGCGAAAGCCAGACCATCATCGTAGATCGCACCCTTCTGCCACAGCCGCCTGCATATCCCGAGATTCCGTCGGCAAGAAACGATGTGACCTCCAAGGACTACATACGCCGTATGGGACTTGAGGACATCACCCCAAATTCCTCCGACAGGCATGAGATGATAGACATCACCGGGGCATACAACGCAAATGTCAACGACATCTTCCGCAACAGATACGAGAGTCCGCGTCCCCCATACACCACCCTTCAGCTCCCCGTGCAGGGAATTGGCGAGTGGTGTCATCCCAAGCAGACTGCCGAGATAGACGATACGGGGCTCAGGGCTTGCGCCACACCGCTTCCGGGCAATGATGCCCTTGGAGTATATGATACAGGCAAGGGAGTTAGTTTCCTCATTCCGCGCCGGGGAAGCAACATAGTCTTCTCCTCGCTTTGGGATAATTATCCCGATGAGGTGCTTGTCCCGGTTTCTCCCAAGTCGCAGTCCTGCCATGCCGCCTATCTGATGTTGGCAGGCACAACCAACAACATGCAGAGCCGCATAGACAATGCCCTCATATTGGCAGAATATGAAGACGGTGCCTGCGACACCCTCCGACTTGAGAATCCGATAAACTGGCCCACTATCAACGAGGAGTTCATCTTCGACAACAATGCCTTCTGGTCAGCCCCCGTGATGCCTCTCCGTTTCCGTCTTGACAACGGCAAGGTAGGGCGACATATTAATGCCAAGAAACTCCTGTCAGCCGTTCCGGCCAAGCACAATGGCAAGGAGAAGAAGATAGGCGAGGACAATCGCTATACCATCGACAAGGGAGCGGGAGTGATATTGAAGATGCCGCTTGATTCCTCCCGCAGGATAAGAGCCATCCGCATCAAGACCCTCTCCAATGACATCGTCGTAGGACTGATGGCTGTAACTATGGAAAGATAACAATATAAAAAGACCGGCGTAATCCTATGGGATGGAATTACGTCGGTCCTTAACTAACTAAAAATTTACGAAACTACATTGTATTGAGTTTTAATCTCTGAGTCTTGTATTTGTCACTTGCCACTTCAAGGGTTATATTGGAGGCTGACTCACCTGCACGGAGAATGACGAGGGCACTGCCCATGAAGAGACTGCGCTCGGTGCCTACGGCAAGTTCGTCGGATGAGATGTTGCCGTTGTCAACAGCTACTATCTCGGCATCACCCATAACGGAGAAACGTAGATTCTCGCCGGCGGAGAACACCCGTCTGCCCTTCTTATCTACGGCAATCACCCTGACGTGCAGCAGGTCCTTGCCGTCAGCATGCCATGTCTGTGCGTCGGGTATCAGTTTGAGGGCAACGGCATTGCCTGTTGTCTCCAAGTTGTGGCGTGCCACCTCCTTGCCGCCGTTGCGTGCAATGGCGGTCAGAGTGCCCGACTTATACTCGATGTTGTCCCACTTGATGCGGTTGCGCTCCTTGGGGTTGGTGCTGTTCTGCTTCACGCCAAGGCTCTTGCCGTTGAGCTTCAGCTCCACCTCCTCGGCGTTGGTGTAGGTATAGAGCGAAAGCTTTTCGCCCTCCTGCCTGTTCCAGTTCTCTGAATAGCTACCGATGGCAACGTTCACTCCGTTCCACATCTGCTCGCCCTTCTTTCCCTTCTCAATCACGGCGAGGTGGACGGTGGGCTCATCTGAGAACATGCTCTTGAGAAAGTAAGCGTCGGGTTTGGGCTGTAGGGAGATGTCGAACACGCCCTGGTTCCATCCCTTGATGGGCCATCCCATACTCTCGCCGAGATAGTCGATGGCTCCCCAGTAGGCAAGACCTACAACCTTGTCAAGGTCCATCTCGAAGAAGTTGGGACCCATGGCGGCAGTGCTTGCCTCGCTCTGATAGAATATCTTCTCGGGATAACGACGCGAGTCGCCGGGGAAGTACATATAGCGGTAGTTATACGAGTTGACCTCAGTGGCTATCGCCAACGGGGCGGGGATGGAGTCGGTGTCGATGTCGCGGTAGCGGGGGTGCATGGCGACGGTGGTCAGGCGGGTGTTGTCATATCTGTGAAGGAGTTCCTTTTGCAGATTGTATGCCGTCACTCCCCAGTCGTTGAAGGGGAGGTTGGCGTATTGCTGAAGTTCATTGCCGAGACTCCACATAACGACAGAGGGATGGTTGCGGTCGCGCTTCACCCATTCGGGCACGTCGCGCTGCCACAGAGCCTCCCATTCCACGCGGCCTCCGGCATACTGCGTGAGCCACTTGTCATACAGCTCATCCACGACGAGGATGCCATAGCGGTCGCATAGGCGCATAAAATCCTCGCTGTAGGGATTGTGGGATGTGCGGATATGGTTGTAGCCGAAAGACTTCATCAACTGTATGCGCTTCTCGATGGCACGGGGATAGGCTGCGGCACCAAGGGCACCGAGGGTGTGGTGGTTGGCATATCCCTTGAGCAGCACCTTCTTGCCGTTGAGCTTGAATCCGCATGAGGGCGAGAACTCGATGGTGCGCACGCCAAACTGCTCGCGTATCTGGTCAACGGTGTTGCCGTTGGCGTCGAAGAGGGTCACCTCGGCGGTATATAGATAAGGTGACTCGCACGACCAGAGATTGGCGTTCTTAATCTCCATCGGCTGGAGTTCATACTCGCGTGTGCGCCATTTTGCGTTGAAGGTGATATCCTGCTTCTGCTGTGCAACAACCTGTCCGTTGGCATCATAGATCTTCACCTCGGCAGGAATCTTATCCACCTTGTTGAAGCATGCAATCTCAGCCTGAATCTTCACCTTGCTGTTGTTTTCGGTGCGGATGAAGAGCGGATGGCGCGGGAAGTAGAGTTTCTTGTCGGTGACGATGAGGTTGACATCGCGATAGAGTCCTCCGCCGGTGTACCAACGGGAATTATTTGGCTGTTGGGTATTAGCCTTGACGATGATTTCGTTCTCCTCGCCGAATTTGAGCAGACTTGTGATTTCTGAGTCAAAGCCAAGATAGCCGTAGTCGGTCTTGCCGATATGCTTGCCGTTGAGCCACACGTCGCCCACGAGCATGATGCCCTGGAAGTCGAGCACTACTCTCTTGCCCTTCCATTCTGCCTTGGGGGTGAGGGAGTATCTGTACCATCCCACGTTCATCTCCTTGAAGCCACGTGGACTGAGTCGGCTGCGCACGTTGCTGCCTGCGTCGCTATTGTCGGGACGCTCCGAGGGGTCGGGTTCCACCCATGGCTGTCCGATGAGGAAGTCATGCGGCAGGTTAACCTTCTCGCTCTTGGCGTTCTTCACTGCCTCAATGCCCGACAGTTCACCGAGGTGGAACTGCCATCCCGCATTCAGGCTTATAGTATCTCTCACTGCGGCTGACGCTTCTCCAACGAGCATTGCCATAGCCGCTAATATCATAAGTTTTTTCATTCCTAATTTCTAATTCCTAATTTCTAATTCCTAATTCCTAATCAGTTTCCCGCCGGCTTGGTCACATCCACACTCTGTGCGGGATACCACTTGAAGGTCTTCACGTCGTCGGGTTGTGCGGGATTGTAGTCCTTCCACTCAGAGCGCAGGGACTTGACGAGAGGGAGGTTGAGCTGTTTCATACCCATGATAACCATCTTTGCCACCTCGTATGCTCCGTAGGGATTGAAGTGAGTGTTGTCGGCAAGAGCGGTTGTCTGACCGGGGAAGGAGTTTGCTGGATAATGCACGAGCGACGACTTGCTGCCCTCAAATCCGAGAGTCTCGAAGAATGTGCGGGTCATGTCGTGCAACTCGATTACGGGAACGTTCTCTCTATGAGCCACTGTGCGCATAGCATCGGGATAGTCGCCATGGGTTTCCTGAATCTTGCTATGTGTAGCCTCGTCGAAGGAACGGCGCTGAGTGGGAGTGACAAAAATGATGTTTCCGCCCTTTGCCCTCACACGGTCGATAAATATCTTGAGGTTCTGCGAGAAGTTGTACCATGCACCGCTTCCGGGCTTGCGCTCCTTCTGGTCGTTGTGCCCAAACTCGCAGAACACGTAGTCGCCCTTCTTCATCTGCTCAATCACCTGGTCGAGACGGCCCTGGGCGATGAACGAACTTGTGGCAAGACCGCTCTCGGCATGATTGGCTATCACCACGTCGGGTCCAAACCACACGGGAGCCATCTGTCCCCAGCTGGCATATGGTTCGTAAGGCTGGTCGGTCACAGTAGAGTTGCCGCAGAGGAAAACCTGCGTTGCAGTGGTGTCGCGCTCTATACGCAACTCCTTGACGGCAGGAGCGGCACCGGTGAACTCCAATGTCAGGACATCGTCCCAGGTCATGGTTCCCTTCTCACGGTCCTTAATCTTCACGTATTTCAAGTCGGAGATAAACGGAGTGCGCTTGTTGACGGTAAACTCAACCGTCTTGAACTCACCCTTCTTCGTTGTCACCTCATCCACCATTAGACGTCGGCTTTCAGCCCTTACGACAGTCTTTCCTGCCTTTTTCTTGGAGCCGAAGACAACAGTCACCTTGTAGTTGCCGTCGGGCAGTTCGGCTGCATAGTAGAACGGGGCGTTGTCCTTAGGGTCTCTCTTGCTCATATCCTCCACGATGGTGGTTTGGGCAATGAGATACTTGGCGAGGGGCGAGTCGTTGCGCATCAGACCCTTAGCCACACTCTTGGCGTTCAACTTGGCGCCGGTGAGAGAGGTGTGGGTATGGTCGTGGTTGTAATATGCCTTTGCCTCTTCCCTTCCGATACCGTCGAGGAAGTCCGCAGAGATATTGTGTACATCCACTAATTCCACTCCTGTCTCCTTAACCACCTCGCGATACCATTTGCCGTAAGAGTCGTTGCGACGCTCAATCTTGCCGCCGGGCCATTCGTTGCGCGGAGTGAGCGACACGAGGATAGGAGTGGCACCCTTCTCCCTCACATCCTGAATGAATTTCTTCAGATACCAGCCGAAGGAATATACCACCTCGTATTTGCCGCTGTCGGCGAGCTTATATACATGGCTTGTGTCCTTGGCGCAGGCTATTGTTCCGCGTTGCTTCTGATTGTCGATAGGACCAATGTCATTGTGTCCGAACTGAATCAGCACGAAGTCGCCGGGCTGAAGACTGTTATACACCTTGTCCCAACGTCCCTCGTTGAGATAAGTGCGGGTGCTGCGTCCTGCCTTGGCACAGTTGACGCAGGTAATCTTGTTCTGGTCGAACACGGTGTAAGCCTGTGAACCCCAGCCCCACATGCCGTTCTCGTCCTTGTCCTCGTTCTTCACCGTACTGTCGCCAGTGATGAACACCACGGGCTTGCCTTTTTCGCGGTTCACCTCTTCGGTGGGCAGTTCCACATTGTGCATCATTGCCTGCAGCGGAGCAAGTTTCGGGTCTTTGCTCTCGGCGATACCCTCGGCAGCCGACCTTGCGTTCATCATCGCACCGAAACGGCTTGTGTGGATATGGTCGGTGTAGAAGTGGTATTTCTCCTTCCACGGGCCGTAGGCATCGAGCTTTGAAGCCGAAATCTCATTGAGATCAACGTAAGGCACATTCTCCTGTTCAGCCACCTGCTTAGCCCATAGACCGAAAGTTTTGTTTACACGCACTATCTTGCCGTTGTCGTCGTAGGCATCACGCGGAGTAAGCGACATCAGTATGGGATTGGCTCCCACGGCACGACAGTCGTTGATATATTTGCGGAGATATTCACCGTAGGTATAAACCGTTTCTTTCACTCCCGTTTCTTTGATAGTGACGTTGAGTGTGTCCTGGCCTATGCCTGGGATGCTGGCGCGGGCGCGTCCGCTGTCATACGGCCCGTTGTCGTTATGTCCGATGGAGATAATGACCCAGTCGCCCTTCTGTATGCCCTTACGCACGTCGGGCCAAAGGCGGTTGTAGAAGGTGCGGCTGCTCATACCTCCGAGAGCCTGGTTTTCAACAGTGATTTTATTCTCATCGAAGAACTCTTGGGCATAATATCCCCATCCCCACTGTCCGTTGTTTCCGTTGCCGAGCGTACCGTTGCGCATGGTGGAGTTGCCGATGAGGAAGAGTACGGGGTTGTTGCCCTTGCGGCTTGTGCCAGCCGGTATTCGTGCGGTCTTGGCCTTGTTGAGGCTGTCGAGGGTGTTATCAACGACCTTGTTGACATCCTCCATTGGTTTTGCCACTTGTGCAAAAGCCATTGTTGTAGAGAGCGATATGATAGCTCCCATCAGTATTCTTTTTTTCATATTATTTATTTAGGTTTTTCTTTATTTCTCAAAAACGCTGCAAAATTACATATTTATATTATAAGCCCAACAAGAATATTTGATTTTTAACATTTAATATTTGGTTTGTATTCATTCTTCATTCTTCATTTAAATAAATCTGGCAGATAGTACCCGAGGTGCGGGGGCTGATTGTAGCTCACGTTCTGCCATGCCACTGCCATACGGTAGGTGTGGTCGTGCATGAGCGTAGGGACGCGGTAGTCAGAGGGACAGTTGGTGGTGAAGATGTTGAGATGAGAGGCATCAGTGACATCCCAGAAGACAAGCTCCTCGCGCCAGTCGCCCATGAGGTCAGCCTGAAGATTAGGAGTTGCCTTGGTCCAGTTGCACGAACCCGAATTACCCATTTCGTGCAGCATATTTCCGTTGCTCAGTGGCAGGGGCTCAGCCCTCTTGCCGTTCCACTTCATAAGACATGGAGGGAAGAACGGACGGCGGGGGAGATTGCCAAGCAGTTCCTCCTGCAAGTCGCCATCCCAATAGATACGGAAGTTCATAGGGGGCATTGTCTTTGCGATGACATTCCCATGGATGTCCTTCACCTCCCTGTTGCATATATGCCACATCTCGCAACCTCGGTGATTGGCATCTATGTCAGCGCACATGCCGCGTCCAGTGTCTTCATCCCCCTCTTCGTGAAAGAGTAGATCTCCCGTGCGTGCATCGCGAAGGTCGGCACCATAGGGACGCGCCTCATGAACCATATAGAACTCAAGTCCGGGCCGGTCGGGGTCGAGGTCGGATAGATGGAATGCATCACCATGTCCAAGCCCCGTGGAATAGAGCAGAGTACCATCATTGTCAATAGCGGCTGAGCCGTAGGTTATCTCGTCGCATCCATCGCCATCAACATCTGCCACTGCTATTCCGTGGGCACCTTGTCCGTATGCCGTAGCCTTCAGTCCTTTGGCGGATTTCAATACCTTTCCATTGGCATCATGCAGGTTCCATTCCTCTGGACTGATGGATGCGTGCAACCACTTGGTGGTGAGCCGCTTGCCGTCGAAATCCACCGCCCACAGATAAGAGCGCGTGTAATATCCGCGGCACATCACCGCACTCGCATTCCTGCTGATACCGTCGAGATGAGCCACGCATGCGAGATACCTCTCGCCACGGTTGCCCTGACATTTTGAGTCGCCCCATCCCGCATATTCAGCCTTGCTCCCGACACCGTAGGCGCGGTTGGGGTTATACCATACGGTGTGTATTGATTCTCCGGTTATTCCGGAAAATACTGTAAGAAGTTCCTCACCTTCGAGGATTCTTCCCTTGCGGTTGCGGTAGTCGGAGGAGTTTTCAATCTTTTTAATCTCCTCATCAGTGGCAGACATAGTGACAAACTGCCCCTTGCCGTCGGTAGAACCTGGAGCCGTCTTGCATATCATCTCGGCCTTACCGTCGCCGTCGAAGTCATACACGAGGAATTGCGTGTAGTGGGCACCGGCACGGATGTTGCGCCCGAGGTTGACGCGCCAGAGTCGCTTGCCTGTCAACTTATAGCAATCGAAGATGACATCGCCCGTATATCCGTCGTGCGAGTTGTCGTGGGCATTCGACGGGTCCCACTTCACAATGAGTTCATACTCGCCGTCACCGTCAACATCCCCCACCGAGCAATCGTTTGGCGAATAGGTATATGACCTTCCGTCGGGAGTGTTGCCTCCGTCGGGGCGGTCGATGGGCATACGATAGAAGAGGTCACCCCATGGCTTGATTTCCTTTGAGGCCATCTCGCTGCCGCCTTGCCTTGCTATGATGCTATATGTGGATGAAGCCGTACCTTCGGCATCGGTGAAGTTGGTTGACTTGATGTCCTTGGCGATGGTCTTGCCGTTGCGCACAACGTCAAACGTCACGTCATTGGCATCGTCGCCGAGCAGTCGCCAGCTTACGAAAATTCCCTTGTCTTGTGCGGGCAGTGCCACCACGCCGCGGTCAAGTCGTTCATGAACAGTAGGAGAGATTGTTGCCTTCTGTCCCCAAGCCATGCCTATAGTCATGGCAAGCATTACGGTTGCAAATGTCTTTTTCATAATATGTCTTTTTATTTTATCAAATACCTCTTGCGGCTTTTATCGAAATCCACGTTCCATTGATCCACAATGATGTGATTGTCGAGAGCCTTGATTCTCAGGGAGTGCCTTCCTGGGATGAAGCCGTTAAGCTCAATCTCCCTCACTGCCTGTCCCCTAAGGACGTTGAGTTTCCAACGCTCCGAGCGGAAAGGTTCTTTTAGTGAGAACACCCGCTCCTCACCTCCATCTATGCTTGCCGAGAAGCGAATGTCACCGTTGTCGTTGGGCTGGGTGGGGATGAGGGCGATCTTCATTACGGCATCACCGCTTGACGATGTGTCGAAAGTGTAATCGAGAGTGCCACCCTTGGGTATGCTGAGTGCATTCATGCTGTGTCCGAGCATCTGTATCGCCTTGCAGCCTTCGGACGCGGATGAATACTCATTGGCGTTGCGCGAGATATACTCACATTCATTGCTTGTGACAATTATAACAGAAGAGTCATTCTTGTATGCAGTGTCAGGCATACCGAAGACCGGCAGGTTACGGGGATTCATCGACATAAGATTCTTCCACTTGCCTCCAG
Organism: uncultured Prevotella sp.; assembly: GCA_945830345.1. Taxonomy (GTDB): domain Bacteria; phylum Bacteroidota; class Bacteroidia; order Bacteroidales; family Bacteroidaceae; genus Prevotella. Next base: position 22,785 of record CALZYS010000003.1, read on the forward strand.
CGAGTTCGTTGTTGTAGCGTTCCGTCAGTGTCTTTATCTCTTCGTATGCCCCCGCGCTTTGCTTTGCGGCATCGGCATCTCCCGTCTGCCTTGCCTTTTGTGCGAGAAGCAGTTTGCGGGCATTGGCATCTGCGGCAAGCACGGGATATTCTATTGCTGCAAAATAGGCATCCTTCAATCTCGCGGGAATGATGCCTTCCACCTTCTTCACGGCAGATGAGACAGAGGAATAACGTTGCAGATATTCTCCTATTTCATCTATCGTAAACTCAGTGTCCTGTATGGGACTCAGTCCACGGTTGTATTTTTTCTTGTCGAGTTCCACTTGTGTCCATCCCATAAACTCAGGGCGACGCTGGGCGCACAGTCTGTAAAATTCCTTCATGGCAGGGAACAGTTGCTTGCCTGCCTCCTCGCCAAACTGGCGGCAGAGCCAACGCAAGTAATGATTCTCGATACTCGCCTCGTTCACGCAGTTGATGTCCCATGCCATATCGAGAAACAGTTCGAGGTCATATCCCGCAACCTTCGGGTCATGCACATTCACTATCCACAGTTTGCGGGCGTTGTGGTCGTATGCCGTGCGCATCTCGTTGTATATCAGTCCCGGTTGCATGGTAGTCAACCACAGGTGGTCATGCGGACGTCCCCAATAGCTGAGGTGGTAGTATATTCCCGCTCCGCCGATGCGCTTCTGTTCCTCATCGTTGGACAGTCGCGTGAGATAACCGTAGTTGTCGTCACACCACATCAGCGTGACATATTCGGGCACCTTCAGTCCCTGCTCGTATATCTGCAGCACCTCCTTGTAGGGGATGAAAATCTGCGTTTGCTTTGCAGGGTCGCCGATATGCTTGGCAATCAGTTCCTGCTGGTCGTTGATTACACGCTGCAGTCCGTCGAACTTCTGTTCCATGGTCTTCGCGCCCTCCATCGAACCGTCGTGAATGCCTCGCATACCTATGGTGAATAGATTGCCTCCTGCGGAGTTCTTCACCTCGTCGAGACGCTCAGTCCAATACTTTTGCACATTCTCGCGGTTGGTGAAGTAGTTGAAAGCCCCGCGCTCCTTGACGTTCCACTCACCCGTGTTGCTCCTCAAAAGCGGTTCGCAGTGGGACGAGCCAACAGCAATGCCGCAACTGTCAGCCACCTCCTTTGCGCTGGAAGTCTTGAAGAACGACACCGTTCCCTCGTGCATCGCAGGCCAAATGGCATTGGCACGCAGGCGCATCAGCAGTTGGAACACCTTTTTATATATGTCCCTGTCGATAAGTCCCTTTTGTCCTTTCTCGCTCCATGGGCGGATACTCCAGTCTTCATCGTTGATGAAAATGCCTCGATATTCCACCGATGCCCCCTGGGTGATGGAGGTATTACGGTTGATGGCAAGACGAGATTTCCTTTCCGGCACCACGTCACCCCACCATATCCAAGGGTTCACTCCCGCCATCCTCGACATTTCAAGAATACCATAAGCTGTGCCCCTTCCGTTCTTTCCCACTATGAGCACCTTTCCGTCAGTCACTGAGATATGAAATCCGTCGCACAAGGAAATGACCTTATCTACGGGCACATTCTTGCGCACGAGTTCTTTCCTCACTTTCTTGCTTGCCTTGTCGAGTTCCACTATCCTCAACGTGCCTTTTTTTGCAGGTATGGCCTTTCTGCCCGTGACAGCCGACATGTCGTCGGAAAACATGTCGAGAGCCACCTTCACAACGGGGTCCACGTCCGTCAGCACGTTGTATGCCACGGCATTCTCACCGTCATACCATAGGAGTTCATCTGCTGTTTGTGCCGTCATGTATGACATGGCAAACATCATCAGACAGCATATAATAAATCTCTTAAACATAGTTATTTCCAATTTCTTATTGTTTCCTGCATGAAAATGGCATCCATTGTCCATGTGGCACAGTCATTTGTCCATAACGATGGTTTATGTGACAACGGAAGATTATTGAGCAGACTATCCCATGCAGCCTTAGCAGTAGGGGCATTGCCTTGCCATGCGGCATAAGCCTGCAGACGGGGTATTCTGAACTTATTGCGCTTGATTTCCCATGCTTTCTCTTTATATTGACCACAAAACAGTCTCCATAAATAGAAGAATTGAGGGGCATCGATTGACAATTGGAGTTCGTTGAGAAGCTCAAATCCACCCATAATCGGCATAAGATGATTGGTGGTCTGCTCATCAGGCATGTCGGTAGATATTACACCTGTCGCCGGATCATAGCCCAAAGCCAACGGTCCCTGGAAGAAATGGTGGGGCAATCCAATTATCGAGTTCATGCCTGCGAACAATTTGTCGCGATACGTTGTATCACCTGAGCGTTCCCATTCAGCGAGCCAGTTGGAGGCATATCCAACCCAATCCGGCCCTATCCTAAGTCTGGCTGGAGCAGAACAAGGATATTTTTCCCTTGGTTGGGCAAGGCGCATCGGGTCGAGGGTATAAAGCAGAGTATCTGCATCCGCCACCTCGTGCATGATGTCACCCAGTCGGTCGTCTGCCGTTAGATAGAATAGGAACCTGTTCCACCAAGCCTCGCTTATTCTCGACTCTTTGGCGCCACATCCCCAATGCACGACATTATGGCGACTGCCCAGTCCCGAATGTGGTCCGAAGTGATAGGTGTCAACCTCCGAGCAGTGGCGGGTCATAGCCTCAGCCATACGCCATATCCTGCTGTCGGCAGTGCGCAAAAACTGATACCAGAACATCGAGGGTGAGGCCAGTTCGGTATTGTCCCAAGCATAGCCTCCCACGTCATAGCGCCATTCGTCGCGACTTGTGTCGTAGCCGTGCATCACGTCTCCATAGTTGAAGAATCCATACCATCCATGTCGCTCTATCTCCCTTTCATAAAAATCCATGATACCGCCGAGTGTGCCTTCTATGATTGAGTCACGACTATTCTCCATTATAGGAAGACTCCATATACCGAATGCCCTCTTGCGATGAAGGTATTCGGGAGTCGGCAGCAACACACAATCATCGTCATAGTCGGGATTGATATATATTATACTCGTGCGAGCTATTCCCCATGCAGTGCTCATCCCAGGCTGAACGTCCTCATAGGCATATTCCAACGAATGGGGAATGGTGTCGTAATGAGCGAAAGAGAAAGGCTCTGCCTCTGGAGAATAAAGACTGACGATGACGGAGGCTGAGTCTCCCCTTGCACCGTCAACCTGCAGTGTGGATGGATAACTCTGCCAGAAATCCTTCAGTCGAAATACTGTTGAAGAGACACTGTCACCAATCTCTACCCTACCGCCACTTCTATTGCCTTCGATAGTGCCAATCCATGGACTGATGCTTGTAGCTCGCTTCCTGATAGAGTAGCCATTGGGAGACAGCTGACTAAGTCTGAAGCCGTCCCACTTGGCAATTTGTTCGAGAGTTTCAATTGTCTTGGGGTCTTTCTTCTCCATATCTATCGGACGGCGGGAAATGAGCGGTTGCACTGACATTCGGCTGCGGTCGTCAAACTTAACATATCTTTCGAAAGCCTCACCGTGCATTGGCACCTTGAAACGGATGGAAAGTTCCTTGAGTCCCTCTTTATTAAGTATGCTGTCAACCAACAGGGTATGCACAAATTTCACTTGTTTGCTTCCTTTGTAAGTGTAAGCCCTTATGACAAAGTTGTCCCCCGTGAACTTATGCACAGTGGAAATGTTGCCCTTTCTCTCCACAACATGTTCCACTATAGGGCACACCATATTATTAAGCGTCACAGTGAATGGAGGTATAACGCCTTCTGCCAATGACACTTCGCACTTCTCCTTTGTTTTCCTATGCTTGGAATTCTTTCTGACGCCCACCTTTGAAAGAATGCATGAATCCACCCCTTGTGGGATGACCCCCGTAAAGGCTTGCCACTTAGCACTTCCGTCACTCCACGATGCAAGTCTTCGGGTCTCCAATGCAATGCTTTCACCCTTGTCTGTCTTCAAGACAAAAGCGTAATCGTCATGGTTCACCTCACCTTGGTCGAAAGGAACCCCAAAGGTAACAGCCCCCTGCCCCTTGCCGCCAATCCATTTCAGCACTATGCCATCATGGTCGGGATCAGAACAAGAATATCTGAAATTTTTCATTTCAGCATGGGCAAGTGTTGTCCTAAAACCAAAGTAGCCACTCTTTAATGGTTTAGGGTCAACGTAATCCACGAGACACTCACCGTCAATAATATATCTCACCCTGCCGTCAATAGCCTCAAGTCGGATATGATACCAATGGTCGGCCTTAATAAGATGCTCTTTATCGGTATATTCCCTAAGAATAATAGGTTTCAGCCACTCTTCCTCTACGGATGGGGCATAGCCTGTATAACGGCGGAAACGTGTCGTGGTGTTCCAGTTGCCACCATAGCCCAAATAATACATCTTCAGTGCATAGTTATTAGCAAACTTTCCTCCATAGCCTCCGCATTTGTCAGCCATCCAGAAACAGTTGAGGTCACTCACACGGATGTTTCCCTTGTCATCCCGGAATTGCGGGTCGGAGACAATGCGGGCATCATATTCAATTATGGTGTTGCCCGTCATTCTGTTGGTATTCCATAGTGTAAGACCTTTTGGCGCAATAATTGTAGTCACGCCATCTTGAGTGGTGACAGATGACGAGGCATCCTCTGCCTCTATCCACCAATCGCCTTTAGCATTTGCCGAGATGCCAATTGCCGAAAGAAGAATAATTATTAGCAGTCTTCCCATACTGTATTTTTCAATGTTGTATTTCCTTAGTAAGTCACAAATAACTCTTATTCAACGTAGAATATCGGTTTGTCGGTCTTTGGGTCAACAGGATAATAGTGGACGGCGCTGTCATTGGTCTTAATACAGTGTGAGGAGAGCATGGCATAAATCTCCGCTCCTGCCCATATCACGGGTCCATAGCCATGGGCTGCATAGTTATTGACTGGACGATATGCATAGAAAGCCGGATCGAACGCAAGTCCTGTACCTACGCAAGTGCCCTCCACCTGACCACTCTTTGTGATATGTGCAGCGACATAGTTCCAGGCAAGGAGGGTTTGTCCGATATAAGGTTCTGCCTCTATCCACCCTTTATTGATTGCATGTGCCAGACAATAGGCATATATCGCCGTACACGATGTCTCAAGATATGTGTCGTTGCGGTCGAGCAACTGATGCCAAGCCCCATCTGAAGATTGTAGTGCCATCAGTCCGTTGAGATGCTGTTTGAAACAGTCCATGATATAGGCATCCTCACGCACATCGAGCAACTCGCAGGCAGTGAGCAATGCCCAGCCGTTAGCCCTTCCCCAGAAGAACGATGGGTGGTATCCCGACTCAGTGGGAGTCCAACCATGGCGGTATAGCGACTTATCCTTCACCCACATCTTCTCACGGAAAAGACGGAACTGACGAAGAGCCTCGTCATAGTCACCGTGAAGTGCAAGAGCCGGTATTCCCATAAACATGTCATCGAGCCATACGGTATTCTTTACAGGACGCAAGCGTGCAAACTGACCATCCGAATAACGATACTCCTTGTTGGCAATAAAGTCATAATATCTGTCTATCTGCTCCTGCCAAAGCTTGTCGTTCTTTTTCCCCTTCATTCCCTGAGCCTTGATCATGGCGCAACAGATGGCACCGCAGTCATCAAGGGCGTCGGGAGACACCACCTGCTCCATCAAGACATCAATATCCTCTCCGTCATTCTTCATTTTTATAAAACGTGGAGCTTGCTTGCACAGGAAGTCCATACGGTCGATGGCATACTTGGTGTAGCGTGCATCTCCAGTCACCTCCCCTGCCCTTAACATTGCCGAATAGGTCACTCCCCACTCGTATGATGTGAGTCGGAAGTCTCCTTGTTTAAGGTGCTTTCCCGTCTCGTCGAGTTGGGCAAATGTGGTCTTGTCAAGATAGTCCAATATACGGTCGATGGATGACTTCACGTCTTTCCTGTCCGGCACTCCATAATTGTATTTATATGCCGGCTTCATCAGGTGTAGAGGTGTTGTTGCATCATTTACCACATTCTGCGACATGCATGACAAGGGTAAGATTGCCATTAAGGCAGCGAAAGTGAATTTCATTGTCATAGTGTTGAGTTAAAGGGTTATTAATTTTTATTCTCGCTGCAAAAATACGAATATTTTATCAATTACGAACTATAATATTTGACTTTTACCATTACTTTTTATTTTTTTATTAATCTATCCATTGCAGCAAGTCACATTCCACAATACGCAGTTCGCTACGCACCTTGTCGCCGTCCTTTGCCTTGAAGAGGTCAAGCTCGTTGGCTACTGGGGCGGCAAGCTCCTTGATATTGCCATACTTGTCAGAGTCGGAGGCTGTGCCTTGCAGTTTGATGGTTATGCTGCTTGCTGGCTGTGATGCGGCAAGGGGAAGATGAACGTAACCCAATGACACGGGAGTCTTGCCCTCCCATACGAGGGTGTCGTCGGCGAATATCTGGAGAGGATACTCCCTCTTGCGCCATCCCGTCAGTTTGAGCACCACCTCATCCACGCGGGCCTTCTCCGTAAGTTCATATCTGATCCATGCCGTTGACATCCTGCCGTCGTTCTTCCATTCTGTGTCCTCGCTGTCGTCGTAAGAGCGGATGGCATCCTGCTGGTTGCATCCCGCTGTGGCAGACTTGCACTGTATGGTGCGCTTGATGTCCTTGTATGAAGGAGTGGCGGGAGTCTCGTCCCTGACAAACTTGAATGGAGCGTTTGCGGCATCCTTCTTGGCTTCGAGGGTGATGGAAGAGGCGGGCAGTCCGTCGCAGTTGACGTTTACACGCACAATGCCCTCTTCGCCTGTGCTTCTCAGAAGTACACGGTTTACTCCACATTCCAAGGGCAGCGACGTGGAGCGTATGCAGTTGGTGCCTTGTTCGTCCTTGCCGATACCGCCAATCCATTCTGCAGGACCCTCAACGGAGAAATGAAGCATGTTGGTGGCGAGGGGATTGCGGCGACCCTTGGCATCAAGAGCCTCAATCTCCAAAAGAACCATGTCGGCACCGTCGGCCACGAGCTGGTGGTTCTTGATATTGCTGATGCGAAGCGATGCAGCCTTGCCTGTGGTCTCGATGCAATGCTCGGAGAGAGCCTTGCCGTCCTCATTGTATGAGATGGCCTTGATGTTTCCAGGCTCGTATGCAATGTTTTCAAAGACATGAAGGAAATGGTAAGCCACTGAGTCGCGACCCGTTTCCTTTCCATTGACAAACAGCTTAACCACAGGAGCGTCGCTCACTACATATACGGTCTTCTTGAAATCCATATTGCCGTTGTTCTTGTCACGGCAGTATTCCTCATAGTTCCAGTGTCCCACGATATGCGTCATCGACTTGTCGGGAGTAACCCATCCGTTCCACATCACCTGGTGGGCATAGAACGCATCCTTGGGCAGACGCATGGCATCCACAACTCCCGACGTGCGGTAGTTGGATTCGCCACGGTTGTGGGTGTTGGTGTCGGAGAATATAATCTTCGTGCCACCGTCAGACACTCGCAGTCCCGTTCCCGGACGTTCCATCCAGTAGTCATACCATCGGCGCACCATCTCCACGGCAAACTGGTCGTTGTTCTGATTGTATGCCGAGGCGTCGGCATCCCTGTAGAGAGGACCGTCGCCGTGCTTGTGATAGGGATACGACCAGTCGTCCCAATAGCGGCGGAGAGCCTCGTCGCGGCAGTATTCCATAGCCCACACAGGCTTGCCCGCCGACTTGTTGATATATAGCATCTCGCCGCCGTATTCTGCACATGTCGCCTTGTTGAGCATCTCGCGGCATCCGATGGCACGTCCTCCGTGAGGGTCGTACTTGTCGCGCAACTGCTTCATCTCCATCTGGTGTTCCTCGCTAATGCCCTTGTTTCCACATTCATAGAAGAGGATTGAAGGGTTATTGCGGTTGTATATGATGGCATCCCTCATCAGTTCCACCCTCTGCATCCAGTGTCTTCCCTTCACGTCCTTCTCGGCGTCTCCCGCAGGCATTGCCTGTATGAGTCCCACACGGTCGCACGACTCGATGTCCTGTTTCCATGGACACACGTGCATCCATCTCACGAGATTACCTCCCGAGAGCACCATCAGCTCATTGCTGTAGTCGCTCAGCCATGCCGGCACCGACATGCCCACTCCGGGCCATTCGTTGGAAGTGCGTTGTGCATATCCGTGCATCATTATGACGCGGTCGTTCAGATAGGTCATGCCGTCGCGGAAGGCAGTCTTGCGGAATCCCGTCGTGGTGGTCTGCCGGTCGATTACCTTGCCGTTGACAGTGATGTATGTGTTCACGTCATACAGATAGCCATATCCCCATGACCAGAAATGCAGTCCTTCCACCATCTTCTCCGCACTCACAATGCGTGTCTCGCCCTTGTCCAATGTAACAGGAGCCGAGGAGAAAGCAGACAGTTTGGAACCGTCGCGGTCAATGATTTCCACGCTATATACAAAAGTCTGTTTCTTTCCCGTCTCGTTCCTCACCTCCGACTCGGCATGTATAGTTGCCTTCCTTGCCTTCACGTCGTGGTTCTTGGCATAGACGTAAGTACCTGTTGTTCCAAGGGCGGAGTAGAGCGGGAGAGTCTGATAGAGGCGGTCTGTCACATGCAGTTTCACGTTTTTGGGCAGTCCGCCGTAGTTGGCGTTGAAGTTTTTGTTGTTCCACTGGAAGGACGCCGGACTTAGTGCATTATTTGGAAGGTTGTTCCCGTCTTTAACCACCTCGCCGTCAGTAGGTGTCCCTTTTTCCTTGTATGCCCACGAGTTGTCTGTCTTCACTTCGAGGACATTCTCTTTCCCGACGCGTATGTATGGGGTGAGGTCGAATCCGAATGCCATCACCCCGTTCTCATGCAGTCCGATTTGCGTGCCGTTGAGGAACACCTCAGCAGCCTGTCTTGCGCCCTCAAACTCGATGAACACCTTCTTGCCCTTCCAGACCTTTGGAGCAAGGAAAGTCTTGGTGTAAGTCACCTCTGCGTCGGGCAGTTTCTCTATAGGCACCTTGAAAGCATACTCCTCGTTCCAAGCCCGGGGCAATGTCACTTTCTTGTCGCCAATCTTCCAGTCCGCATTAAAGTCCTGCGCCCTTTGTGCGAACGATGCCGAGGCTATGTTTAAGCCGGCAATGATTATTAAAGCAAGTTTTCTCACACTAAATAATGATAATTAAGCAAACATCTAATGATTAAACAATGAATAGCTTGTGCATGTAATGCGACGGGCTTTAACATTCATGATGTTTCCCATATCAGACTCCTTCATTGTTACGGTCTTCTTAGGCCAGCCTATAGGGTAATATTCCCTTGATTCATATCCCCTTATATTCACATCATCCTTCAATTCCTTATCGAAGAAATCGCCTAAAGTGCCTGCCAATTTTTTCTCCTTGCCAAAACCCATAGATGACAATCCTTTTGCCAACTGGCCGGAAAACTTTTCTTTAGGAATAATGGTTTCCATAAGCACCATTGTGAAATAACCTGCATAACTGCCGTCTTCATTGTAGTCGTTGTCGGCAATATACTTATAGGTGACAGGGATTTCGCTCGATGTTGAGTCAACAACATTGTTTTCCCCTATCTGAACCTGTATGCCGTGACTTCCGAAAAGCAAGTCAAGCTCCGGGAACATTCCCATTATGCCTTCTTCGCTGTTGAGAGTCTGTTCAACCATTCTTTTAAGATTCTTGGCTGTTTCCTTGTCTATGTTTTTATTGCCAAACGTATTATTCAACGCGGCCTTGGCCTTGTCGCACAAGGCTTTCCTGTTGGAGATACCTTTCAGTGTGCCGTATTCGTCGAGTTGCACAATCACTTTTTCTCCCTTTATGCTTTTAAAGAATTCTATCTCCGATAAAGATCTTTCGTTGCCCTCATCATCATCTATATTCTCGGCAATCATTTCAAGCGTGTAACCATTTTCGGTTGAATCGGTAACGACGATTGATATATTACGTGAAAGGGACTGAAGTAAGACTGTGTCTCCTTCAACCGCTCTCGTTTCTTGAAAATCGTATCTATATGTCAGTGTGTCGTTCTTGTTGAAAAATGCTATTACACTAACTACGGTGTCCTCACTGAGTTCGCCTTCATCATTGGTTTCATTGCTCTGAGCCACAACCTGTGAAACTGACAATGGCATCAAAGCCATACACAATACAATAATGCGAATTAATTCTTTTTTCATCATACTTTATTTTTTTGCAAAGGTAATACTAAATATTCTAACGACCAAATCTTTTCTAAGAAAAATGTAAAACAAAAGACACAAAGGTACAAAGTTATATAAATACTCTGTGCCTTTGTGTCTCTGTGTTATTATCTGATTCGGAAAGCCAAGATATTAGAATGAAATCTTGATGCTGTTCTTTCCTGAGCGCACGATATATGTGCCAGCGCCAAGGCCTCTGCTCTTGAGGTCATTCCTCAACGAAGAGACTGTAGTGTTGATTCCATCAAGAACCTTGATTCCTGAGATGGTATATACATCAGCACTGAACTCGGTGTCGGCATCAATACCCTTAATGCCAGTAGAGCTTCCAACCTTGATTACACCCTGAGTAAGCAGCGCGGATGTGTCCCATGTCAATCCCTCGGGAAGCTCCTGAAGGTCGAAGGTGGGAGTTCCGCTTATAGCGCCCTCACAATCGAGCACTCTTACATAGTCGCCTTCTGCCGGAGTCCATGTTGTGCCGTATGTCACGTGGATAGTACCATTGAGAGTGGCGTCTCCTCCAACTTTCAGGAATGCCCATGCCTCTGACTTTGCTCCTGTGATGGAGTTCACGGAGATGGAGTCGGTCTTGGTCTTGTTCACGTAGATATGCGAACCAGCCTCTGCATTGAGATTTCTCTCAATCTCAATGATGCCTGTGTTCTTGGTCTGAGATGTCGGGACATTTGTTCCCGGACGGAGGCTACCGCCATTTAGAAGGTTGATACCGTATGAATATCCCAAACCACGGAGTTCACCATTGTCCTGTACATACAATATTGTAGGTGAAGTCATTGATGAAGTGGCAGCCTTATTGTTCAGTTTGACCGCTCCGTCGATAATCTTCAGCGACTTGGCATTGGCGAGTACATTCTCGCTTGAGATTGTCCATACTCCCGTACCGTTCTTTACAACATAGCTGCCGTTGATACTTCCCGAGAAGGTGAAGTTGGTGTTGTTGCCACCTATGGTAAGAGTGTTTGTTGCCGAACCGTAATAACCTCCATTGCTGATGTATCCAGATCCGGTGAGTGCTCCAATAGCAAAGCTCTTTCCGCTTGTGTTAAACGGTGTGGCCTCTGTGAATGCTGCGTCAACATTGAGCGTTGCGAGAGGAATACCGTATGTGTTGTTGAAGTCGAATACGGGTTCGTAGGCATTCTTCGGTCCGCGCTTTGCGTTGATTGTACCCGCAAACTCGCTCCAGTTGCCCTTAAACGGACAGCGCACCCATGTGGCATAGATGTCGATGGTACCCTCACCGGTTAGCTTACCCGTATAGTCGCATCGGCCGTCAGGATACCATATACCGGTCTTTCCCTTTGGCACTACAATGTTCACATTGTCTGAATTTGAGCTATATATACTGTTGTCAGCCTGCAGTGTCACCTTGCTTCCGTTGAGCACCACGGTCTTTCCTGTGAAGTGTGCATCCTGGAAGTCATACACTTTTCCACCATCAATATAAAGAGTGTCATAGTCTGCTGTACAATTCAGTTGCAAAGTTCCTGTTCCTGCCTTGTGCAAGTTGCGGCTCTTGCCACTGTTAGCCTTCTTTATGCCGCCATTGAGAATCAGTGTGCCAGTGGTATTTATCGTACCGCCGTTTTCCTCTATGACTATTGGGTGTGAGGCAGTCATTGACGTTGCAGTCTTCAGAGTTCCGTTGTTTCTCAGAGTAATACTATTGTTTGCATCTCCGAGCGAACCGTATTGTGCTCCATCGGTGTTGGCGAGTGACGACGGAGTGAGAATACCTCTGCTTATGTATGTTCCACCATTATATTTGTTCACATTCTTGATGTTTACAGTGCCCTTACCTTCCACTGAAAGAATTGCTTCGCCTTCAATGGCTCCATCACCCGACAGGTTATATGTCTTGGTGTCGTTCTTGAAGATGATGTTTCCAGGTGTGACATTCTCTGCAATGGTGATAGTGGTATTGACAGCACTGTCATCAAATGTGACCTCGTCGCCAGTGACGAAAGTCTTGTCAGAAGAGGAGAAGTTCTCCGAGTTCATCAGATCCCAAATTCCGTCCTTTTCTCCTGTCCAGATGACGCTTTCGCTTCCACGTCCGTCGAAGATAGAAAGGCTAATCTTGCCGTCGGCGTATGCAATCTCGTATTTCTTTCCGCCAAGTCCTTCTATGGTGATGTCGGAGAGATTGCCGTTCAATTCACTTGTTTCAACGAGTGTGTATGTTCCTGCTGCTGGTTGTGATGTGAACACAAACACGGGAGCACTGTATTCCGGACCGTTCTTCCAGTCTTTCTTCTCAATACTCATCTTTGTAGCCGAAATCTTGTCGATTTCATTGCCATTTACATCGAACATCACACGTGCACCAAAGCCAAGCTCAAGTGACGATGTGGTTAGAGCACCCACATTGTTATTTCCTCCAGGACGAATCTCCGAACCATAGTCAGCCTTGATTCCGCCCTTGAAGTTACCACCGTCAGAGCTGAGGACGGCAAAGCGGTTGAGCCATACGGGGCTGCTCTCCATAGTGCCGTCAAACTGCAGTGTTCCTGCCCATACGTCGGTGCTTCCAGTGTAAGTCTCTGTCACGTTAGGCAGAACAAGTGTTCCGTCTCCCTGCTTCACAAGTCTCATAGCTCCGGCGAAAGCTCCGCCAGTGAGTGTATGTGTATAATATGTGTATTTTATCTCCGTGTCCTTAGTGGTACACTCGCTTGGGGCAGTTCCCTGCACCCATGACGGGGCATTGTCGGTAAAGATTGCAGGTGAAGCTCCTTCTGCCACAGCTATAGAGGCATCACCGTCAACATCGAGTAATGCATGCTTTCCGTTGAGAGAAGCATCGATGGATGATGACACAATCTCACGTCCCGTAGTTGTGAGTGGTGGCGGAGCGATTGTTATGCCTTCCAGTTCGCCGAGGAAGTATGAAGCGTGAGGCGGCTGGTTATATCCGCAAGGCTGCCATACCATAGCGTTGCGATATTGATGGTCGTACCATAACGAGTAGTTACGCCACTCCGTCGGGGTGGTTGTCGTATATATCCTTATATTATTATCTGCAGTGCGCTCGATTACCTCCTCACGCCAATCACCGAAGATGTCACCCTGATAGCAAGGAGTGGCTTTGGTACTGTTGTTGGAATATGCGCCCGAGAAAGTGGCGAGAGTGCCAACACCTGGCTTTGACACAGTGATATTGTCGAAACATTCCTCCTGAAGGTCGCCATCCCAATAGATACGGAAATTCATTCCGAGACCATTGGTGTTCACTGTCACATGGTCATTTACCACTGTTGAGATTGGAGTATCATGAGCACCATTGCCTATGGAACCGGGGATGGTGTTATAGAAATTACCTGCGAGGGCACGTCCGGCATCGTTGGTGTCGGTCATACGATAGTATATTTTGCTTGTTGTGGCATCGCGGTAGTTGTTTGCGGGATTGTCCTCGTTGCAGGCAAACACTTCCTGACCATGGGCGTATGGGTTGAGGTCGCCCACGTGGTGTGCATCGCCATGTCCGAGACCAGTGGTGGATAGTCCCTTTCCATTGTCGTCAATCACCATCGAACCCCATACTATCTCGTCCTTGCCGTCCCAATCCACGTCGGCAATGGAGTAGTTGTGATAACCCTGACCATACCAAGGCGAACCTGCTTGGTTGTTAGTCCATTGCCATCTCACGTTTAATGCATGTGATGCAGGGTCAACATCGTATGCTATGAACTTGTGTCTTGTATAAATACCTCGTCCTATGAACATGCTTGGACGCTTGCCGTCGAGATATGGCGCACCGAAGAAGTGCTTGTTAGAGCGGTGTCCATAACCGTCGCCCCAAGCTGCCTTGAGGTCTGTTTCTCCAGCCTCAAGTCTTTTCAGAGGATATTCGATGCACTGGTATGGCTTACCAGTTGCACCCTCACAGTAGAAGAGGAACTCGTTGCCATAGTATGTAAACCATTCCACTGAGCTTGAACCCTTGGGAATGCGGTAGTTCGTCCACGATGTTCCATTCTTGCCGTCGGCACCGATGGTGTATGTTGTTCCGTCAGCCAAATGCACTGCGGCACCTTCCACGAGGCGCATCACCACCTCTGCCTTTCCGTCCATGTCCCAGTCATATCCCACGATATTCTGTTCATTGTTCTGGAAGTCTCCCATGTTAGGACCGCAGTTCACCCACCACAACACAGTGCCGTCCTGCTTCAGACATGCAAGCATGGCATATTCCTTAGTCTCTACCCCATTGATGCTTGGACCGTTCTTGGGATAGAGCTGTTCACCCTCCTCCTTGTTGTCGAATTTCAGCAGTATCTCCACCTCGCCGTCACCGTCGACGTCGGCGCAGCAGGCGTCGTTCGGTATATAAGTTGACTTTAGTGAAGCATCGTGCTTGATCGTTATCGACTTGTAGTTATTGGCAAGCACAGTAGCAGCCTTTGATGCCTCCTTTTCGACTCCGTTCACAACAGCTTTAACAGTGTAAGTAGAGCTTTGCGAGCCAGATGCGTCAGTAAAGTTTGAGACGTTGAGCGGTTCGGAGTTCACCTTTGTTCCGTTGCGATAGAGATTATACTTTACGTCATAATACTCATCTGCCTGAATACGCCACGAGCAATACACTCCGCCCGTAGTCTGGACTGCCACAAGTCCGCGGTCGAGCCTGTCCATAACTCTCTGTGCCATGACTCCTGTGAATGAAGTCAGTGTGGCAAATGCAAGTGCGATAATTTTTTTGTTCATATACAGAATTATTTAGGTATTTTATTTCTTTTTTTGGGTGCAAAGATAATAAGAATAATCCAATGACATACTTAGATTTATGATTTTAACCTTTGCTTTTTGATAAGAGACAATATAATGCCCTATTCACTTGCTAAGTGAATGCCCTATTCAGTTGACGAGTGAATGCCCTATTCAGTTGACAAGTGAATGCCCTATTCAGTTGACAAGTGAATGCCCTATCGTAATAACATAAGGATGCCCTATCGTAATAACATAAGGATGCCCTATCGTAATAACATAAAGATAGCAATTACTCAAATACTTGATGTATATACATCACTATTTCGCCGATATAGGGTCTTACCTCGTGTAAGACCGCAACCCTATTTGTGGTGGTTTTGCGGAGGACGGTCTTACACGAGGTAAGACCCTACAACGGCGGAAACTCGGCTAATTATACTTGCGAAAGTTGAGTTAATGACCAAACTTTTTCTGCAAATTCTACTAAAAGCATATATAAATTAGATAAAATAACGACCGGGGCTGTCGCTTTTGTTGCGAAGCCCTGGTCGAGAGAATATAGAATCTTATTGTATATCTGAAATGTTATGGAATCGTGCTTCAAGTTCTTCCATTCTTTTCATTAGAACAGAAAAATCTAATGAATCCCCATAAATAAAACTCTTCCTCATTTCACTATAGTCAGCTTCGTAACTTGACAGAAGAGCTTCGCTTAGAACAATCTGAATGTTATGTCGCCTTTAGATATTCTGGATATAATTCCCTCTTTCTCGAATATCGCCATTAGTTTTGTTACATATTCCACATCATATTGCGGAAAGGAAGATACAAAGAAGACCTCCCCAAATTTGCTATGTAATATTTTGCTCTTAATCTTTTTTACAACAGCTTCTTGCATAATTTTATTTAAATTTTGGTCGGAATCATTGCAAATATTTCCGACTGCAAAATTACAGATTTATTTTTAAATGACCAAACTTTTTCAGCAAATTCTACTAAAAGCATATATAAATTGGATAAAAAAACGACCGGGGCTGTCGCTTTTGTTGCGAAGCCCCGGTCGGGAATTGAATATAGTATCTAATGTATGAAATTACTTCATCTGTGCACCAGATACAGAGAAGGTCTTGTCACCCTTAACGATAACGATACCGTTGTCGGTGATCACTTTTCTGATGGCAGGAGCAATCTCCTTGGCAGCTGTTGCAGAAGAGATGCCAGTGCCAGGGTTGAAGCCCTTGTAAGTCATAACCTTAACTGTGCTGATTGCAGTGTCGTAACGATAGAATTTGAATGTCTCACCAGCTACAACAACTTCTGAAGAGGTGCAGTCACCCTTGTCAGGACGGTTGTAACCACCAGTCTTGTTAACGATGAAGAAGTTTGGCTTGCTTGCATCGTCAGATGTGTACTTAGGATCGAGGTGCATCTTCAGATAACCATCGCCGTCAACAGCGCAAACGCCTTCAACCTTAGTGTTAACATCATAATATACCAATCCCTCGAATGGGAATAATGACCAAGCATAGTGGCCGTTGAATACCTTATAGAGAGCAGTGTTCTCCTCAGACGGGATAAGCGGGAGGGCGCAAGTTGTTACATCATCAGGACAGAGTACATTCCACTTGGCATTTGCTGTACCGCAATCTGTATCAGCGAACAGAGCGTGACCTTCCTTAACCCAAACGTAAGAGTCAGCATTGTCAGCATTGTAAACCTCTTGTGATCCGTCAGCTTTGTAACCACGCTTCTCGCTTGACATGATGCGATCCCAGTGTGACTTACCAGCTGCATCAACACACTCTACTACGTTCCAACCATCAAGACCTGCGTTGATTTCCTCAGCGGTCTTAACATAGTTCTTAACTTCAGCAGTTTCATACTCTGCATTGTTCTGGATTGTGACAACATCAGAAGGAGAATACCAGGGATCTGGGTGCTTGGCATCCAAAGAGTAAAGTTCGAGAGTTCCAGGCTCTGTAAATGTTACTTTCTTACCAGAAAGGTCAGTACCCTCATCGATAATAGAACCTGAGGCGTTCTTCAAAACATAGTGGATAGAAACCTCTGGCTTAAGTAGGGTTTCTGAGTTGTCAACGGTGAGAGTGTATTCCTTGCCATAACCCTCTTCCACGTTTGTAATTGTAGCTACAGGAGTAGGCATAACAACTTCAACACATTCAACTGCAGTTACAGACTCATCAGAAATGTTTGATTCATCATCTGCAAGTGTTGTCCATACTCTGAGGTTACCAGACTCTGTACAATAGATAATCTTGCTTCCAAAGTAATCCTGTTCATTAGGCTCGAAATCGCGGGTGTCATTAGCTGTCCAGTATTCAGCTGTGTATTCCTCGCCGTTAGCGTAAGACTCGCCGTTTACGTAATCGTAAGCATCACCAAGCTGTACCCAGTGGAGCACTTCGCCTTCAGCAAAGTTTACATAGTATGCACGCTGTGTACCGATAACTGCCAATGGGTCAACAGAAGGAGTACCTGCGAATGGACCTTCTACCGCAGTTGAAAGACCAATGTTGGAGAGTTGGTGAACTGATGTTCCGTTCATTGAGAAAACAAAGATACCAGCACGGTCCTCTTCGCAAACATAGTTGTGAACACCAGTTGCGAGTACATTGTCTTCCTCGTCTGCAATGGTGTAAGTGGCGGTCTTGTTGACTACGTTAATCACACAAGCAAACTTGTAGGTCTTTTGGCTCTGGAGAACGAGAGTTTCCTCGGTTGTCTGAGTCCAATCATTATTGGCTGTAGGATTCTCGTTAATCCAAATAGTAAATTCGCCATTGGCAGCTGTAGGAGCTACACCTACTCTCCAGCGGAAGAAGTAGTCCTCGCCCTCAGCACTGTTAAACCAACGATTGTTGTGTGTAGAAACACGTTTGTCGCTTGAAGTACAAGCACCAACTGGCAGAAGCACGAACTCCATATCAGCACGAGCAGCCATGCTCGACATATTCAAGTTCATTGTGAACTTGTATTCGTTGTTAGGCAGAGTGCTAAGATCCTGCATCTTTGTCCACGCATCCTCATTCCAAAAATAGTTGAGCATACGTCCACCGTTCTTTTTGTTGTAAGCCTGAAGGTAGTCCTTACCAGGAGTTCCTACGAAGTTGCCTGCGTCCTGGATAACCCAGCCGTCAGCCATCTTGTCAGTTGGAATGGAGAAGAAGAACTTGTCCATCAACTGTGCTTTTGCCATCGTGCAACAGATGAGCATAAGCAATGAAATTAATGTAAACTTTTTCATTGTTAAAAATTTTTTAGTTAATATTAAATGAATTATTAATTATTTCGTTTCCAGTCTCCGACAGTGTGCTTGCGCAACACTGTCATTGACTGGCTTTACGGAATCTGTTATTTATCACCAACCCTCATTCTGGGTGATGGCATTACCCGACTTCATAATCTCGGTCTGCGAGAATGGGAAGAAATTCCACTTGCTCTGCCACTGACCGTCACCACGAGTCACTGCCACCTTATTATAAGAGAAGGTACCATCTTCGTTCTTGGTGATTTCCATACGGTGAATCTTCATGAACTTGTCACCATCCTCCATCCAACGACGAATGTCATAGAAGCGGTGACCCTCGAAGGCGAGTTCCACACGACGCTCGTTCTTATACTTAGCCCAGAACTCGTCGTTGCTCATGCCTAATGCAAACTCAGGCATGCCTGAGCGAGTGCGAGTCATGCTTGCCATCTTGGCGGCTGTCTGCGATGCGGGAACAGAGATTGTCTGCTGTTTGCCTTCAGAGTCCTTGTATGTCACGCTACCGCTTGCGTCAGCGGCATTACCGTTGCCTTCAGCCTTGAAATACTGGTAGAGAGCCTCGGCATAGTTGAGATACATACCGCCCATACGGAAGGTAAGCCATCCGTGGGGAGAAGTAGTTACGGAAACACTTGAGCGGGCACGAAGAATCTGGTTAGGATTACAGAACTTCTTCAGATAGTAGCTCGTGGTTGTGGCGTATGACTTACCGGCAGCGTTACCCGTGCGTGAGTGATAACCGCCGATATAGGTCTCGAGCACAGGGTGCTCGCTGTTGTAATCCGCAAGGTCGTTAGGCCAAGCCTCGCCGTTGGTCACAACAGTCTTTGCGAGACGTGCGTCGCGGTTGGCGTAGGGATTTGCTGCGTCATAGAGGTCACTCTCAGCAATGCTCTTGCCGTCGGTGCATTCAAAGGCATCAACAAGATCTTGTGTTGGACAGTTGCCGCCCTGGCCAGAGGAATAACCTACTGGGAAGTTGTAGCCCTCGAAGGTGTTGGCAGATGCCGTACGGCGGGCGAAGATAATCTCCTTGGTGCTCTCTGCGTTTGAATAGTATTCAGTGTCCCAAAGCTTTTCTATATCAGATGCCAATCCAAGTCCCTTGGCCTCGGCAGCGTCGATAAGCTCCTTGTTGGCTGCCACTGCCTGTGCCCACAGCTCCTTCTTCTCATCGGCACTCTTGCCCTGAGTGAAGAGAGGAGAAGCATGATAGAGGGCTGCCTGAGCCTTCAGTGCGAGCACTGCATACTTGTTGGCGCGACCTGTCTCGGCCTTGGCAAGGATGTGCTCCTTGTCGGCAGAGTAGTCCTCGATAATCTTGTCCTTTATACTGTCGCACTCGCTTGCTATGAATGCGAAGATGTCATCTGCACTTGTACGTGGGAGAGCAGTCTCTTCTGTACCTGTGGTGTTGTGGTCCTTGAAAGGCACACCACCATACTGTCTTACGAGAGTGAAGTAGAAATAAGCACGTGCCCAACGAGCCTCATACACATAATTCTGATACAGATACATCTGCTTCTCATAGTCGAGGTTAAGTTTGAACTGCTCGAAGTCGAGGTTCGACCAGTTGTCGATTACTTCGTTGCAGTATGTGATGCCCTCGTATGCCGATGTCCAAATGGTCTGATGTGGATTAGCAGGACTCCAGTTGCCGTTGTAGAAGTCCTCTATAGAGTTGCCGTCATGACTGTACTCCGACTCGTCGGTAGCTGACGAGAGCATGGCTCCCGAGAGGTTGCCCCAGTCAGTGTCGATATCATTGTAGATCATTGTCATGAGACCTCCTACATAAGCGAATGAACGCTCTATGTATTCCTTGTCGTAGGCTGTGTATTCATTGTAGTCCATATTACATGATGACAATGCTACGGCAGCCATTGCAAAGCCTAAAATATTCTTTTTCAATTTCATATTCGTAATCATTTTAAAAGGTTTAGAATGTTACAGCTGCACCAATCTGGAAACTTCTTGTCAATGGCTGTGTCACGCCGTAGGATGCAGCGTCAGCCTCGTCAAGGTTGTCGATAGTGAAGAGGTCAGTGCCACGCAAGTAGAGCTTGATGTTGTTGACAACACTGAGCTTGCTTACCAATGTCTTAGGAAGGTGGTAGTAGAGTTCCACATAGCGGAGCTTCAGATAGCTGCGGTCGAACATGTTCAGCGTGCTGTTGAGGTCGTTGTTGGCATTGCTTGTTGTTGAGAGACGTGGGAAGAGAGCGTTCTCAGTGTTTCCACGTTCTGCCGACCAAGAGTTGTCGTAGAGATACTGCGACAGTGTGTTTGTTGCCACTGCCGAGCGATAGAGTCCGTTGGTGGTCATGAAACCAGTCCACTTACCCACACCCTGGAACATTGCATTGATACCCAAGCCCTTGTACTCAGCACCGAGGTGGAAGTTGTAGTAGAGGTCGGGAGCTGTAGTGCTGTAACCGATAGCCTTGCGGTCGTTGGCATCAATAATTCCGTCGTCGGTGAGATCGACATACTTTACGTCACCGGGATATACCGTTGTAAACGACTGCACGGGATAGCCTTTCTGCTGCATTTCGGCAGTAGAGATGATTCCGTCGCCGTCGATGTCGTCACTCTTCTGGAAGAATCCGTTGGCTACATAACCGAAAGCCTGTCCGTAGCGTTCGCCGGTTGAGGATGTGTTGGCATATAGCTGTGGAGCTTCAGCCTGTTCCTTCACAATGCTCTTGTTGAGTGTGAGTGATGCACCAACGTTAATGACGAGATCCTTATTTATCGTCTTACTGTAGTCAGCCGAGATGTCAAAACCCTTGGAATTGACAATACCCACGTTCTCGTATGGAGCGGTCAGACCGAACACGCTGTTGTAGCTTCCAGCTGTTGAGCACCAGATGTCATAGCGGTGCTGATAGTAGTAGTCAACTGAGAGGTTGAGACTGCCGAAGAGAGTGGCGTCGATACCGATGTTGAACTTGTTGGTACGCTCACGTCCAAGCGACTGGGTCTTTGCTGTTGAGAGATAAGTGTTACCCCACTGTGTACCAGTGTATGTAGCATCGAAGGGATAAGACGTTCCGTTCATAAGATAGAACTGGTCGTAGTATGTCCACACGCTGCTTCCTGGCAGAACATCGAGCGACTGGTTGCCCCATGAAGCGCGGAGCTTGAGGAAATTCACCCACTTGACATCTTTCATAAACTCCTCGTTGGAAATGTTCCATGCTGCAGATACATTGGGAGAGAATGCCCATTTGCTCCCAGGAGCAAGACGGCTTGAGCCTGACTCCACGAGAGCCACGTCGAGCAGGTATTTCTTGTCGTAGCCATAGTGTGCAAACAGAGAAGCAGTATGGCGATATACAGTGGTGTTTGTACCAGTCTGGTCGTTGTATTCGTAGTCATACTTCAACTGTCCATAGACATTGTGCTTTTCAGCAAAAGTCCTGTCATAATAGAGTGAAGCGTTGAAGATGCAGCGGCGAATCCATGAGTTGTTGCCAGATGCTGTGCCCATGTTAGAGTCTGTACCTTCTACTGAAGAAAGTGAAGCTGCACCGTCGGCTACCACATCACCCGTGTTAGAAATATCGTAGTAGCTATAGCGATAAGTCTTAGAGTGATCCTCATAGACATTCGACCATGTGTCATATCCAATCTGTCCCCTTGCGCTCAATCCCTCTGTGATGGACGACAAGTCCTGGTCGAGCACGAGGTCGGCGTAGAGAGCACGCTGGTGATTCTTATAATAGGCTGCGCCCTGGCTCTGTGCCACCGGGTTGTTGGTGGTATAAACAGGGTTACCTCCCCATACGTCATCCGATACCTTTACAGGGAAGGCATTGGCAGGCAGCTTGTATATCATCGACCAAAGGTCGGCCTGTGAGCCAGGCTGCGACTGCTCGGTAAGGAGTCCGTAGAGATGAGTGTGCATCTTGGTCTTAGGACCGAGGTCGATGTCCATGTTTGAGCGAAGAGTACCACGTGTATATTTGTTCTGGGTGGAATATCCGTCGTTCTCAAAGTTCTTGATGAACCCCTTGTTGGTGAGCAACTGCACGTTGGTGTAGTAACGGAAGTTCTTTGATCCACCCTTGAACTCAAGATTGAAGCGGTTATTGTGAGAAACATCGCGGAAAGTCTCTTCAGCCCAGTTCACATTGGGATAATAGAGCGGATTTGTACAGTTCTTGTAAGCATTGATGACGGCATCACTATAAGCCACATTGCCAGTGCTTCCCTGATTGCGGTAAGCCTCATTTACTGCGGATGCGTAGGTGGCTGCATCCACCATCTTAGGCTTGTTGGTAAGATAAGAGAACACATGGTCGTAGGAGAAGGTGAACGACTTGGTGTTGTATTGTCCGTGCTTGGTGGTAACGAGCACCACTCCGTTTGCACCCTTATAACCGTAGAGAGCAGTGGCAGCGGCATCCTTAAGAATCTGCACGCTCTCCACGTCTTCTGCCACCACGTTCTCGATGGCACGCTCCACACCATCCACAATAATAAGAGGTGAGCTGCCGCTAAGCGACTGTAGTCCACGGACATAGAAAGTAGGATTCTGCTGATTGTAGATTCCTGAGCCGTCAAGGGAAATCAATCCTTTGCCCTGTCCGAGAATATTGTTACCGATATTGCGTGCTCCACGCTTGTTGACATCCTTGGTAGTGATGACACCGACAGATGCCGTTGTCTGCTCACGAGAGAACAGGCGGTTGGCACCGATGTCAACAGTCTGGTCCTTGTATGCCAAGGTATCGACTATCTCTGACTGTGCCATTGCAGGCAGGCATGAGCCTGCAAGCAAGGTCAGTATAAATATATTCTTTGTTTTCATATTACAACTTCATTTTATGTTATTATTCCCATCCAGGGTTCTGAACGAGACCGTATTTCTTGTTTATCTCAGCCTGTGGAATAGGTTCAAACAACCACTTCTTCACCTCGTCGCTCTTAGGATCCTTATTCCAAAGATAACGGCTGTTGCCTGTAATTGTCTTGATGGAGTTCAGGAAGAACAATGGCTGTGTAGAAGAAGCATCGTTTTCGCGGTCGGAACCAACCCATGCCACATGGCGGCTCTCAAATACAGTACCTTTCTGAATCATGCGATACTGCATCAATCCGTGCAGCTGCTTTGTCATCCAGTCGGTACGCTTAAGGCGAATCATGTCAAACCAACGTGCGTTGGTAAGTCCAAGCTCACGAACGCGCTCATCGAGTAATTCCTCCATGAACTCTGTTGATGTCTCGCCATTGTCGAGTGTCACAGTAGCAGTAGCGGCATTGGCGGCAGTTGTAGCAGTATAGCCTTTTGAAGTACGCCATGCAGAACTTGTCCACACCTTTGCCATTGTGGGCAGGCCAACGCGTGAGCGAACGATGTCAACCATCTGTACTGCCTTTGCCACATCAGGATTTGACCTCATCACGAGTGCCTCGGCATACTGCAGATAGAACTCGGGCAAGGAGAGTGCCACCCACTGAGTCGGGAAACGGTAAGAGTCGGCACTCTGGTCTGCGCTGTATTCTCCGGTACCAAGGTAGTACTTGTTGAATCCATATCCAGAACCAAACATGGTGTTCTGCTGAGTCAAAACGCCAGTTCCACCATCATTACCATTATACCATATCTCCCAAGGATAACCTGTCATTGAAGCTGTAGTCCAGTCGAGGTTCATGTTCTGTCCGTTAACTATACACTCCTCATAAAGACGCGGGTCACGGGTAAGAGAAGTGTTGATTTGACGACCACCTGCGGGAACATCACCACTAACAAACATTGTGTGGAGTGACTTGGCACTACGAGTGATGGCACCAGTAAGCTTGTTAGTCACAAAGTTTGTAACGGTGTACTTAATCGAACCGTCTTTCTGCTCTTCCTCTGTTACCTCGGGTTCCGTTGCATTATCCTTGTAAGTCTTCTTTGCGGCATTATCCCAATTAAACGGTTCGCCATCGTTCCAAGAGAACTTCTCTACATACTCCTGAGTTGGACAATAGGCATTACGCGGTACACTCCTTGAATACCATGCATGCCAGCAATAGCGCGCTGTTGACATATTGTCATTTCCATATACGCGCACAGAATGCAAAACCTCAGTAGATGCATTGAGGAAATAACCCTGACGGTAAGCCAATCGATAGTATGGCACCTTTGAAGCCGGTGTCTTGGCTGTTGAAGGAATAACAGCCTCAACCATCTTGTACTGTCCGTTGCTCTGAAGTGCGTTGTATAAATCATCGCAAGCCTTTGCAAACTTGTCCCAACGCTCCTGATATTTTGATGCGTCAGTGTACATAATGCATGGCAGGACTTCATCAGAAGCACCGCTATAATATGGTTTGCCATCCTTAGGATTGAGCAAAGGCGAAGCAGCAAACTGAAGAACCTTGCACTTGAGTGCCATAGCTCCAGCTTTTGTCCAACGGCCATTCATTGTTGCTGGATTAGAGGTTATCCAGGGGAATGCGCTCTCGTTAATTGCACTGTCGAGCTGGTTAACCATCCAATCTACACACTCCTCAACGCTATTGCGTGGGAATTGTCCCGCAGCCTCACTTGCATCGAGCACATGATCCATGATTGGAACACCACCATAATGCTGGAAAGTATTGAAAAAGGCATCAACCATAAGACATCTTGCCTCAGCCTTCAAGCGATTCTTCTCCTCTTGTGCCATATCCTTTTCAGGAGCACGGTCAACATTGTTGAGGAAGATATGTCCGGCACGAATCATATACCACTGGAACTCCTTGTCGTATGAATAGAGTGGACCGTCAAGTCCGTCGGAGCGGTTTGTGGTGGCAGTCATCGCACCAGTATAGTACTGTCCATAAACAGCTGCGCCATTCCAGAACTGATGCCAACAGTCGGTCAGTCCGTCCATCTTTCCTGTATATGGGTTGCCAGAGTGAGGCATATAGGCACCACCGTTGGTATAAGGTATTCCATAATACTGCTTTGAGTAGATACCTACAAGAAACTGGCGCGTATATTCCGCATTGTTGAATACGGTGTCGATAGTGGCAGTAGAGCTGGTAGCCTTGTCAAGGGCTGCGTCACCCACGGCGATATTGTCGGTACAAGCCATGAAGGTTGCACTCACCGCAAGCATTGCCACTGCACTACGTAATAATATATTGTGTTTCATTTTTTCTTGTTTCTTTATTGTTTAACCAAAATGTTAAAAGCCCACATTATTATATATATTAGAAGCCTACATTCAGACTGACTGTATATGTACGCTGCAGCGGGTAGGATGGTGAGCTGGAAGCTCTGGTCTCAGGGTCCCCCCACTTGTACGGTGTGAGAGTGAGAAGGTTGTAACCAGAGAGTGTCACCTCAAACTTTGTCATACCAATCTTCTTGAAAGCTGGATTGATGAAATCGTATGACAAGGAGACAGTCTTCAGACGCAGGTACTTGGCATCCTTTTCCCACAGGTCGGAACCGGCATAGTTCTGCACTGCATTGTTCCATGTGGCACGAGGATAGAGTGCATCCTGTGACTCATAAACACCAGGGGTCCATGTGTTGTCCACATGATAAGAGAGAAGACCGCCCTGTGTGGTATTTGAAGAACAGAAGTACGGCTGGCGGAACACGTCGGTGATATAACGTGACACATTCCATGCACCGGTCAACTGAGCATTGAATGTCAGTCGCTTCCATGCGCAACCAAAGGTGAGACCTGCCATATACTCGGGATCATCGGTAAATCCGTTGTCACGGGTCATGTCGTTCTCGTCTATCTTTCCATCCTGGTCGAGGTCAACATATACGCAGTCACCTGGTTGCAGGTTCTTCACCAACTGTGTCGGGAACGGAGTGCCGAAGGCTTGTTCATATTCTGCCTTGGTCTGTTCTCCCTCATAATACTTCCAGAACTGATACATTGAGCGTGCACCGATACGATGACCACGGGCGAACATATACTCGTTCTTCTGAGGAGTCTCCTTCATCTCGACAATCTCGTTCTGGTTGTATGAGAGATTGAGCTTACCCCATACTCTAAAGTCCTTGCCTAACTTGTCGTTATATCCGAGAGAAACTTCCCAGCCCCATGACTTTGTTTCACCTGCATTGGTGTAAGGCATTGTGAATCCAAGTGATGATGGAACAGTGGCATCACGCAAGAGAATGTCAGTACGGTGCTCACGATAATAGTCGAAGGTTGCCCTAATCTTGTCATCAAGGAAATTGATGTCGAATCCGTAGTCCTGCTTGAAGGCCTTCTCCCAACCAATGTCGGGATTGTTCTTCATCGACTCGTATGCACCTGCTATACCAGATGTTCCTGATACAGTACCTGATTGTGCGTTACCAAAGAGATAACCATAAGTGTCTGTCAGCGGTTGGGTAAGACAGTTGGACATCAGACCATAAGAACCTGTGATAAACGGGTCAGCGAGATACATAAAGCGGATAGCCTCTGTAGTCTTGTCGTTACCTACAAGGCCCCAAGATGCACGCAGTTTGAAGAAGCTGACAACCTTGGAGACAGGCTTCCAGAATTTCTCCTCGCTAACAATCCAACCGATAGAACCGGCGGGGAATGTACCGAAACGGCGGCCTGGAGCGAAGTTCTCCGAACCATTGTAACCGACATTAAACTCAGCCAAGTACTTATTGGCATAGTCGTATGTCACACGACCTACGAGACCAACGTATGAACGTGGCACATCGGGATATGAGTTACCGGAATAATAATACTGCTTTGACTGGTTGTAAAGCAAGAGTCCATTAACGGTGTGCTTGCCAAATGAGCGTGAATAGCTAACACTTCCTTCGAGATACCAGTCACGACCCTTACCCTGAGAATAACTGTAAGAGGGTTCGGTGTCATTGCCGTTCTGACGATATAATATATAAGGTGTACCGTCGGCATTGTAAATAATGTTGCCAGCCTCGTCATACTGAACGAGCGGATTGTATGTAGCAACACCGCAGTTACCCTGCTTGTTTACGATGAAGGCTGAGTTGTAAGAACCCTTCACCTTTGCAGAAAGTCCCTTGGTGATGAAGTCCAACTTCTGTTCAACTACAAGGTCCATCTGTATCTTGTTGATATTGGTCTGCATGAATCCGTTGCCGTAGTATGCCATACCTGTACCACCAAGGAACGGAAGGTTAAGACCATCGGTGTAGTCGGTGGTACAATAAACCATCTTGCCGTCAACAATACCAGGGCTTGAGAACGGAGTGGCATAGTAGATGTTCTTAATCATACCGCCAGAACCCTGTCCGGTGTATGGTTTGTCGGCATCGTTCACGTTACCTGCCACATTGAATGAAATGGTAGTGGATTTTGTAGCCTTGAGGTCGAGGTTACCACGATAGTTGAATCGCTGGTACTGATAACCGTAATTATATCCGCGGTCGAACTCCTTGAACAAGCCATCCTGAGAATAGTAACCTGCTGAAATAAAGTACTTCACGCGGTCTGTACCACCCGAGATGTTGAGGTTGTGCTGCTGCTGAAGGGTGACATCCTTCATGATATATTCAGCCCAACGGGTGTTCGGGAATCGGATGGGGTCAGAGCCATCTTGGAATTTCTGTATGATACCCTTGGAGAAACTTGGTGTAAACGGGTTCTCAGCCATATAGGCATCTACACTAGGGAATTTGCCATTGGCAACTGCCACATTGGCGTTCTGCAGATGGTCGTTATATGACATTTGGTTGTAGAAGTTGGCATATTCGTATGAACTTGCCTGCTCCACCATCTTTGTTGGTGAAAGTGCTGTCCAAGAGGTGGAAACACTAATCTTGGCCTTGCCCTCTGAACCACGCTTGGTAGTGATAAGCACAACACCATTAGCACCGCGCACACCGAACACGGCTGTGGCGGATGCATCCTTAAGCACTGTAACACTCTCGATTTCATTGGGGTCGATGTCTGCCATTGTACGCTCTACACCATCCACCTGGATAAGAGGTGTAGAATCACCCCATGTGGCCTTACCGCGGACGAATATCTCTGCGGCATCCGAACCAGGCTCACCGGAATACTGCACTGTAGTAACACCCGAGAGCTGACCTCCAAGCACGTTGTTGACCGAACCAACGGATGTGCGGACGAGGTCTTCGCTCTTCACACTGGAGATGGCACCCGTAACGGTCACCTTCTTTTGCACACCATAAGCCACGACTTCGATTCCCTGCAGCTCAACTCCAGCAGAAACCTTGAGTTTCACCTGCATACCTTGTTTTGCTTCTACGACCATCTCGTCGTAGCCAATGTAGGTAATCTTTAGCTTTTGGCCTGGTTTTACGTTAACACTGAAGTTACCGTCAAAATCAGTAACGGTACCTTGTGCTGTCTTACTGCCCATGACGAGGACAGTAGCACCAATCACAGGCTCGCCGTTTTCATCGACAACGGTGCCCTTAATAGCCTTTGCCTGTTGCATATCATGCACTTCAGCCCTGACGGACAGTACTCCAAAAGTGGGACTGAACGTCATGGCAGCACATGCAAACGCAAATGGCAAAACAGACTTGGTAATTAACATGTCTTGTTTTCTCATATTTATTTTTTAGGTTTTTAATGCTACTGAAACTTATTATTAGAATTTGGGTGCAAAAGTATCTAAAAGTATTCGGGTAGGGCTTTAATTTTTGACCATTAAACCCTATAATTTGAGAATTTGCCCAAAATATCGGTCACAGATGACAGGTATTTGATACAATTCCCATTATACCATGGCATAAAATGAACCAATTTGGCTTAATAATATAGCAATATCAAAAATTATGGGTCTATTATCAAAATTCAACGTATTCTTTAATTATTTACCCATAATTTTGCGCCAAAAATCTAATTAATGTGATTATTGACATAAAACCATCATGCAAAAAAGCAAATACTTGTTGGCATCAGAGAGAGATGCGGAATGGGGGCTTACAATCAGCACTGTAGGCTGCGAAAAGATTGAGCCATGGGAATCCTACCCCACCAAGGGACATGCCTACGGCTATTTCTTTAATATTAATAAAGGTAGGATACTGGATGAATACCAAATACTCTATCTGTCGGAAGGTGAGGGTGTGTTTGAATCCGCCCACCAGAAAGAGATTAGAGTTAAGGCGGGGGACATCTTCCTGCTCTTTCCGGGCGAATGGCATACCTACAGACCGCTCTCTGACAAGGGATGGACTTCATATTGGATAGGATTCAAGGGAAAAAATATCGATGACAGAGTGAGGGCAGGATTCCTTTCGCCTGAAAAGCCTATCTACCATGTGGGATTCAGCACCGACTTCATTGCCATCTTCGAAAAAGCCCTGAACATTGCCGACAGCGAAGACCCTTATTACCAACAGACTCTGGCGGGGATGGTGAACTACTTGATTGGCATGATGTATTCACTCGAAAGAAACATCGAACTGAACAAGAAATCGCAGCAGGTGGACATCATCGGCAAAGCCAAGGTGATGATAAGGGAGTCGCTTGAGACTTGCCTGACCATACAGGAGATAGCACAGACCTTAGGGGTGAGCTACTCAAGCTTCAGAAAACTATTTAAGGAGCATACGGGGATTGCACCCGCCATGTATCAACATAACCTCAGGCTGCAACTTGCCAAGGAACTGCTGACATCTACCGACGAGAGTATCAAGGAAATAGCATACAGACTTAATTTCGGCTCGCCCGACTATTTTTCATCCAAGTTCAAGAACAAAACGGGAATGAAACCATCGGACTACAGGGCTGCAAACAGGGAGTAAAATTGGATTCTCAAATCGTTAAATATTGTGAATTATCTTGCACATGAAGGAATTAATTGCGATATTTGCATCGAATTATATAATATGAATTATGACAGAAGAAATTTATAAAGCAGACAGTAGCCGATACGACAATGGCATGATGTACAGGAGATGCGGTCGTAGTGGCATAATGTTGCCCGAGGTGAGCCTTGGTTTTTGGCATAACTTCGGGGCAGTGGATCCCTTGCAGCGCAGTCGCGACATCATGCGATATGCCTTCGACCACGGAGTGACTCATTTCGACCTTGCCAACAACTACGGGCCTCCCTACGGCAGTGCGGAGAAGACATTCGGCAAGTTGATGAAAGATGATTTCCAAACCTATCGCGACGAGATGTT
>CALZYS010000004.1 GCA_945830345.1 uncultured Prevotella sp.
CACCATCCTTAATGCTGATAATCACTTTATAATCTCCATACCATGCATGGAAATGTACTTTCTGGCTTTGCTTTTGCAAAGATACGGATTTTCTCTCAAACAAATGTCAAAATGCTCAGATTATTTTTGTATTTACAACAATTTAACGTTTTTAGCCGCCTTTCCGCTACAATTTCGCCACTTGCGAAGCTTGATGAGCTCCTACTATAAATGAGAAATGTGCGAATAATAATCCGCTGCGAAAGTAAGGAACTCAACTTTCTGAAGTGGTAATCCCCAATGTATAAGAGCTTTATTTAAACCACAGAGATAAAGAGGAAAAGAGATTTTTGGTTATATAGAGTAGGTACTCTTAATCTCTTAAACTCTGTGGTTCAAAATTACTTCCGAATCTTGAGTAAGGAAATACCCCATATCATGCAAGCCAACTTCGTAAATGCCGCATTTTGCACATCCAAACACCCAACAACTGTTAAATTCAAGTATCAAGTCGTCACCTTCCAATCGCCTATCGTGCGGCGCTCGGGGTCGAAGTTGATGCCCACTTTTACTATGGGCAGGCCGGAGAGGGCAAACTTTGAGGAGTAGTCCTTGAGGTCAATCTGATTGATGGCAGCCTGGGCGGACATGTTGAGTTTTAACTCGAAGAGATATAGAGCCTTGGCGGTCTTCATCACTATATCCACACGTCCTGTGGGGGTGTGAACTTCCACCTCCACATATCTACCGAAGAGCGAGAAGATGACATAGAGCAGCTGCTGGTAATGTCCCTCGGAGTTGGCATTGTCGCAATAAGGCACGGTGAGGAGATAAGACTGAAGGAGGCGGAACATCTCGTCGAGGTCTTCCTTGAGCAAGGCTAAGTACATACAGCCTATCGTAGTGCCTCCTTCAACATAAAACTCATTCACATAATTTGGCAAGAGACTTTCCATCAGCCCTACACGTATTTTGGTGTTCGGGATGTCGAGTGTGTATAGTTTCGACGCACGGTCGTATTCCTTTATCGTGATATAGCCGCTCTGGTATAGCAGCGGGGTTATGTCCTTAATGTTTTCGGTGGGAGCGTCGAAAGCTGACGCCAACACAAGCCTGCCTCCAATTTTCGACGGCACGACATTATACTTCCTCAGCATCTCGATGAGATATGTCGGAGTGCCCGAACCAAACCAGTAGTTGGTGTAGTCGTGATCCTGGAAGGCATTGAGAAGGCTGAAGGGATTGTAGATATCGGGCGACGGCCACGTGAAGTGATAGCCGTCATACTGCTGCTTCAATCCCTCGATGGCCTCTTCGCGAGTTATCTGCTGAGCCTCGGCAAAGTCGTCGATATAGTCGGTCATCTGAGTCAGCATCTCGTCCTCGGTGATGCCGCACACCGCGGCATAGTCGGAGCGCATGGAGATGTTCTTCAGGTTGTTAAGCTCGCTGAAGATGCTGAGTTGTGAAAACTTCGTGATGCCGGTGAGGAAGACAAACTCAAGATATGGGTCGGAAGCCTTCAGGGGCGAATAGAAATTGCGCATCACATTGCGAAGTACAGGCAATGTCTCCTTCTCATGCACCACGTCGAGCAGCGGGGCGTCATACTCGTCGATGAGTACGACAACCTTCTTGCCTGTCTTCTCGTATGCACTGAAAATTAGGTTCTTCAATCGTACATTCGGGTCTTTGGAGTCAGAGCTTATACCCAAACGCCTCTCGTTTTCTTGCAAAATATTGAGAAGATAGCGTTCCAGCTGATCCTTCTCCATATGCTTGCCCGAAGCCATGCTTAATCTCAGCACGGGATATTCCGTCCAGTCCTTCTCCACGGTTTCGATGAAAAGGCCCTTGAACAGGTCTTTCCTTCCCTCGTAATATGCCTGTAATGTAGATAGAAGCAACGATTTGCCAAACCGCCTCGGGCGGTTCAGGAAGATATACTTGCCGAGGTGTATCATATTCCAGATATACTCAGTCTTGTCGATGTACAGACAGTCGAGGTCGATCACCTCCGAGAATGTCTGTATGCCCACGGGCAGTCGCTTCAGTTGCTTCTTTTCCATATCTCACAAATGTTATGTATCACAATTAGTATGAATAACGTCTGCAAAGATACGAAATAATAAACATTCCACCAAACATTTTTACCTTTTTTATATAAAAGCAAATGTTATCGTGCCTCGATAGTGATGGTCTTGGAGATGTTGCGCTGGCGGTTGGTGACGGTGAGGGAAATAGGGCCTCGACTGCCGTTGCTGCGCACTATGACAACTGCCTTGCCACTGAAGAGCTTCATCTCGGGCTGCTTGAACGACTGAAGTGAGGTGGCGTCGCCATTGCAGGTGGCCTCGAATGTGCCCGCACCGCTAACCTCGAAGGTGAGGTCGTCGGAGAGAGTGGGGCAGAAGGTGCCCTTGGCATCGGTCATGCTGACAGTGATGAACGCCATATCATCGCCATCGGCATTGATGACGGTGCGGTCGGCTGAGAGCGACATTGCCGCAGGGGCGCCAGCGGTGGCAACGGTCTGCTCGCCTATGACACTGCCGTCGGCTGCATAGGCTACTACCTTTATCTCGCCTGGCTCGTATCTGACATCATTCCAACGCAGGCGGAAGCGGTCGAGACGGGAGTCCTTCTGCTTGCGGATGCGACCCTGACTCTTGCCGTTGACAAAGAGCTCTGCCTCGGGAGCGTCGGTATAGCAATAGACGGGTGTAAGCTCGCCCTCGCGCCCTGGCCATGTCCAATGGGGAAGGAGGTGGACGGTGTGTGACTGCTTGTTCCACTGGCTGCGATAGAGATAATAGCGATCCTTGGGCAGACCGGCGAGATCGCAGATGCCAAAGTAGCTGCTGCGGCTGGGCCAATATTCGTCGTAGGGAGTGGGTTCGCCAAGATAGTCGTAGCCTGTCCACACAAACTCGCCGATGACCCACGGATAGTCCTCCTGACAGCGCCAGTCGTCGTCGGGAAGGTTGCTCCATGAGCAATATTCGGTGTCGTAGCTTGAGCACTGACCGTCGGGGTAGGTGTTCTTGTCGGACACGGTGACGGGGAACTTATACACACCGCGCGAACTGACCGTAGAGGCTGTCTCGCTGCCAAGGAGGAAGCCCTTGGGCAACTGGCGGATGTTGTTCTCATACTTGTGGACACGATAGTTGAAACCGGGAACGTCCATCACCTGGGCAAAGCCCGACTTGAGGGCTGCCTCGGCACGGTCCATACCCTGAGTGACAGGACGGGTGGGGTCGTACTGATGGCAGAGGTCCTGCAGACGCTTGCTTATCTCGACACCCTCCTTGCTCCCCTGCTCGGGAATCTCGTTGCCGATGCTCCACATAACGATGGAGGGATGATTGCGGTGGTGCTTGACGAGGTTGACGATGTCCTTGTCTGCCCATTCCTTGAAGAAGGTGGCATAGCCGTTCTTGCACTTGGGGTATATCCACATGTCGAAACTCTCGGCCATCACCATCATGCCAAGCGAGTCGCACAGCTCCATCTGCATCGTGGAGGGCATGTTGTGGGCGGTGCGGATGGCATCGCATCCCATCTCCTTCATGGTCTTGATCTGACGGATGAGGGCTGCCTTGTTCTCGGCGGCTCCAAGAGGACCAAGGTCGTGGTGTAGGCATACGCCCTTAATCTTGCGTGTGACACCATTGAGCTGGAATCCGCCTTCCTTCGACACGTTGATGGTGCGTATGCCGAAGCGGGTGACTTCCTCGTCGAGCACCTTGTTTTTGCCTGTATTGGCGGTGAGACGAAGTGTATATAAATAAGGTGACTCGGGCGACCATAGCTTAGGATTGCTGACTGAGAGAGAGGGGATGGTAATCTCGCCGTTCTTGGGATTGCAGACGGCATTGGCAACCTTAGTGCCGTTGGCGTCGAGGATTTCAGCATTTACGGATGTGCCCTTGGGGAAGTCGAGCAACTTGGCCGACACGCTCACAATGGCCTTGGAGGCATCTGCCGATACGGTGCGCACGAAGGTCTCCCATGGTTCGAATTGGCACTTGCCAGTGAGCAACAGGCGCACGGGACGATAGAGTCCGCCACCGGGATACCAGCGGCTGCTCTCCTCGACATTCTTGAGATCGACGGTTATCTCGTTGTCGCTACCATCAAACTTGAGATAGTCGGTGGCATCGATATTGAAGGCATTGTAGCCATAGGCCCAAAATCCCGCTTTCTTGCCATTGATGGTGACAGTGGGCTGACTCATGGCTCCGTCAATCATTAGCACGGCGCGCGAATAGCCTTTGGGCAGTCGGACAGTGGTGCGATAGTGTCCCTCGCCAATCCAGGGGAGGGCACCAGAGCGTCCCGACTTCTCGGTTTTCTCGGTTTCGCCATTCTGTTCGATGGCTACAAACTGGAGGTCCCATTTCTTGTCGAAGGGTCCGGCGATTGCCCAGTCGTGGGGCACCCTGACATCGGTCCATTCGACGTTGTCGCGCGAAAACGACCAACCGTCTCTTAAAGTCAGGGTGGTGCGAGTCTGTGCCATTGCTCCAATGGAGACAATGGCAAAGGCTGAAATCAATGTTCGTCTTATCATACTTAGTATAGTGTTTATTTAAAAATAGACATCGTCATATACGGGCTTTTTCTTCTTCTTATTCTCTGTAGCCTCCTGCTTCTTGGGCTCGGTGGCTTCGGCAGGAGCCTTGTCGGTGGATGTGCCGTCGGCATTATGGATGTTCTCGTCCTTGGAGTGGTGGATGGGATTGCCTGCCTCGTCATACACCACCTCAACCTCGTGGGAGGCCAATGAATCGACATCAACGGAGTCGGTGTCCTTGCGCGAGCGATAGTAGCTGGCACAATTATACATTGAGGCTGACACGCTCTCGTCCTTGGGTTTGCCAAACTTGCCGTGGTAGTGTTTGAAGTTGGGGTCGGAGAGTACCGACTCGAAGAAATAGCCGCAGATGGGCAAGGCGGTGCGACTGCCCTGACCGAGGGCTCCCGTGCGGAAGTGGATGCAGCGGTATTCGCCACCCACCCAGGCTCCTGCCACGAGGTTGGGACTGACACCGACGAACCATGCGTCGGAGTGGTTGTTGGACGTACCGGTCTTGCCGCCAAACTCAGTGTCGTTGAACTTGCCGACATATCCCCACAGACTCATGCTCGTGCCGCCAGGCTCGCGCAATCCGCTCTGGAGCAGTTGCTGCACGAGGTAGGCACTGCGATAGGGGATGGCCTGTTTCTGCTCGGATGGAGCAACGAATATCTCATTGCCGTCGCGGTCGATGATGCGAGTCACTAACACGGGTTCGTGAGCCTTTCCGTCGTTGACGGCGGTGGAGTAGGCATTGACAAGCTCAAGCAGGTTGACATCGCTCGAACCAAGAGGCAGCGAGGGTGTCTTGTCAAGCTTGCTCTTTATACCCATTGCCTCGGCTGTGGCGGCGATGTTGGCCACACCACACTCCTGACCGAGTTTGACGGCTATTGAGTTGATACTCTGTGCAAAGGCTGCTTTGAGAGGGAGTGAGTCGCCGGTGAAATAGCCGTTGGCGTTGGTGGGTGCCCATGTCACTTCCTTGTTCTGCTTGCTGTCCCACACCTTCATGCTGAAATAGGAGTCAACACGCTTGTCGCAGGGAGTGAGTCCCTGGTTCATTGCCTCGGTATATACAAAGAGCTTGAAGGTGGAGCCCGGTTGGCGCATGGCGGTCACCTTGTCGTATTTCCACGACTTGAAGTCGATGTCGCCCACCCATGCCTTGACATGACCGTTCTGGGGCTCCATTGCCACAAAACCGCAGTGCATGAACCTCACCATATAGCGGATGGAGTCCATGGTGCTCATCTCCATCTCGATGCTTCCCTTCTCATAGTCGAACACCTTAACCTTGTGAGGCTTGTTCATCCAATAATCCACGGAGTCGGGATTGTCGGGATATTTCTTCTTGAGCAACTTATAATAGGGCTGACGCTCGGCGATGCCCTCGATGAAGCCAGCTATCTCCTGGTGCTTCTCGTCTTGCCAGGGATTGGTGTTGCCCCAGTGGTTCTTGAAGTTGCGCTGCACCTGCTTCATCTGCTTGATGGCTGCTGCCTCGGCATACTTCTGCATGCGGGTGTCGATGGTGGTGTAGATCTTCAGACCGCTGGAATAGAGGTCGTAGCCGTTGTCCTTGCACCAGTCCTTGAGGTAGTTGGCCACTGCCTCGCGGAAGTAAGTGGCCTGTCCGTCGTAGTTGCTCTCGACGCTATAGTCGAGACTGATGGGCTTGAGCTTGAGAGTGTCGTAGGCGGCTTGAGAAAGATGGCCGTGACCCACCATATTGTTGAGCACCGTGTTGCGGCGCTTGAGACTGTTGTCGGGGTTGATGCGGGGATTATAATATGTGGTGGCCTTGAGCATACCCACAAGGATGGCAGCCTGGTCGGTGGTGAGATTCTTTGGGGTGGTGCCGAAGTAGGTCTTGCACGCCGTCTTGATACCGAAGGCATTGCTGCCGAAATCAACGGTGTTGGCATACATGGTGAGGATGTCGCGCTTGTCGAAGATATACTCAAGCTTGACTGCGGTAATCCACTCCTTGCTCTTCATTATCAATATCTTAAGGCCGGGGATGCCACCAAGAAGACCTGTGGAGTAGTTGGTGCGGACACGGAAGAGGTTCTTTGCCAACTGCTGGGTGATGGTGGAGGCACCGCGGGCGTCGTGATGGACGGCTGCGTCCTTGATGGCGGCAAACACGCCAATGAGGTCGATGCCCTTGTGATGATAGAATCGCTCGTCCTCGGTATCGATGAGGGCTTTCCAGAATTCAGGATTGACATCCTCATATTTTACAGGGGTGCGGTTCTCGTTGAAATACTTGCCTATCATGACTCCATCGGCACTGTAGATCTCGGAAGCCTGACTGCTGACGGGATTCTTGATCTGGCTATAGCTGGGCGACTTGCCAAAAAGCCATAGGAAATTGTTGTCAACCGCCACTAAATACAAGATGAAGGCGATGACAAAAGAAATGAACGCAACAAGTGTCTTGGTGTACCATTTCTTTCCCTTGTACAATCCTTTGTACCACACTCCAGCCTTGCGGAGCGACTTAGCTATGAGGTGGAGGTAGTATCCTATCTTACCTCTGTTGTCTTCTGATTTCTTGACCATTCTTGTAATATATAAGTCATTATTTCTTTATTGTCATCTGCGTCAAACCATCGCACTGCCGGGTCGCGCTTAAACCATGTGAGCTGCTTGCGGGCATAGCGACGGGTGTTGCCCTTAATGCGCTCCACTGCCTCGTCGAATGACCACTGACCGTCGAAATAGGCGAACATCTCCTTATAACCCACGGTGTTGAGAGCATTCTCATTGCGCCAGGGCAACAGGTGGCGGGCTTCGTCTTCAAGACCTGCGGCTATCATTGCATCTACACGGCGGTTGATGCGGTCGTAGAGCAGGTCGCGATTGCGGTTGAGGGCTATCTTGACGATGGCAAAGGGACGCTGCTTGCGCTCGCGCACACGATAGGATGTGAAAGTGTTGCCCGTTTGATGGCATATCTCGAGGGCGTGCACCACACGGCGTGTGTTATGGCGATCGACGATAGCATAATAGTCGGGGTCGAGCATGCGCAATTCCTCGCACAGACGCTCAAGACCTTCGCTCGCAAGACGCTCTTTCATCCAAAGCCTCACATCGTCGGTGATGGTAGGTATGTCGTCGATGCCGTTGCACACGGCGTCGATATACATCATACTGCCGCCTGTCATGAGTGCGATATGGTCGGTGCGGCCTTCAAACTCCTTGTCGAGCACGCGGAGCACGTCTTGCTCGAACATCGAGGCATTGTAGTAGTCGCCTAAACGAAGAGTGCCGACAAAGTGATGACGCACCCTCTGCAACTGCTCAGATGTGGGCGAGGCAGTGCCGATGTGCATGTCGCTGTAGATCTGACGGGAGTCGGCATTGATGATGGGGATGCCAAATCTCTCGGCTATATCCAAACAGAGCTCGGTCTTGCCGACTGCCGTTGGACCAGTGATAACTACGAGAGTATTCATCACTAATCAATCATCGTCAAATCATTCATTATCTGATGACTCCACGCTTGGAGTTCTCGAAGAAGGAGCAGATATAATCCACCTCCTTAGATTCGGGATATTTGGCGCGAGCTTCCTCGATACCCTCCTTGATGACACCCTTGGAGTAGATGATACGATAGGTGTCGTGGATCATGTCGATGGTCTCGTTGCTGAAGCCGCGACGGCGAAGTCCGATGATGTTGATGCCGCAATAGCGGGTGGGCTCCTTGCCGGCGATGACATATGGGGGAATGTCGAGACTGAAGCGGCTGCCGCCCTGAATCATCACAAAGCCGCCGATGTTGCAGAACTGATGGCAGAGCACTGTGGCACTGATGATGGCGTTGTCGTGGACAACCACCTCGCCGGCAAACTTGGTGGAGTTGCCGATGATGCAACCGTTGCCAAGTACGCAATCGTGGGCAATATGCATATTCTCCATCAGAAGATTGTTGTTGCCAACGACGGTCTTGCCCTTGCTGGCAGTGCCTCGACTGATGGTGACATTCTCGCGGATGCTGTTGTTGTCGCCAATCTCGCAGGTGGTCTCCTCGCCACGGAACTTGAGGTCCTGCGGCTTGGTGCTGATACTTGCGCCCGGGAAGAACTCGTTGCCGTTGCCTATGCGGGCACCGGTGTGGATGGTCACACTATTCATGAGGTTATTGTTGTCGCCAATAACCGTGTTCTTGTCTATATAGCAGAATGGCCCAATGATGTTGTTATCACCAAGTTTTGCCTCGGGATGAACAAAGGCCATAGGACTGATGGTGTTCATATATTAAAATTAAAATATTAAAATATAAAAGAATTAAAGTATTTTCTACTTATTCTTAACTATCTGTGCTGTGAACGTGGCCTCGGACACTACATGGTCGCCAACGAAGACGTAGCCCTTCATCGACGAAATGCCGTGGCGCACGGGAGCAAGGAGATCGACTTTGAAGAGAAGAGTGTCGCCAGGTACTACCTTCTGGCGGAACTTCACATCGTCGATACGCATGAAATATGTGGACCAGCGCTCAGGCTCTTCGAGAGTGTTGAGCACAAGCAAACCGCCGCATTGTGCCATAGCCTCAATCTGAAGAACTCCCGGCATGACGGGCTCCTGGGGGAAATGACCCTGGAAGAAGGGCTCGTTGCTCGTGATATTCTTTACGCCCACAATGCTGGTGGCACCAAGTTCTATCACCTTGTCAACAAGCTGCATGGGATAGCGATGGGGGAGTAGTTCGCGGATGCGGTTGACATCCATTATCGGTGTCTCATTGGGGTCGTAGATGGGGGCCTGTATCTCGTGCTTGCGTATCTCACGGCGCATCTGACGAGCAAACTTGTTGTTGATGGTGTGGCCTGGACGGGTGGCAATGATGCGACCCTTTATTGGTTTGCCGATGAGGGCCATATCGCCGACGATGTCGAGCAATTTGTGGCGAGTGCATTCATTCTCCCATACAAGAGGCTTGTGCTGGATGTAACCTAAATTATTGGCATCGCGGTGCTCAACCTTGATCATGTCAGCCAACTGGTCGAGCTGTTCCTGGGAAATCTGCTTCTCGTAGATGACAATGGCATTGTCGAGGTCGCCTCCCTTGATTAGATTGGCCTTGAGAAGAGGCTCGATGTCGCGCACAAAGACAAAGGTGCGGGCAGGGGCAATCTCGGCGGTGAAGTCGGAAACATTGTCGAGAGAGGCAAACTGGCTGTTGATGAACTTGGAATTGAAGGAGCACATGGCGGTGAGACTGAACTCCTCGTCGGGAAGAATCACGATGGAAGAGCCTGTGGTCTCGTCTTTCACCTCAATCTTCTTGCGGATAATATAATAGTCCTTAGGCGCGTTTTGTTCATCTATGCCCACCTCCCTAATCTTATCGACATACTTGATGGCACTTCCGTCGAGAATGGGGAATTCGGGACCATTGACCTGGATGAGACAGTTGTCGATGCCAAGAGCGTAAAGGGCTGCCATGCCGTGCTCTACGGTGGAAACACGAACATCGCCCTTGCCTAAGACGGTGCCGCGCTGGGTGTCGATGACATTCTCGGCAATTGCGTCGATGACAGGCATGCCTTCGAGGTCGATACGCTGAATCTTATAACCATGATTCTCAGGGGCAGGATTGAATGTCACTGTGAGACTCAGTCCTGTATGCAAGCCTTTTCCGCATAGCGAAAAACTGCCTTTTAATGTGGTTTGTTTCATCATAATAGTCTTACTCTATGTTTGTATTCTTTTTTCATTCTTCTTTGGTTGCCAATTATGAATCATTTGTCCTTCTTGAGTTCCTCAACTTGTTTTTTCAACTCGTTAAGTTCTTTGTAGATGTCGGGCAAACGGCGGAATATGGCTTGAGACTTGAAGTAGGACTTGGGCTCCATCGGGGGAGTGCCAATTAACGTCTGGTCGGACTTGATATTGCCAGGGACACCAGACTGGGCTCCGAGGAACACCTTGTCGCCGATGGTGATGTGGCCGGCAAGGCCCACCTGACCGCCGAACATGCACCACGAACCGATCTTTGTGCTGCCGGCTACGCCCACTTGGGCCGACATGACTGTGTTTTCGCCTACCTCGACGTTGTGGGCAATCTGTATGAGATTGTCGAGCTTCACTCCCTTACG
Source organism: uncultured Prevotella sp. (assembly GCA_945830345.1). Taxonomy (GTDB): domain Bacteria; phylum Bacteroidota; class Bacteroidia; order Bacteroidales; family Bacteroidaceae; genus Prevotella. Next base: position 10,672 of record CALZYS010000004.1, read on the forward strand.
GATGACTGTGCTGCCCATGGTGGAGCGGTCGATACATGTGTTGGCGCCAATCTCCACATTGTCCTCGATGGTGACAATGCCTATCTGCGGTATCTTGTCGTAACCCTCGGCATTGGGGGCAAAACCGAATCCGTCGGCTCCGATGACACAACCGGCGTGGAGAACGCAATTGTTGCCTATCTTGCAGTGATGATAGACAACGGCATTGCTATAAATCTCAGTGTTGTTGCCTACTGATGCTTCCTCGCCAATGGTGACATGGGGATGGAGAACGCAGCCGTCGCCAATGACAACATTAGGGCCAATGGCAACAAAAGGACCGATATAGCAGTCTTTGCCTATCTTGGCAGAGGGATGGATGAACGCAAGGGAGTCGATGCCAACCTTCTTGGGCTTCATCGATTGATAAAGTTGAAGCAGTTTGGCTACACACTCATAGGCATCCTTCACACGGATAAGGGTAGCTTTTACCGGTTTCTCCAACTCTACATCCTCGTTTATCAGGACGACACTCGACTCGGTGTCGTAGATATAATGAAGATATTTGAGATTGGAAAGGAACGAGATTGCTCCTTTCTTGCCTTCTTCAATCTTGGCAAAGGTGTTGACCGTGGCAAGCTCGTCGCCTTCTATTTTACCGCCGATAAACTCGGCTATTTGTTTCGCTGTAAATTCCATATACTGTCAAAGTCTTGATATTATTCTGCAAATATATATAAAATATTTGGAACAACAAGATGAAATAGTAAAAAATTGATAATTTTTTTATCTATTCCTTATTTTATTTAGGAAATATAACATATCTTGGCAAGTTCTGATGCCATTTGCTCTTGAAGTTCATTGGCTTTCTGACCCGCTACTTCGGCATAGTCATCCCCCGAACTGGCATAGATAATACCGCGCGAACTGTTGACAAGTAAGCCGCAATCTTTGGTCATGCCGTAGCGGCACACTTCCTCAAGACTACCGCCTTGGGCTCCAACGCCAGGAACAAGAAGGAAACTCTCGGGAGCTACCTTGCGGATGTCAGCAAACATCTTGCCCTGAGTGGCACCTACAACGTACATCATATTGTCGATGTCGCCCCATTGCTGACTCTTGCGGATGACCTTTTCGAAGAGACGCTCGCCAGAGGTGTCGGCGGTGAGCTGGAAGTCGTGGCTGCCCTTGTTGCTGGTGAGGGCAAGCAGAATTACCCACTTGCCATCGTAGCCAAGGAAGGGGGTGACACTGTCCTCGCCCATATATGGGGCAACGGTGAGGGCATCTACATCATACTCCTCGAAGAACGTGCGGGCATACATCTTGGATGTGTTGCCGATGTCGCCACGCTTAGCGTCGGCTATAATGAAATGGCCAGGATAGTATTTGTTGAGATAATTGACAGTCTTCTCGAAGGCTATCATGCCTTTAACGCCAAATGCCTCATAGAATGCAAGATTGGGCTTATAGGCCACGCAATAGGGTGCTGTGGCATCAATTATATTTTTGTTGAAAGTGAATATTGGGTCGTTGTCATTGAGAAGATGCTGGGGAATCTTCTTGAGGTCGGTGTCGAGACCGACGCAGAGAAAACTCTTCTTGGTCTTTATCTGTTCAATCAGTTCTTGTCTGTTCATATCTTTAATATTTTAATATTTAATTGACTTCGTCGAACGTTGTTTTTTTAATATTTTAATTCTTTAATTTTTTAATTTCAGAGCTCCGCTCTGACTACAGTTCCGCCTCCTTCATTCGCTCGGCATTTTCGGCTACGGTGAGGGCATCAATCATGTCCTGGATGTTGCCAGAGAGGAAACCTTGAAGGTCGTGAGTGGTGTAGCCGATGCGGTGGTCGGTGACGCGGCCTTGGGGGAAGTTGTAAGTGCGTATCTTGGCACTGCGGTCGCCCGTAGAAACAAGGGTCTTGCGGCGACTGGCAATATCGTCGATATACTTTTGATGCTCGCGGTCGTAGATAAAGGTGCGCAGACGCGAAAGGGCACGCTCCTTGTTCTTGGGTTGGTCGCGTGTCTCAGTACACTCTATCAGTATCTCCTCAACCTCACCGGTATTGGGATTCTTCCATGGATAGCGAAGGCGAACGCCTGACTCCACTTTGTTGACATTCTGACCACCGGCTCCAGAAGAGCGGAAGGTGTCCCACTTGATGTCGCCCTCGTTGATGTTTACCTCAAACTTGTCGGCTTCGGGCAGGACGGCCACGGTGGCGGCACTGGTGTGCATACGACCTTGCGTCTCGGTGGCAGGGACGCGCTGCACACGATGTACGCCCGACTCATATTTTAAAATGCCATAGACACCATCACCGCTGACGGCAAAGTCGATTTCCTTGTAACCGCCCACAGCACCCTCGCTTACGCTTGTCACAGAGACGTTCCAACCCTTTGAGTCGCAATATTTCTTGTACATTGCGAAAAGGTCGCCTGCAAATAGGGCAGCCTCGTCGCCACCGGCTCCGGCGCGGATTTCCATCTGCACGTTCTTACCGTCCTCGGGGTCCTTGGGCACAAGGGCAATCTTTATCTCTTCCTCGATCTTGGGTTGCAAAGCCTCGTTGTCGGCAAGTTCCTCGCGTGCCATCTCCTTCATCTCGGGATCGCTCTCGTTGGCAAGGATGTCCTTGGCCTCGCTGATGGAGTTGAGGCACGCAATATATCTCTTGCGCGCATCCATGATATCGCTTAAGTCCTTGTATTCACGCGTTAGTTTGACAAAACGCTCCTGATCGGATATCACCGAGGGGTCGGTAATAAGGGTTGACACTTCCTCAAACCGGCTTACAAGGCCTTCAAGTTTTTGTAATATACTGTTGTTCTCAATCATAAAGAACTTTAATTCTTTAATATTTTAATATTTTAATTCTTTAATTACTACGATGTCAATCGTAGTCAAACGTTCCATACTCAGAGTGGATAGTAAGGCTCTTCTTGCCTTCTTCGATGCGACCGATAATCTGTGCGTCGATATTGAACGAACGCGAAATATCGATAACCTGCTGGGCGTTTTCGGGAGAAAGATATATCTCCATGCGATGACCCATATTGAACACCTTGTACATCTCCTTCCAGTCGGTGCCACTCTCCTCGTGGATGGCACGGAAAAGCGGTGGAATAGGGAACATGTTGTCCTTGATGACACGGCAGTTGTCGCAAACGAAATGAAGAACCTTGGTTTGAGCTCCACCTGTGCAGTGAACCATGCCATGGATGTCACCGCGCATCTCGTCGAGCATTTTCTTGATGACAGGAGCGTAGGTGCGGGTGGGGGAAAGAACAAGTTGACCGGCATTGACGGGCGAACCCTCAACGGGCTGGTCGAGACGGTAGGAACCACTATATACCAGTTCGTCGGGAACGGCATGATCGTAGGTCTCGGGATATTTCTCAGCAAGATATTTTGAGAATACATCGTGACGGGCGGATGTAAGTCCGTTGCTGCCCATGCCGCCGTTGTATCTTGTCTCGTAAGTGGCTTGTCCGCATGACGAAAGACCTACAATCACATCACCTGGACGGATGTTGGCATTGTCGATGACATCGCTGCGCTTCATACGACATGTAACGGTGGAATCGACAATGATGGTGCGGACAAGGTCGCCCACATCTGCAGTCTCACCACCTGTGGCATAGATGCCTACTCCCATGTCGCGCATTTGCTGGAGCAGTTCGTCGGTGCCGTTGATAATGGCAGAAATCACTTCGCCAGGAACAAGCATCTTGTTGCGACCGATGGTGCTGGAGACGAGAATGTTGTCAACGGCTCCCACGCACAGAAGGTCGTCGGTGTTCATAATAAGTGCATCCTGGGCAATGCCTTTCCATACACTCAGGTCGCCTGTTTCCTTCCAATAGGCATAAGCCAATGACGACTTTGTGCCTGCGCCGTCGGCATGCATGATGTTGCAATAGTCGGGGTCGCCTCCCAATATGTCGGGGATAATCTTGCAGAAAGCCTTGGGGAATATACCTTTGTCAATGTTCTTAATGGCATTGTGAACATCTTCCTTGGCGGCACTTACACCGCGCATCATATAACGGTTGGAGTTCATATAATATAGTATTTTCTTTTGTTGTTCATTTATTATTCCAAAAATCCCAACTTGCAAATGCTTGCAAAAGCAACATCTCAAGGCCGTTGCAGGTGCTGGCGCCCTGTGCCTTTCCCTTTTTGAGGAAAAGGGTCTCGTCGGGGTTGTAGATAAGATCATAAAGAAGGTTGTGACTGTCCATTGCCTCGTAAGGCAGTTGCGGACATTCATCTACGTGGGGATACATGCCGCAAGGAGTGCAATTGACAATGACATTGTATTCCTTGACAACGTCGGGAGTGACATCGGAATACAGAATGGTGCCAGGGCGCTCGTAGCGGCTGACAAAAACAGTTTCAAGACCAAGGCTCTTAAGACCGAAGTCGATTGCCTTGGAAGCACCTCCTGTACCAAGGATTAGGGCTTTCTTGTGATAGTTTTCCAACTGGGGATGGATGCTTTGGGTGAAACCGATGACATCGGAGTTATATCCTTTGAGGACGGTTTCATTGCCATTGTGCTCAACCTTGATAACATTGACAGCACCGATAGCCCTTGCCTCGGGACTGATATTGTCGAGGAAGGAGATGACCTTTTCCTTGTAGGGAATGGTCACGTTGAGACCGCGAAGCTCAGGATTGGAATCGACAATCTCAAGCAACGAGTCGATTGAGGCAATCTCGTAGTTTTCATACACAGCATCCATATTCTCATCCAAGAACTTTTGGTTGAAGTAGTTCTTGGAGAACGAATGACCTAAAGGATAGCCTATCAAACCATATTTTTCCATAGCCTATATATATAATAATGTGTAACTATTTTGTAGCAATATAAAGTGTACATATTCCGAAGGTGAGACGACGGAACGATGAATTGGAGAATCCTGCCTTTGCAAGAATGTCCATCATGCGCTCGCCCTGAGGAAATGCCTCAATGGTGGCTGTGAGATAACCATAGGCACTTGTGTCCTTGGAAATCATGCGGCCTACAAGCGGAAGAACCGTATGGGAGTAAATCCCGAACAGCTGCTTCATCGGAAATTTGACAGGTTCTGTCAGCTCCACTATGCAGAGGTGTCCGCCTTGCTTGAGCACACGGCACATTTCGTGGAGTCCCTTGTCAAGGTCAGGAAAATTGCGGATGCCAAATGCAGCAGTGACAGCATCGAAGGTGTTGTCGGCAAACGTGAGTTGCATGCAGTCTTCCTTGGCAAATGTAATCACGGAGTCAAGCGATAGAGCGCTGACTTTCTTTCTGCCCACGTCCATCATGCCTTCAGAGATGTCGCATCCAACAATGCTGTCGGGACGCAACATCTTGGCGGCAAGAATGGCGAAGTCACCAGTGCCAGTGGCCACGTCAAGTATCTTGCGCGGGTTGAATGGAGATATCGCCTTTATGGCCTTGCGTCTCCATCCCTTGTCGATGTTCCATGACAACTGATGGTTGAGCTTGTCATAGGTGGGGGCGATAGAGTCAAACATCTTTTCCACCTGCTCGGCCTTGTCGCCACAATTGTCGTAGGGCTTGATTTTTTCCTGGTCGTACATAATATTGCGTGCAAAATTACAACATTTTTTTCTAATAGACGAATAATCTTAGAGAAAAATTACAATAATCCTTTTGTACTGGGTAATTCATAGTGGTAAATGTCTCTTTTTACCGCCATTTTCAGACTGCGAGCAAGTGCCTTGAAGATTCCTTCTATCTTATGGTGCTCGTTTTCGCCCTCTGCTTTGATGTTGAGGTTCATACGGGCTGAGTCGCTGAGACTCTTGAAGAAATGAAGGAACATCTCGGTGGGCATCTCACCAATTTTCTCGCGATGGAACTCGGCATCCCATACAAGCCAGGGACGGCCACCGAAGTCGAGTGCCACCTGGCAGAGGCAGTCGTCCATGGGCAGGGAATAGCCATAACGCTCTATACCTCGTTTGTCGCCAAGAGCCTTGAGAAGACATTCGCCTATGGCAAGGGCGGTGTCTTCGATAGTGTGGTGCTCATCGACGTGAAGATCGCCACGGGTGTGCACCATGAGGTCCATCATTCCGTGTTTGCCTATCTGTTCGAGCATATGGTCGAAGAAACCAAGTCCGGTTGAGATGTCGCACTTGCCTGTGCCATCGAGATTGATGATGACATGGATGTCGGTTTCCTTGGTGGTGCGCTTCACCTCGGCAGTACGCTCGCCGGCAAACAATAGTTCAGCTATCTTGTCCCAAGTCATACCGTCTTTACCCAAGATTAGCGATTTGCATCCGATGTTCTCTGCAAATTGCCTGTCGGTGTCGCGGTCGCCGATGACATAACTGCCGGATATGTCATATTCGGGGGCGTTGATGTATTTCTCCACAAGTCCGGTATTGGGTTTGCGGGTGGGAGCGTTGTCTTCGGGAAAATGAGGGTCGATGAGGATGTCGTCGAACGTGATGCCTTCGCCCTCTAATGTCTGGAGTATGAAATTGTGGACAGGCCAGAATGTGTCTTCAGGGAAGGAATCTGTTCCTAACCCGTCCTGATTGGACACCATAACAAACTCAAAGTCAAGCTTTGAACGAATAAAACTAAGGTTGCGGAATACGCCCCTTGTAAACTTTAATTTCTCGAAAGCATCAATCTGCTCGTCTGCCGGTTCCTCAATAAGAGTTCCGTCGCGGTCAATAAACAATATCTTTTTCATTTGATTCATAAGTTACATAATATACATAAAGCATCGAAAGTCGGATGTATCCCTGGATGATTCCGGCAATGAACATGACAAATGCCGTCAGCGGGATAGAGTAGGAGGGCATGCCTATGGGATCGTCAAACAACACGCCCATGTTTGCCTGAATGTTGGCAAGACAAAGAACATTGGCGGGGAGAAGTATAATACAAGATATCACACTAGTCAAAATGGAGGTGATGAGGATTACAACAAACCATTTGCCCCAATGACGGAATCCTATTTTGTAGGCAGACCAGAGGTCTTTCCAGTATTTGCGCTCGGGGGTGTAGAGATAGCTGAAAAGGCTTTGCATCAAGGGCAAGGCAAGCAATGCTCCAATGCCAAATGTAAGTATCGTCAGCGGCAATGCCACGAGTATTGTTGAGAGAAAAGCCTTGGCAGTGCGCCATTTGCCAACATTAAGACCCGTGGCATAAAGCATGAGTTCGGATATCGCTCCAGCGACGATTGCCACTAAAGTGACGGAGAAAATCATTATGTAGTCGGAAACTACATAGGTTAGCGACTGCGGATTGATCAACACACTGAGGTTGAGCCTCGGATAATAAATCACCAGTATGGTGGCTAAAGTGCTGAAACACAATCCATAAGCAAGTGTGGCAAACCATGATCGTCTGGCGATGCTGCGGAATTGCGACATAAAAAGATGATAACCTGTGCGTATGCACGAACGGCTACTTCTGCTCTTTGAAAGAGACTCTGAATTGCTTTTTTCCATTGTTTAATCCTTAATTATTTCTAACAATGTGCAAAGATACGATTTTTTTTTGTAACTTTGCATCATAATTTACACAAATTATGAAAATATTGAAGTGGGGCTTCATCGGATGCGGTGAAGTGACAGAGAAAAAAAGCGGTCCGGCATTCAGTGAAGTGGCGGGTTCGAGCGTTGAGGCAGTGATGAGTCGCAGCGAGGAAAAGGCGCGTGGTTATGCGGAAAGACATGGTATAAAAAAGTGGTACACCGACGCTCAGGAACTCATTGACGATCCTGACGTCAATGCTATATACATAGCCACACCGCCATCGAGTCATGCCACGTTTGCTATTATGGCGATGAAAGCTGGCAAACCAGTGTATGTGGAAAAACCATTGGCTGCATCCTATGAGGATTGCGCCAGGGTGAATCGTGTCAGTGAGCAGACTCACGTTCCGTGTTTCGTGGCATATTATCGCAGGTATCTTCCGTATTTCCAGAAAGTGAAGAGCATTATTAGCGAAGGGGTGATAGGTGATATCGTGAGTGTTCAGATAAGATTTGCCGTGCCTCCGAGGGATCTCGACTATAGCCATCCCGAAAATCTGCCATGGAGATTGCAACCGGATATTGCAGGTGGTGGGTATTTCTATGACTTGGCACCACATCAGTTGGACTTGTTGCAGGACATATTCGGCGTGATAATCGAGGCGCATGGCATTTGCTCTAATCGTGCAGGATTGTATCAGGTGGAGGATTCAGTGAGTGCATGCTTTGAGTTTGAAAACGGATTGTCGGGTAGCGGTTCATGGTGCTTTGTCGCGTATGAAAGTGCTAAGGAAGACCGTATTGAGGTTGTGGGCACCAAAGGACAATTGAGTTTCTCGGTGTTTACCTATGAACCTATTACACTGACGACGTCAGATGGTCCCCGAACGATAACAGTACCAAATCCGCCGTATGTCCAGTATCCACTAATAAAGAGTGTGATAGAACATATACAGGGACTCGATGTGTGCACATGCACAAGCATATCCGCCACTCCAGTGAATTGGGCTATGGACAGGATCTTGGGGAAATTTTAATTAGGGATGAGAAGTGTATTGATTGTTATAATAGTTATAATGTTTGCTGTTGTCTCCAAGGCTGAAGACAATGGCAAAAGGACTATTGACACTATACAGCATCTAAATGTAAACCTCAACAATCCCGAATTAGGTGTGATTAGAAAAACGGTGAGGGGATTCAGTGCCATTGACACCAATTATGTGGAACCGCAGCATTACAATTGGGCATTCATGATACAAAACACCTATAATTACGATGTATATCGGCTTAGCAGTGCCTATGGCCAGGAGATACTGCTTTCTCCAGACGTGTTGTTCAGAATTGGACCTTACTTCGGGTGGAGATGGTTATTCTTGGGAACTACTGTCGAGCTGAAAAACCTTGGAGTGGATAACAATTCATTGAAAAAGGAGTTTACGCTCAGTTTGTACAGTGCGCAAATAGGTGTTGACTTATATTACCGCCGCACTGGTAATGACTATAAGATAAGAAAGGCGAATTTTGGTAACGATGACGTTAATGACAAGTTGAAGAATGTACCTTTTGACGGTCTGAATGTCGGTATCACAGGACTTAATGTCTATTACATATTCAATCATAACCGATTCTCATATCCAGCGGCATTTGCCCAAAGCACTTGTCAGAAGATAAGTTGCGGTTCGTGGATGGCGGGATTAGGTTATACTCACCATAATCTTGAACTTGACCATGAAAAATTGAAGAATGTTGTTGAGGAGACAACCAACAATGAGGTGCAGATTGACAGTTCGCTGATGTTCAACCGACTTAAATATAATGATTTCAATGTGTCGGTAGGATATGGTTATAACTGGGTGTTTGCACGTAATTGGTTGCTAGGAGCCAGTTTGTCGTTGGCATTGGCATACAAGTGGTCGAGTGGTGATACTGACCATCCTGCCGACGATTTCTCATTCAAGAATTTCAATCTCGACGGAGTCAGCAGAATAGGAATTGTCTGGAACAACACGAAATGGTATTTCGGCTCGAATATCATAATGCATAGCTACAATTATAGAAAATCCCGATTTGCTGCGAATAATATTTTCGGAAGTTTGAATATTTATTGCGGATTTAATTTTGCCTTAAGAAAAGCGTATAGAAAGAAATGAAGTTGAGGATACTGATTATATTGTGTTTATTGCCCTTAGTGAATGTTATGGCACAGAAAGGGCAGCCGAAGGATAGCGTGAATGTTGTCGGTTGGCTTAACGAGGCGCGCAAATTGCCTGCTTCCACTTGCCTGCCAATATTTTTCGCCGAGAAATTTTTAGGGAGACCTTACGTCGCTCATACACTGGAAATTAATGACAGGGAGAAGTTGGTGGTAAATACACGCCAACTTGACTGTACCACTTTGGTGGAGAACGTTGTGGCATTGACTTGCGCTCTCAAAAGAGGTAATGGTTTGTATAAAGATTATTTATACTATCTAAATATAATAAGGTATAGGAAAGGATGCAATACTGGATATGTATCACGATTGCATTATTTTACAGAATGGATAGATGACAATTCAAATAAGGGAATTGTAGCAGAAAGGCAAGGACCAAATCCTCCGTTTTCTGCTGTGCAGACAATCAAGTTAGGGTATATGAGTACTCATCCAAACAGTTATAAAGCTCTCAGAAACAATATAGCTTTAGTGGATGTCATAGCTGAGACAGAACAGGATTATTACGGACGTAAATACAGGTACATACCGAAGGCGGCAGTGAAGAATACTGCGCCAATGAGGAAGGCAGTGAAGAATGGTGATATAATAGCCATCACATGTAAGAAAAAGGGGCTTGACATTGCACATCTTGGTATTGCAGTATGGAAAAAAGACGGGTTGCATCTGCTCAATGCATCGCAAATCCACAAGAAGGTGGTGCTTGAAAAAATGACTCTCGGGAAGTATCTCTCGCACCATCCCTCGCACACTGGAATAAGAGTAATTGAAATATTATAATAAAAACAAAAAAGTTATGGAATTACCCGATTTTATGAGTTTTGCCAATAAGTTTTCACCTGCCGACTTTGTCGATAAGGTGGCTCGTATTGCCAAACGAGCTGGCGCAAAATTGGTTTATGCAGCGTTGATATTATACTATACGTTGCAAAGTGAGAAGGTGTCAAAGACCGACAAGGCTTTGATAGTGGGGGCTTTAGGCTATATGATAAGTCCCCTGGACGCAGTGCCTGATGCCATACCAATCGTAGGACTTACAGATGATCTTGCCGTACTTGTGTATGTATTGAAGAAAGTGTGGGGAGACGTAGAACCAGAAATCAAGGATAAGGCACGGGAGCGACTTTCCAAGTGGTTTGATGAAGATGAAATCAAAGAGATTGACGACATGAAATTCTAAGTCGGCTGGATTTTGTTTATTTGTTATGTACATCCGGATGTGAGATAGTGTCCGGATGTACATAGTATAATCTCAATAGTATCTTCAAAACGGCATTGGACCGTTTTCATTAGGAGCAAAAGGACTTTCACCGGTTGGAGGTATGAAGTTTCCACCATTCATTTTAGAGCCGACAATCTCGCCTCCGCCAATGGCGGCATTATCCAAATTGGTGTTGTTGTCCTCAGGATTCTCGAATCTCGTGAATTCTCCGCGGAAGTTGAGCAATACATCGCCAGTAGCGCCTTTACGGTGCTTGGCAATGATGATTTGTGCCATGCCATGAAGGTCTCTTCCGTTTTCGTCTTGATAGATATGATAGTATTCGGGACGGTGGACAAAAAGGACCATGTCGGCATCTTGTTCTATGGCTCCCGATTCGCGTAGGTCGCTGAGCTGGGGTCGTTTACCCTCAAGGCCTTCACGCGACTCTACGCCACGATTAAGCTGGCTGAGGGCAAGAATTGGAATATCGAGTTCCTTGGCAATCTGCTTAAGAGAGCGCGAAATAGTTGACACCTCTTCCTGACGACTGCTGAATCTCATGCCGTTGGCATTCATGAGCTGCAAGTAGTCGATCATAATAATTTTTACGCCATGGTCGCGCACTAATCGGCGTGCTTTTGTTCGTAACTCAAATACCGAAAGTCCAGGTGTGTCGTCAACATATAGAGGCGAACCAATGAGGTTGTTAAGGCGTTTATCGAGACGCTCCCATTCATCAGGTTTCAGTTGGCCGTTCAATATCTTACTGCCTTGTATCTCGCAGCAGTTGGAAATAAGGCGGTTGACAAGTTGCACATTGCTCATTTCAAGAGAGAAAAACGCCATCGGCACCTTGAAGTCGGCTGCAATATTCTTTGCCATTGAAAGGGCGAAAGATGTCTTACCCATCGCCGGACGACCAGCAATGATTACAAGGTCGCTGGCTTGCCATCCGCTGGTGATATTGTCGAGTTTGTGATAGCCCGTTGGCACTCCTGTAAGACCGTCTTTGTTTGCGGCGGCTTTTTGTATCACCTCAACAGCATTTGATATGACAGGGTCAATCTGGGTGTAGTCCTTCTTCATGTTGCGACGTGAGAGTTCGAAGAGCGAGCCTTCTGCCTCTTGCATCAGATCGTCAATGTCCATCGAACCGTCGAATGCCTTTGTCTCAATATCACTGGCAAACGAAATCAGTTGGCGTGCAAGGAATTTGTGAGCAATGATACGTGCGTGGTATTCGATGTTGGCAGAGGAGGCAACCTTGTTGGATAAGTCGGCAATATAAATGGCGCCGCCCACCTTGTCAAGACTGCCTTGGCATTCGAGCTCGTCGGTGACAGTAAGGACATCAACCGGTTTCTCGGCTATACTAAGATCGCGAATAGCCGAATATATCAGTTGGTTACGTTGCTCATAGAAACTTTCGGGGGAAAGTATCTCGCATACCACGGCATAGGCGTCGCGGTCGTTCATAAGTGCTCCCAAAACAGCTCTTTCTACTTCGAGAGCCTGTGGCTGAAGATGAGCGTATGAGGTATTGTCAATGCTTTTTTTTGCCATAATGTTTTGATTTTGGTTGCAAAAATACAAAAAATCTCCATAAATCTTTCATAATTCAGAAGAATTAATTAATTTTGCATGAAAAAAGAGCGACTATGATAAATTTTCCTATTGCAAAGATCAATCTTGGACTCAATGTTGTGAGTAAGAGAGAAGATGGTTACCATAATCTGGAAACAGTGTTTTACCCTGTGCCTATCAAGGATGCCCTTGAGGTTTTTCCAATGGAAGATGGTTTTCCGTCAGATGTGAGATGTGACTTGAAGGTCACTAATCTTTTAATAGATGGTGATGAGCAGAAAAACCTTGTGGTTAAGGCTTACAATATGATGGCTCAGGATTATGATCTTCCAAGGGTGCATGTACATCTATACAAACATATACCGACTCAAGCAGGAATGGGTGGCGGTTCGAGCGATTGTGCCTATATGATTAGACTTCTTAACGAGATGTTTTCATTGGGAATGTCTGACGATAAGATGATTGGATATGCGGCGAGGTTAGGAGCTGACTGCGCGTTCTTCATAAAGGCGCAACCGGCTTATGCAGAAGGTATCGGAGAGAGACTGCAACCAATTTCGATAGATTTGAGCGGATACAAGATGTTGGTGGTCAGACCGAATATCCCTGTTTCGACAAAGGAGGCATTCTCGTTGATTACTCCCCAGAAACCGATGAAGAACTGTTTGGATATCGTGAGACAACCGATAGAAACATGGAAAGACGAACTCGTAAATGACTTTGAGCATAGTGTATTTGCCCTTCATCCAGAAATAGGAAAGTTGAAGGAAATAATGTATGATCAAGGAGCCGTATATGCAGCAATGAGTGGCAGCGGCAGCAGTGTATTTGGCCTGTTTCGTGATACTCCCGACGAGAATTTATTCGTGGGATGTATGGATGAACTCTCTGTTTTTACTATCGATATGTCTGATATTTGACATCATTCTCAATGTAAGATGCGGAAGATGCGTGATGAGTTGGGCAAGACTACCGTTGCGCATTTTCCTTGGTATGGCAATCCATAATGACAGTGACGTCAAGGCAAATAACAACCACCACTTGTATGCCCATGACATTTCAAAGACAGTCATCAATAACGACCAGACAAATGTGCCAACAAGCAACATCGAACGAGGAATAAGCATTTGCTGAATAGTCTTGTCTATATAGTTGATATTAAGATGAGCTATTGAGGAAGGGAGATTTTTCATCATGCTTAGCAGGCAATTCAATTGTGCAGACATCCATCTCTGGCGCTGGCGCTGGAAATTATCCTCATTGCCTACTTTCTCGTCAAAGACATCAATATCTTCCACATATTTTATATATATACGTTCGATTAAGAGCATTTTCTCAATTTCCCTATCTTCACCTGCAGTGGAGAGTAGGTGAACGTGAGCTTTAAACCAAAGATAGTCAAAGCACATTCCAGATCCGATGAGGGCAGACGATAAGCCGATATTATTGTGAGCTTTGCGGAAAAGCGCATTGTTGATTTCCTCACTAATGCCGTCAAGTTGCGCAATCTGGTTTTCTGCATTCTTTGCACATCTGTGGCATTGTATTGCTGAGAATCCTTGATTGCATATCTCATTTAGTTTTCCAAGAAAGTCGGGCGTAACTATGTTATCTGCATCGAGAATGACTATGTTGTCAAAACTGTTCTGTATATTGTCCATTGCAAATTGTAATGCTTTTGCCTTGGAACTATTTTCGAATTGTGGTTGGAGTAGGGTAATCGGCAATTCAGACAACTCTGTATTCGTTTCCTTAAGCATATGGTCGGACACAACTGCCACGGAATATTTAGTCTGTGGATAGTTCTGTCGAAGGAAAGACTTTACAGTGCGCACTATTACCTTGTCTTCGCCGTATGCAGGGAAGATTACGAGAAAATTCTTCTGCCCAGTGTTATTTTGAGTTGATTTCCCTTTGTTGATTGTTATTTGTCCAAGGGCATAAGTTATCGCGTAGAAAAAAATATATCCTACGGAAAATGCAGTAATGCACCATAATGCGATGTCAATGACGTGAACGGCGACGCAAACCATTTAAATGAAATATTGACAAAAATACAGAGAAAGGAAGTTTCATAAACGCCTTGTCCCATCGCTTATCCACAAGATAGTCGGGAGTGGCAATGGCGAATACCAATAGTATTAAGGCTGCGATTATCCACCATTTAATAGCAAGCGACATGTAGATGAATGGCAATACGACGCTCATCAGGATAATAATTCCCATCATCAGTGTGCGTGGCAAAAGCATCCATTGTAGTATTTTATCCACCAAGTCATATTGCTTGTTGTATAATGCGGCGGGCAAGTATTTGATATTCATTAAAATGGAATGGAATTGTGTTGAGAGCCAACGGCTTCTTTGGCGTTTGAAGTCGTTAGTCGTTCTCACTTTCTCGTCAAATACGTAGATATTGTCAAAATAGTCAACGAAAATGTGCTGGCGCATAAGAAGGGCTTCGAGTTCCTTGTCTTCCCATGCAGCCTTGGTCTTGCCAATGTTTTCTTTGAACCAGTTGTAGTTGAATGCCATTCCCGAACCACTTAATGCCGACGGCAATCCAAGGGAGATATGTCCGAGGCGGAATACGGTATTGTTGATTTCCTCAAATGTCGCATCAAGAATGGCTGTGGATGTGTCGCGGTTCTTGGATACACGATGAGCCTGTATCGCTTTAGTTCCTGCTGATTCGTATGCATTGTTGATTTCCTCAAGAAATTCGGGCAATACGATGTTGTCTGCATCAAGAACAACCGCAATGTCATAAATCTTAAATTGAGGAAGATTGTTGATTGCATATTGTAATGCTTTTCCTTTGGTGCTTTTCTTGAAGTTGGGTGTGAGAAGAGTGATAGGATATTGAGCCAACTTAAAATTTGTTATCTCGTTTTGATGGTCGGAGATAACGACAACGTCAAAAAGGCGCTGTGGATACATTTGTCCTAATATGGAATTTACCGTTCTTTCGATAACCTTGTCACATTTATATGCCGGTATAAGAACTATTATTCTGTTTTGTCTCTTTGACTTCACCACTTTCGTGCCTCTCTTGATTTGTGAGGCAATGACAAACACGGTGAAATACGCGACTGTTGCTGCAACAATCACGAACAATAATCCGTCAACGATATATAAAATCCACCAAAAATCCATATCTTCAGTTGTTTAAGAAATCAATTACACCATTTATTGTTGCTCGTGCAAGTTTAATCCTTCCGCAGAGAACATTTTTCAAAACGTCTCTTGTTCCAACAATGCAGATCATGTATAGATACGACATTAGTCTGAAATGTTCGGAATTTCTTTTTATGAAGAGAAGCCGATTGCGTGTCAGATAATATGTCTTCAATGGGCTGTTTACTCCCGTGCTTTGGCTTTCTTTGTGAAAAACCGTAGCAGTTGGCTCATACCATATCTGATAACCGTTACGCTTCATCATCATGGACCAGTCCATTTCCTCATAGTATAAGAAATAACACTCAGGCATTAGTCCAACCTTGTCGATAGTGTCTTTTCTTACCATCATGGCTGCCCCATGGGCGAATGCTGTGGGGCAGGGAGTGTCGTATTGCCCTCTGTCAGCCTCGTCATATCCGATGCCACGGTTGCGGCAGGTGATACGTGACATTGGCGTGAATCCGGCATATTGTATGTGCCGTTCGCCAAAGAAGAAACGAATCTTGGGACACACTATCCCAATCTGTTCTGATGTTTCGATGCGCTTTATCAGTCTGTCAATGTCGCCCATGCTTACCTCAGTGTCGTTGTTGACGAAAAAGAGGTATTTCCCTTTGGCGTGCATTATGCCGAGATTGTTGCCGCCCGCAAAACCTAAGTTACTTTCACTACGAATGCATTTCACATGAGCATAGCGGGAAGCTATCGTCTCTGCTTCGTTATTGGCAGAGCCGTTATCAACTACAATCACCTCCGTCTCATTAGGGTCGAATGCGAGATGGTCAAGCAGTGCGCATGTGTCATGCAGTCCGTTGTAGTTGACAGTGATGACAGACAGTCTATACTCTTGATGCACGTTTCTTCTCCTGTTTTAGTCTCCTACGTTCTTCCTGTTCGGCAATTAGTTTTGCCTCCCATTCTTTCCACTCGTTTTCTATATGTGGCAGTAGATATACAGTGGCAAGTCCTCCATAGTAGATGAGGACATTTGGGAACTGCAGCAATATCTGGTTGGCATATCCTCCGAGATGCATACCGATGAAGGCTGCCGTATAAGCTATTCCTACTCCTCTTATCGAGGGATTTTTAAGTCGGAAGAACACTATCCAACATGCTCCAAGGAACATTACTGCATTAACGATACAGAAGACCGTCAAGCCAACGACACCGGTTCTTACCCAAATGTAAACATACTCTGAGTCAGGCGGTACTTGGGTGATAAGTTTGAACTTGTTGAATGGTGGCACGTCACCGTTTTCCAGTCCAATTCCCACTCCCCATGGAGCATCCACCATGTATTTTCTCAGCGTGGCTTTATTTTGTTCACGCACGCCTAACGATGCGTCTTCCTTGTCGAAGGCAGTACGCATACGACGAATGTTCTGATTTCCGTCGCCAATCTTTGTAAAGGCAAGTATATATAGGAACACGAGGAACAATGCACTAACAGAGAGTATCAATTTCTTGTTTCTGCAAAGCACAATAAAAACCATTATGGTAGCTATGAAGCAGAACAGGGCGGTACGCGTTCCCGAGCCGAAGAAAGCCCATAGGCCTATGCATCCCACGATAGCAAAGAAAATTCTTATTCTGGTCACCTTCATCGTAACGGCAATTATCAGAAATGCAGCAGATGCCACAGCTGTGTGAATACCAAAGTTGGCAGCATCAGTGAAGCAAGAGAAATATCGGATTTTACCTCCCATGATATGTGCTGGCGAACTCCAGAGGAATCTCGATTCAGCTTCGGTCAATCCAATATTCTTTTGTTTCCACAGCCAAATGGCGGCAAATACAATGAACACTGCCCAAATGAAGAGTATTGTCATGATTTTCTTCGGAGTGTCGATGAAAAGCGTGGTGACGACAAAGGCATAGAGGATCTGCATTGACATCAGACGCGCGCCTGTGTACCATCGATATACATCAATACCCAAACCACATTGATCGTTGAAAACCTCGATACAGCAGAACGTGACCCACACGATAGCACACAGGAACATCACATTGATCAAGCGTGAGAGATGAAATCTCCAGTGGTCAATAAGCACCATTCCGATGAGCATCAATTCAAAGAGTTCGTTGATCATCGACACAGGTACGGGAAGGTGGAAGTGACGCTCAATGAACATCACGACAGTGTTGATGATGAACAAAGTATAGAACATAGCCATCTTTTTGCTGAACATGAAATAGCCGACAAGAGCGATGGCCGGTATGCACATCACTGCAATGAACGCGCTATATCCACTGCTCAGAAAATTGAGTATGGCAATAGAGAAAAGGAGAAAGAGTAGGATAGCTCTTCCTCCGTTTTCCCTTGAATATACTGTCTTGTTATTCTCCATTATAGTTTCGCATGGCTATTTTCTGTTGCGGTTAGACCCATCTGCGAGAGGCGATATACGAAGTTGTTGAACTTTGTATATGGCGGCAGTTGGCCTACAAATTCCTCAACGGCATAGCGTTGTGACTCCGTGAGATACATGAAGAGACTGTCCTTGTTTTCCAATTGCGACTGGAGTTCCTTCAGTGCTTTCTGGTCAACATCCTTCCATGTCCTGTTGGCTCGTGTGACGAGAAGATTGACTGTTCCTAAGTTCAGCAATGCCGATGGTATTGAGTGTTCGTTGAGGTTGGGGTACTCAATAATTGCAATCTCGTCGGGCAGCAGATCCGGGCATAAGTCTTTAATGCTCTTGCTCATGATATATCTGCTGTCGTCAGCCAGGAAGTCCTCGTCGTATGTGAGTTTTCTCACTTGAAGTCCCAGTGTGATCCAGTAGTTCTCCAGTTCCTGTGCCAAATAGCTCTTGCCATTACCACCATCTGTAGAGATGAGGTTAAGCACATTCTGCTGACCTGTCTTGAAGTGGGGCAGCAGTGCCTTGCTGAGCTGGCGTAACGACATGTCGGCGATAGTCTTGTTGAATCGGCGATAGCGAAGGTTGCTTTCCTTGGGGAAACATCCGATGACAGGAATCTTTGTAATTCTCTCCGAGCGCATACGGTCGCGCAGTGTGCGGTCGAGCAGTTCGATGAGGAGGAAATATATAGCAGTCATGACGAATGTCAGCAGATATGCTCCCAGCAAGATCATGAGTCGGTTGGTGGGCAAAGCGTTAAGCGGGAACATTGGCGGGTTGAGCACTCGCAATGTTGCCGTTGTCATCTGCAAGTTGCGCTGACGCAGACGCGCCGCATTCAATGCTTTCAGCATTTCCATGTAGTTGCCTTCTACGAAACCGATGTGGCGGTCTTTTCTATCGAGTGTTGCGCCAATAGGCGAGAAGTAGAGGAACTGTCGGTCGATGCTTTGACGCATGATGTCCTGGGCGGTCATCTTGGCTTTTGTCTTTTCCAATAAGAGTACTTGTTCAACCCAATTTTCGAGCAATGTGTTAGCCTTTACGCCATTCTCGGTGGAGAAACTACCTGCTTCGATATCCTTGGTCAGATCCCTTACACTCTCGGCAGTGCTTCTCAAATCCTTCTGAGCCTGAGCGAGTTCGTTCTGAGATTCAGCATTGTTGCCGCCGCCTTCGCTCGACATAAGCTGCAGATTGGATATTCTTGACTGTATTCTTGAGATGTCGCGAACCTTGTCGGTGAATTGCTTATTGGCACGGATTATCTTAGCACGCTCTCCCAACTGTCTTTCAAGCCAGTCCATAAGAGCCTTTGTTGTGGTATAGTCCATAAGCAATGTGTTGTCCGACACCTGCTGGTTAGCCTCAAGGCCAGCCAACTGCTTGGTCTGCTCACCGTAGTTGATGATTCGTTTTTCAATATTATAATTGATGAGTTCATCCTCAGCGTTACAAAGCATCTTGTAAAGACGTGCCACTTCTTTCTCGAAGAACTTGATGACGTTGTTGGTCTCTCCGAATCGGAGTTGTTGGTATTGGCGTGCGAACACGTCATTCAAGATGTCAAGTGTGTTATATGCAATACCGGCATCGTTGGCGCTATATCCGATATTGATAATATCACTCTTTGAGAACTGTGTGACCTTTAGTTTTGACGAAATGTTATTAAGTCCGAAATACGGATGATAATTAGTCAAACCAAAGATGAAATTGTCCTGGGTCGGTTTTTCGTAGGCACGCAAGTTGGAGTAAGTCGCAGCCTCACTGTTTCTGTTGATAAGTCCCTTTACCTCAGCCGGTACCGAGGCGTTGAGCTGCTTGAAGTGCTCAGCCGAGATATAGTTGTTGTCCTTATTCTCATTACCATACATCATACAACGTGCGAAGAGTCGGAGCGACACTTCGTGCAGAGTGTTGTCGGTGGTGATGATAAGCATAAGGTTGTTGATATTTGTCTGCGAGTTGCCACCTGCAATACCCGAACCGCCCTCTATGTTATAACCGGTGATCATACCGGTATAAATAGTGGTGTTAGTGTCATACTGACGTTCCATATCCCTTGTCAGGAACCATGCAATTACCAACGCAATCAAAGGAAGAATTGCGAGATACCACCTTATGCGGTATAAGAATCTTATTATGTATCTGAAAATATCCATAGTTGTATATTTTTTTTGTTATTACTTCTTTTGTTTAGCTGCTTTTTTAGCTTCCTTTTCAGCCTTTTCCTGGGCTTTCTTGTCAGCTTTTTCCAATTCTTGATATCTCTTTTCCTCCTCCTCAGCCTCTTTCTTTATCTGCTTCTGGATTGCCTTGTTCTCTTTGGCGATTTGCTTGTCCGACTTGACAATTGTATCGTCGAGAGTGACATCAGTTGTTGTATTCGTGATGATAGGAGTATGTGTAAGAATTTCCAATGTCACGATATCTGTCGTGATAGATGTCTGCATTTGCTGGTAAGCATTCACAGCACCGTTCTCCCTTGCCTTGGTGAGTGCAAATTCTGCAATGCTCATTTCGCCGTTATGGAATTGCTCCTGTGTCAACTGACCTGCACCCTGATAGATGGCAGCGTTTTCGCTTGCTGTTTTCAGAGCGACGAGATCATTGGTAATTTTCACGTATAGAGTCACAATTTGCAGCTTAAGTTGGTCGTAGGCTATATCCTTTTTGATTCTGGCTTCGTCAACCTCCAGTTTCTTTCTTCTTACTGCAGCCTTAAGGTCAAGAATGTCCTCAAGTGGCACAGACAAGTTCACTCCAACATTCCAATAGCTTTGCTCGCTACCCTGGAACTGGTAAATCATGTTGCTGCTAAGGTTGGATGAGTTGTTTCCCCACATATCAGTCTTGCCATATCCATAGCTGGCATGTCCTCTGACATAGGAGAAGATGTGTCTTTTCTGCTTTGACACTTCCGCCTGTGCGATTTCCTGTGCTTTGGCAAGGCTGAGAATTTGGGGGTTTGACTTCGCGTTCTCAAGAAGCACAGCCAATGGCGGAAGATGGAATCTAGAAAAGTCAATGGTACTGCCCTCGCTGGCGTCAAAGAAGCCAGCCGAGATACCGCTGTCGTTGTATTGTGCATTTGCCATCTGCACCGACATGGTTAATGCTGCAAATAATGCTATACGCTTAATACTCATTTTGTTCTTATTTTTGTGGTTATTTTTTTCTTTTAGGTTTTATACGTCGTCTTTTTGAATAAAGGCGGTAAGTGTCTTGAAGATAATCTTCATGTCGAGAATGAAGTTGTATGTCTGCCCATAAGTGATATCGAGTTGTTTACGCTCGTCGGCAGATAGTTTTCCGCTGTCGCCTCGTTTCTCCACCTGCCACAGTCCTGTGAGTCCGGCTGGTGCCATAAATCTGTCGATGCTGTCGTCGCTTGTGAGTTTTTCCGCCTCGTAGAGTGGTAGAGGACGGTTGCCCACTACTGACATGTCACCTTTCAGAATATTCACCAACTGTGGCAGTTCGTCGATGCTGTACTTGCGGATGATATGTCCGACTTTGGTTATTCTTGGGTCGTTCTCGATTTTTACGAATGCGTTGTTGATGTCTTCATTCTTTTGTTTGTTGAAACTTGTTTCAGACACAACGAAATCGTCTCCCACGAGCATCACCTCATCGTCGCTGATGAGCATTTCGGCTGCAAATTCATCGCTGACGGTAGTGTTGTCGTCAACGGTTGCGTCGAAATGTCCCACTGGCATTGGGTTTTCCTCCACCTTGTCACTGTATTGGTTTTGGGTTTTGCTCAGTTCTTTCAGCCTCTTGTCGGCATCAATGTACATGCTTCTGAACTTTAAGAAGTCAAACACCGTGTAGTTTGTTCCGACACGTTTTGATTTAAACATCACCGGTCCCTCGCTTTCGAGCTTGATGGCTATTGCTGTGATGATGAACACCGGCGATAGTATGATTAGTGCTATCAGCGAGAACACGATATCAAATGTTCTTTTCCAAATGGGTATTTTGAAATGAAGGATGTTTTTCCCCGAAGCTTTGTCGTCGAAAAGTATATTCTCCCTACTGGTGATAAACTGGATTTTCTTGTTTATCTCTGTGACGGATGATTCACTGTTCAACGTGTCGTTGATGCCGCACTTTTGGTAAGTGAGTCTTTCTTCGTCACTCAGAGTGTCGGTCAGCAGGATGATATACAATCCGGGGCATTTCTTTTTCAGGTATGTAATAGAGGTGATGTCTTCACTTTTCACTCCTCTTTCGAAAAAGACGATGAAGTGTTCGTTCCTAACCCTTGGCACGCAAAGCTTTGCAGCATCTTTGTAGGTGCTGGTCATTCTCACAATCTGTCCTGGGACATATTTGAGTTTGTCTCTTGTGTTGGGGTTCTTCCCTAAATATACGATACCAATCATATATAATAATGTATATGGGAGACTCTATCAAGGCAATATTTTCTTCACCCTGATTTTCAGCTCCATTGGATTGAAAGGCTTCACGATATAGTCCACTGCACCGATTTCAAGCAGTCGGATTCGCTCGTTGGTGCTGTCCTCGCTGCTGAGCATGATGACGGGAATATGGCGGAAAAGCTCGTTCTGCTTTATCCACTCCAGGAAATCATCGCCGCGCATGCCTGGCATTCTGATGTCTGATATGATCAGGTCAGGCGTGTTGCCTGCTTGAAGCCATTTTACAGCCTGCAAACCATCAGGCAACCACTGCACGTCATAATCACTCATAAGGTATATCGAAAGCACTTTTGCTATCGTTTCCTTGTCGTCCAAGATTAATATTTTCTTCTTCATAATAATTAGTGGTAATATATTACTTGTGCAAAGGTATGAAAAAAAAACGAAACAAGGATGTTTTTTTTGCATTTTTTTCAATAAAAGGGCAAAAAAATTTTTTTTTTGTGTATTTTGAGGGAAAAATGGCGCTCAAACGTAATATAATTAGTAAAAAATAGATAATCGATTATTTAAAGTTTACGAATATGGCAAGAAGGTTATTATTAGGATTTGACGTGGGAAGCAGTTCGGTGAAGGCTTCTCTCGTTGACGCAGACACTGGCAAGTGTGCAGCAACTGCATTTTACCCGGAACAGGAAGCTCCAATCCTCGCGGTCAAGGCTGGTTGGGCTGAGCAAGACCCTCAGATGTGGTGGGAGAATGCGAAACTTAGTCTCAAGAAGATCATGTGCGAGGCGAATGCCAAGGCAGATGAGATTGCCGCCATTGGTATTTCCTATCAGATGCATGGTCTTGTGTGTGTTGACAAGGATTTGAAGGCTCTTCGTCCGTCTATCATCTGGTGTGATTCGCGTGCCGTGCCGTATGGCGAGAAGGCATTCCGCGACTTGGGTTCCGACAAGTGTCTTCAGCATCTTCTCAACTCTCCTGGCAATTTCACTGCTGCCAAGTTGGCATGGGTGAAAGAGAACGAGCCGGAATTGTTTGTAAAGATTTATAAGGTAATGTTGCCAGGCGACTATATCGCCATGCGTCTCAGTGGTGTGGCCAATACTACGGTGAGCGGTTTGAGCGAGGGAATGTTCTGGGATTTCAAGGAGAACAAAGTGGCAGATTTCCTGCTCGACCACTATGGATTCGACAAGTCGTTGCTGTCGGATATTGTTCCGACGTTCAGCGTGCAGAGCACAGTGTCGGCCGAGGCAGCAGCCGAAACCGGTTTGAAGGCAGGAACTCCAATCACCTACCGTGCCGGCGACCAACCCAACAATGCCCTGAGCCTTAATGTGTTCAATCCAGGCGAGATTGCTTCCACTGGCGGTACGTCGGGTGTGGTATATGGCGTTCTCGGCGAAGTCAACTACGACCCGAAGAGCCGTGTGAACACCTTTGCTCATGTTAATCATGACGACGAGCAGACTCGTCTTGGTGTGCTGTTGTGTATCAACGGCTGCGGTATTCTCAATGCGTGGACACGTCGCAACATTGCTCCCGAGGGCATAGGATATGCCGACATGAACAAGTTGGCAGCAGGAGTGCCAATCGGCAGCGACGGTGTGAGTGTCATTCCGTTTGGCAACGGTGCTGAGCGTGTGCTTGAGAACAAGGAGATCAACTGCACCATCAGCGGTGTAAACTTCAACAAGCACAACAAGGCTCACATTGTAAGAGCTGCACAGGAAGGCATTGTCTTCAGCTTCTGCTATGGCATGGAAGTGATGCAGCAGATGGGCATGAGTATCAACAAGATACATGCTGGCAAAGCTAACCTGTTCCTGAGCGACATCTTCCGCGATACGCTTGCAGGAGTGAGTGGAGCGACGATTGAGCTCTACGACACCGACGGCAGTGTGGGTGCAGCCAAGGGAGCAGGTATTGGAGCCGGTATCTACAAGGACAACAACGAGGCTTTTGCTACACTCGACAAGTTGGCGGTCATTGAGCCTGATGCCAGCAAGCGCTCTGAATATCTCGACGCTTATGCTAATTGGAAGAGTGTACTCAATAAGAATGGTTAAGTTGACGAGTTGATAGCATTTTCATAAAAGGTCATCCTTCGCAATGAAGGATGACTTTTTTATTATTGGGCTCTGGGTCACAAAAAGACTATTTATTGCAGGCTTTGCTTATACCATTCAAATAATTTTCTGACTCCCTCGTCGATTTCCACCTTGTGAGTCCATCCGAGCGAATGAAGTTTTGAGACATCAATCAACTTGCGCATAGTGCCGTCGGGCTTTGATGAGTCAAATTCCACAGTGCCCTCGAATCCTACTGCTTTCACTACCAATTCCGACAACTTTCTGATGGTCAGTTCCTTGCCCGTTCCCACGTTGATGTGGCAGTTGCGTATTTCGCCGAGTGCGGGGATTGCTCCGCCTCGTCCCTCACTGTTGTTGCGGTCAACTGCTCCGTCGGCTTTGGCGCCGTAGAACACCGATGAATACTTCTCGATACCGATGATATCCTTGAAATCCACGTTGAGCAGCACGTGTACGCTTGCATCGGCCATGTCCTCGCTCCACAGGAATTCGCGCAGTGGTTGCCCCGTTCCCCACAGCACCACTTTGTTGTCGTAGATGCCGTAGAACTCTAACGTCTTGAGTATTCTCTCGTGCGAGTTGCTGCCGTCCACATTTCCCTCGCCGATAATTGCCTTGAGTTTCTCGTTGGGATTCACGGGGCGCTTGTTCATGTCGTTCTCGATGGCTTTCCAGTTGGCGTCGTGAATGAGTTTGGCGAGATAAATCTTGCGCATCATAGCCGGCATTACGTGTGAGTTTTCCAGATGGAAGTTGTCGTTCGGACCATACAGATTAGTAGGCATCACAGCGATATAGTTGGTGCCGTATTGCAGGTTGTAGCTTTCGCACATCTTGAGTCCGGCTATTTTTGCGATGGCATATTCCTCGTTGGTGTATTCCAGTGGCGATGTGAGCAGTGCGTCTTCCTTCATTGGTTGCGGAGCATTTTTGGGATAGATGCACGTCGAACCCAGGAAGAGCAGTTTTTTCACTCCGTGGGAATATGCATTGCTGATGACATTACACTGCATCTTCATGTTCTGCATGATGAAGTCAGCACGATATAGCGAGTTGGCCATGATGCCGCCCACGAAAGCCGCTGCGAGCACCACAGCGTCGGGCTTCTCGGTGTCGAAGAAATCCTTCACCGCATTTTGGTCGGTGAGGTCGAGTTCGCTGTGGCTTCTTCCCACCAAGTTGTTATATCCCCTTGCCTTGAGGTTGTTCCAAATGGCAGAACCCACGAGTCCGCGGTGTCCTGCCACATATATTTTGGATTGTTTGTCTAATGTCATTGTTATTCAGCTACTTGCGCCTTGATAAATAGTTTCTTGACAAATGTCATGTCATGCTTCACCATGATTCTGACGAGTTCCTCGAACGAGGTTTTTGTGGGATTCCATCCCAACTGCTTCTTGGCCTTGCTTGGGTCGCCGAGCAACTGATCTACTTCGGCAGGGCGGAAATACTTCGGGTCAACTTCGACGAGAGCCTTTCCCGTAGCCTTGTCATATCCCTTCTCGTCAACGCCTTCGCCCTTCCATTCCAGTTCGATGCCCACTTCGCGGAATGCCAATGTGGCAAATTCCCTTACGGTGTGGTATTCTCCGGTGGCTATGACGAAGTCGTCGGGCTCTGGCTGTTGCAGTATGAGCCACATACACTCCACATAGTCCTTGGCATATCCCCAGTCGCGCAGCGAGTTGAGATTTCCGAGATACAGCTTGTCCTGATATCCCTGGGCTATGCGTGCTGCAGCGAGGGTGATTTTGCGTGTCACAAAGTTCTCTCCACGTCTCTCGCTCTCGTGGTTGAATAGAATACCGTTGCAGCAGTACATGTTGTACGACTCGCGGTAGTTCTTCATGATCCAGAATCCGTAGAGCTTTGCAACAGAGTAGGGTGAGCGCGGATAGAACGGAGTAGTCTCCTTCTGCGGCACTTCCTGCACCTTTCCGAACAGTTCGGATGTTGAAGCCTGATAGATGCGGCAAGTTTTTTCGAGTCCGCATATGCGCACTGCCTCCAGCAGTCGGAGCACGCCCACGGCGTCGGTGTCGGCAGTGTATTCAGGCACGTCGAACGACACTTTCACGTGGCTCTGAGCCGCAAGATTGTATATCTCAGTAGGCTTTGTCTCGCCAATGATTCTGATGAGCGACGACGAGTCGGTCATGTCGGCCCAATGCAGATTAACCAGACGCGCCTTCTTCATGTCTCTCACCCATTCGTCGAGATAGAGGTGCTCTATTCTTCCAGTGTTGAATGAAGATGAGCGGCGCAGAAGTCCGTGAACTTCATATCCCTTGTCGATTAGGAACTCGGCCAGATAAGAGCCGTCTTGTCCGGTAATACCAGTAATCAGTGCAACTTTTTTTTCTTTCATTTTTCTGTATTATATAAATAATGTGTAAATCTTCATTTTCTCATTCCTCGCCAGTAAACTGCTTGATTCTCTGTTCTTCTTCAAGTCGGCATATCAGGAGTGTGTCGTTGTTTTCGGCCACGATATATCCGTTGAGTCCCTGCACTATCACCTTTTTCTCCTGCGTGGCGTGGATGATGCAGTTGGTTGTTTCGAACGTGTTGATTTCTTTGCCGATGCAACTGTTTCCGTAGAGGTCTTTCTTGGTGTTGGCCAACAGCGAGCCCCATGTTCCGAGGTCGCTCCATCCAAAGTCAGCCGGACAGACGAATATTTCGTCCGCCTTCTCCATGATGGCATAGTCAACCGAAATGCTTTTGCATGTGGGGAATTTCTCGTCGATCATGGTCTGCTCCTTGTCGGTGCCGTAGATGGGCAATAGACCCTCGAACACCTTTGAGATGGCGGGCTGATACACCCTAAACGCATTGACGATAGTGCTCACGTTCCAGATGAAGATGCCGGCGTTCCAGAAGTAGTCGTTCTTGGCGATATATTGCTTGGCAATTTCCTGGCTTGGTTTTTCGCGGAATGAATACACGCGGAATATCTCCTTGTTGCGCAGCGAACTGTTTGACAGGTCGGCTTGTATGTATCCGTATCCGGTTTCGGGTCGTGTGGGTTTCATTCCGAGGGTTACGATGGCGTCGGAGTCCATGGTGAAGTCGAGGCACGACTTTATCACCCTGCGGAATTCCTCGGTGTCGGTGACGATATGGTCGCTTGGTGTCACCACGATGTTGGCCTTGGGGTCTTGCGACTTGATTTTCCAGCTCACGTAGGCGATGCATGGTGCAGTGTTTCTTCTGCAAGGCTCGCACAGAATGTTGCCTGTGGGCATGTTGGGCAGTTGTTCCTTTACGATGTCGATATAAGCCTTGTTGGTCACTACCCACACGTTTTCAGGCTTGCATATTCCGCCGAATCTCTCCACTGTGAGTTGCAGGAGCGACTTTCCCACGCCGAGAACGTCGATAAACTGCTTGGGCTTTTCTATTGTGCTCATTGGCCAGAACCGGCTTCCCACGCCGCCCGCCATGATGACAAGATGGTTGTTTCTGCTAATCATAATAAAAAAAATAATAAATTAGTGCTTCTTGAATTTTTTCCATGCGAAATATGCTGCCACTACAATCACGATAGCCAGGATGACAATCTTGATGTAGTCGGAGTATTCGTTGATTTTAGCCTCCAGTTGGCTTTCCGGCACGATGGAGTGCAGATACCATCCGAGAGCCGCGAGTATAGTGTTCCATGCTCCGGCTCCGATGGTGGTGTAGAGTATAAACTTGCCGAAGTGCATCTTTGCCAGTCCTGCCGGCACCGAGATGAGTTGCCTGATCACGGGCAGCAGTCGGCCGGTGAGTGTGGCCACCACGCCGTGGTCGGCAAAGTATTTCTCGCTTCTCTGCACTTTCTCCTCGTTCAACAGGCACATTCGTCCCCACTTACTGCGCGCGAAACTGTATATCAGCGGTCGTCCGAGATAGTAGGCAGCGGCATAGTTGATTATGGCTCCGAGGTCGGCTCCGATGGTGGCGAACACGACAACGAGCACCACGTTCTGATATCCGGCGGCTGCGTGATAGGCGGCAGGCGCCACCACCACTTCCGACGGAAACGGTATCACGGTGCTCTCGATGAGCATCAGCAGCAGTATGGTGCCGTAGTTCAGATTGCTTAATAACGATGATAAGTTCATTAGAATTTCATGTTTTTGACAAAATCATAATACTGTTCTTTTTTGATCTCAGGGGGGAAGAAATCTCCGAAGATGAGTTCCACCTCGTCGGGATTGACCTGGCATGCCTTCTGCAGCAGTTTCACACCCTTGGATATCTCCATTGTCTTGATGTAGCTTCCTGCGGCATAGGCATATCCCAAGTTCCATCCCTCGGGCATCACCCTCTGTAGTCTTCTGAAGTAGGCGACGACATTATCGTAGAGCTCGTGGTCGTAGAGCGACACCATAATCTTGAAGATTATCTCCGGGTTGCGCTTTGACTTTTTCACGGCTTTCTCGAAGATTTTCAGTCCCTCGTCTGCCTGGCTGTTCATCAGATATACATGTCCGCGCAGCACGAGCCTCTGGTATTCGGCGTCGGGCATGTCGTCGGCATAGGGTGCGTATTGCTCCGACAGGTCGAGATAGTCCAGTGCCTTGTCGATGTCCTTCTTTGCGCTGTAGATGAAGGCGAGATCGTCGGCTGCCTGTGCCATCACCGCGGGGTCTTCCTCGCTGTGGTCGATGGCTTTCTGCAGATAGTCGCAAGCCTTGTCCAAGTCGCCGAGCTGCAACAGGCACGAACCCATTTCCACCTCAGCCTTGGCGTTGTCGGGTATGCGTTTCATGAATTTTCCAAATGCCTCGATAGCCCCTTGCGTGTCGCCATTTACCGAGAGTGCCTTTGCCTTGCACCACAGTCCGTCGGTGTTGTCGGGATTGATGGCCAACGAATATTCGGCACAGTTGAGACACTCGTCGAATTTGTTCATGAACATGTATATGAGGCCCATTGTATTCCAGTAGCGATAGGTGAATGGATTCTTGTCAAGCAGGTCTTCCAGCACTTTTATCGCCTTGTCATATTCGCCTCGGCAGCAGTGGATTCGCGCTATGAGTTCGAGCCTCTCCTTGTGGTTTTTGTTTCGCATTTTGTTGAGCCATTTCTCGGCTTGTTTCACATAATTATAGTCCACATACAGCGCCCCGATGTCGAGCATGAAGTTGTCCCTTTCCTCGGGTGGCATTTTTTCGTAGGCTGCTTTGATATCCATTTCGGCAGAGGTGATGTCGGAAGCTGCAATCGACAGTTCCACACTGAGGTAGAAATAGTCGATATCGCTCTTGTCGTCGATGGCTTGGTGCTGCCTGCTGGCTTCGCTGTGATCGCCCATGGCGAGGGCCTGACGCGCCTTGAATACGTGCGGACCGATAGCCCCGGGATATAGCTCCAGGGCATAGTCGGCCATGGCGTTGGCTTCTTCCGTCCGTCCGTCATAGTTGTAGTAGTCGATGATGTCGGTCATGTCGTCGATGTCCATAAACACCTTCTTGCCCGTCTTCACCGCCTCTTCGTATAGTTTGAGGTTTCTCTTGAAGTCCTTGCTTTGGAATAGCTCCTCGTCGATGTGCATTTTTTCTTCTTACTTGTTGATTTTAGCCCATGTGTCCTTGAGTCCCACGGTCTTGTTGAATACGAGACGTTCGGGGGTGGAGTCAAGGTCGGGAGTGAAATATCCGATTCTCTGGAATTGCAGGAAGTCGCCCGGCTTGCATGTCGTGACGAAGTCCTCGACGTAGCAGTTGTCGAGCACCGTGAGCGACTCGGGATTGAGCAGTTCGCGGAAGTCGCGCTCGTCGGCTGCAGGATTTTCCACGGTGAAGAGTCGGTCGTAGAGTCTCACCTCGGCCTTGTGGCAGTGGTCGCAGCTCACCCAGTGCAGCGTGCCCTTCACCTTGCGGTTGGCTCCCTCCATTCCGCTCTTGCTCTGTGGGTCGTATTCGGCGTATATCTCCTCGATGTTGCCCTCGGCGTCCTTCTTGCATCCCGTGCAGGTGACGATGTACGCGTTCTTCAGTCTCACCTCCTTGCCCGGTGTCATGCGGAAGAATTTCTTCGGTGCGTCCTCCATGAAGTCGTCGCGCTCTATCCACAGGTTGCGGCTGAAGGTGATGGTGTGCTTTCCGTCGGCCTCGTTTTCAGGATTGTTGATAGCCTCCATTTCCTCAGTCTGTCCCTCAGGATAGTTGGTGATGACGAGTTTCACGGGATTGAGCACAGCCGACACTCTCAGTGAGCGCTTGTTGAGGTCGTCGCGCACGGCAGCCTCGAGCAGAGCGTAGTCGTTGAGTGCGTCGAATTTGGTGTAGCCTATCGAGTTGATAAACTGTCGGATGCTCTCGGCGGAATATCCTCTGCGGCGCATTCCGCACACGGTCGGCATTCGCGGGTCGTCCCATCCGCTCACGAGCTTCTCATCTACGAGTGTGTGCAGCTTACGCTTGCTCATCACGGTGTATGTGAGGTTGAGTCGGTTGAATTCTATCTGCCTTGGTCTGTAGTCGGCTCCGCGCTCTGCCTCGACGTCACAATCCTTGAGGAAGTCGATGAATTTGTCGTAGAGCGGGCGATGGGGCACAAACTCGAGCGTGCAGATGGAGTGGGTGACACCCTCGAAGTAGTCGCTCTGCCCGTGGGCGAAATCATACATCGGATAGGCGTGCCACTTTGTGCCCGTGCGGTGGTGTGGCGTGTGTATGATGCGATACATCACCGGGTCGCGGAAGTGCATGTTGGGATTGGCCATGTCGAGCTTTGCCCTGAGCACCATCGAGCCTTCCACAGCCTCGGCGGTGTTCATCTTCTCGAAGAGGGCGAGATTCTCCTCCACGGGGCGGTCGCGGTATGGACTTGCCTGTCCGGGCGTTGTCGGCGTGCCTTTCTGCTCGGCTATCTGCTCCGAGGTCTGCTCGTCGATGTATGCCATGCCCTTCTTGATCATCCACACGGCGAAGTCCCACAGCTGCTGGAAGTAGTCGGAGGCGTAATACACGTTGCCCCACTTGAATCCGAGCCATTGTATGTCGTTGAGTATTGAGTCAACATACTCAGTGTCCTCCTTCGAGGGGTTTGTGTCGTCGAATCTCAGGTTGCACACTCCGCCGTATCTCTCTGCCACGCCGAAGTCCATGCATATCGCCTTGGCATGCCCGATGTGTATATATCCGTTGGGCTCTGGCGGGAATCGTGTCTGGATTCTTCCACCGTTCTTGCCCTCGGCCAGGTCGGCCTCTACAATCTGTTCTACGAAGCTCAAGCTTTTCTTTTCTTCGTTTTCTTCAATTTTCTTTTCTGTCATAGTGTATGTCCTTTATCATTTTTGGTGCAAAGATAGTGTTTTTCGACGATATATCCAAATAAATTGCCTATTTTTTTATAATGTATAGGGATTTCTTGTCTAAAACGCGTTTTTCAATGTCAATGTGATACTCTCGCCCTCGTGCTCTTCAATGAGCTGTATGAGGCGGTTGACGGCATTGCGCGAGTGGGTGAGCACGCTCGGATAGGTGCGGGTGCCGATGAGTATGCATCCGCGTGTGTCGCGCACCGAATTCCCCACATGCAGCATGATTCCGTCGAAGTGGGGCACGTTCTGCACATAAGGCATCTGCGTCTTGAACTTTGTGCTGTATCTCATTTTCACCTTGTATGTGCCTACGGGGATGGCTGTCTTGCCGAGTGTTTTCTCCTCTTTGCTCCAGTCGATGGCGCGGGGTTCGAGTGTGTCGGCGAAGTGTCGCCCGTCAACATACATCTTTCCGGCAGTATAAGTGTTGCCTTTAATGTCTCTTTTGATTTCAATTTTCATATTTTTTTAATGTTTTCGTTGATAAATGTTAAGACCTCGAGTAAAAAATAAAACTGTCATCTGTCATCTGTCACCACTTTCTGATTTTTTTGTCCACAGATTTTTTATTTTGAGGCACGGATTGACACGGCTTTTTATAAAAAGACACGGCTTGGCTGCGCATTGATATATACCATGGCACTTCGTGATTATGGCTTGCTTGCGCAAGTTCACGGCTTAATTAGTCTCAGCATTACAGAGCCGTGTCTATACTAAAGTATAGCCCTTTAGCAAATAAAGCCCTCAATCATCGCGCAGCCCAGCCGTGTCTTTATAAAAGCCGTGGAATTCCGTGCCTAAAAAAAAGACTCAGCTTGAGCACTTCACGATCTCGCCGTCTATCGAGTCGTAGTTGACAATGCCGCGTTCCTTCCATTTCTTCAGCAGGTTCTTGGCCGAGCCGCCTCGCTTGCCCAGTCGCACGCGCAGGTTCTCCAAGTCCTTCAGATGGAATCGCTCGGGCAGCATGGCGCACAGGTTCTGCGGTCCGCGGTGATTGGCCAAGTTGTTCTCGCTCAGCTCCTTCTCCAGCATCTCGCCGAATATCAGATACTTGCACCACAGGTCGTATCTCAGGGCCCAGCGCACGTAGTCCTCAATCTCCTTGGTCCACTGCTGTCCGTTGAGCAGCCACAGCACCATGCCCTTGAGCCATGCTATCACCGTGGCGCGATAGCTCAGCACGAGATAGCCCTCGGAGTCGTAGAGCTCGGCCAGGCGCTCGTTCTCGTCGCAGAGGCGCTGTGCGAAGTCGTTGGCCTCCTGACACACGTAGTTGCCGCGGAACGACTGCAACTTATCGACCACTTCATCCACCGTCTTGCGGTATTCCTCGTCGTAATGCCCATACACCGGGCGAGCTCCCGAGGGCTTGATGATCGTTGACAGCGAGAGTCGGGTGATGGTGCCGTCGGTGATGTTGTAGCGGAAGAACTGGCGGGCGTTCTTGGGACAGCACGACGCGTTGAAGTTGAACCGCAGCGGAGCTATTCCCGTCACCGATGCCGAGCCCACCCGTTCCTGTCCGTGCAGACTGTTGTCGAATGCCTTGCGGATGATTGTGCTCACCTCCTGCGCACTGTTGTGGGATGTGATTTTCTTGAGTGTGTCGAGTTCATCTACCTTTAGGTAGAGATAGCGGTTGCCGTTGTTGGCTGCGTCGGCCACTCGGCGGTTGAACACGGCGTCGGTCAGGTTGTCGATGAGCACCTGTATGCAGATGTCCTTCGGTCGGGCCTCGATGGATGTTGCTCCCTGAGGATTCTTCAGCTTGTATTCCTCCTCGCGCTCCCTTGCCACCTTGTCGCTCTCGCTTACATTCGCCACTATCATGCGGCAGGGCACGTTGATGCATCCCTTGCCTATCGACATGCCCGCGGCCAGAACATTCATGAATGTAGCCTCGTGCACCACGTTGTCCCAATAGGTGAACGTCACCTCGTGCATGTTGACCGACATCGGCACGAAGACGTTGTCGCACACAGCCGGACGGTAGTAGTCGGGAGCCTGTGAACTCAGTTCGCCCAGCGGCCAGGGCAGCACCAGGGGCATCTTCGGTGGAGTCTTGCTGTCGAGCGGCTCGATTGTCTCAAGTTGCCTTTTGTCAGCTGCCTGTTCCTCGTTGAGCAGGTTGAGCACCTTCTGCAGTTTGAAGTTGATGCCCTTGCGCGGTTCGTCGAGAGCGTTCTTCAGGCATTGCTCGTATTCGGCCTCGGGCAAGTCGGCATAGCGCGGAATCACCATCTTGAGCATGTCGATGCTGTAGTCGCATATCGAGCGCAGCGAGCGGGCCAAATCGAAGATGAGAGCGTTGCGATTGCCCACCGTGGGCTCTTTCCCTCCGTTATACAGCTCCCAATACTTGGCGATAATCTTTGTAAAATTATATCCGAAATAGATAGTATCGCCTTCCGCCGTGCCTTCCGCCGTCGCTGTTGTGCCTTCCGCCGTGCCTTCCGCCGTCAGGCCAGCCACCGTTGACGGCGATTTTGTCGCCGTCCCCGCCGCTTCTGCCGTCCCTGCCGCCGTGGTCTCCTTCTCTGCCGCCTCATTAATAAATAGCTCGTCCTTACAAAAGAACAGATCCCCGGCGTCGGCAGTCGGCGTGAAGAACACACGAGTGATATCTTTGGCCTGGGCGTCGTATTCCACGCCTAATGTCTTCGCCGCCCATTTCAGGTTCTCCTCCTGAGTCATCCCTGTGCGCCTGCGGAACACCGCGTGCAGTCCCTTCGTAGCCGATCGCTCCAGCATCAGCAGTCCCAGTTCCTCTGCCTTGGCAATGAAATTATTCTTTACAATCTCCAATTGCCTCTCAAGCTCAAGCTTGTCCATTCCCACCTGAAAATCCACGTCCATGCCCACTGAGTTGCTCTCCACCGTGGCTCCCTTGAGCATACCCTCGTTGGGCATGCACGAGTAGTTGAACTGTATCATCCTCCGCTTGGCGTTGGCATTGCCGTTGCGAGCCTGTCGTGTCATGTCGCGGTTGTGCATCGAGTTGCGCAGTGCGGCATATTCCTTGTAGCTGAGGATGGGGCGCATCACCTTTGCCCCATCCTTGTATTCGATTACGTGTACGCTCATCGCAGTGCCTCCTTGATCTCCTTTTTCATCACGGTCTTGAAGTCAAGTCCCTCGTCGTCATACACTTTCATCATCAGCAGATAGGCTCCGTCGGCTGTCTTCGACAGACTGCCGTGCATCGTTGATTTCAGTCTTATGGCTCGGCTTTGCTCACGCCTGGCTCTCGGTGTCACCACGATGTGTCCCTCGTCGTCGATTGAGTAGTAGCCCCATCGGCGCAGTGGCTTGGTCATCTTCGCCCTCGGGCGGTCGGGAATCACTTTCACTGTGTTGTCGGTATATACCTTGGCTATGCCGGCATACGATGTTTCCAACTCTCTTGCTACTGATGAGGCTCCTGCCTGGCAGGCGCTCTCCAAAATTTTCTTTCTTGCCATAATAAAAAAATGAATGAAAAATAATTAATACTTGAAATTCTTGTTAAACTTATGTTCCTTGATGAGCGTCATCAGCGCCCATGCCGTGCTCCTCACGTGGCGAAGCTCCTCGGGCAGCAGATGCAATGCTGTTGAGAAATACCACAGCGCATTGGCCACATCCGACTGCAGCTCGGTGCGCAGTCCTGCCACGAAGTTGACGCAGTCGCTGCCTATTCTCTCACTCACGCCCTGCACCAGCAAATTGAGCGTCTCCCTTGCATCGGGATTCAGGGGATATTTCCCTGTCTCCATCATTTCTACAGTTTTCATTGCCATAGTCTTTTCTGTTTTTTTAAAATTAATAATGTGTAATATCACTCTCTGCGACTTCGAATGGCCATTCATCGTCGATTTGTGGATGCAAAGGTAATAATAATTCGGGCTGGTTCTACCAACCATACGACTATACGACAAAATACTTGGAATATACGACAAAATCAAATTGTTTTGTCGTTTAGGGATAAAAATAGGTTGCCCAAACGGGCAACCCTTAATTCTTCATTTCTTTTAGTTTATAGGTTTTCACCTTGTCAATCATCTCAGCGAAGTCCGTGGCAATTTTCTTTCGCCGCGCGCTTATTACTTCTTTCCCGTCGTTGCCATTATACCATTCTTCGTAATTGGTGCTGTACTGCCTAATCCATTTGCCTATAGTGTCCGTCTTTACATCCATGTCAAACAGTTGCTTCATCATCTCGCTATATTCCTTTCTTTGCTTCTTCCAATAACCGCGAATCATCAGTACGGCAAACATGGCAATGGCGAAATCAATATCGCTGCATTTGCTGCTGTTTTTGCTCCTGTATTCTCCCTTGAGCATATCGTTCATCACCGCCAGCACAATCTTGGCCTCCTTCAGTATGCCGGATGACTTCACTTGAGCGTCGTCAAACGGGCATGAGATGTCACAACGATCCTTGGGTTTCTTGTTCCACAATCCTCTCATCTTGGCCTTCATTGTCTCTATTTCCGCTTCAAGCCTTCCATTATGCCTTTTGTTGTAATATTGCAACAACAACATCGTGACAGTCATTCCCTCTTCGTCGTCCGGACATATCTCAATGGCTTTATTGACGAATGCGTGCGCTGACATGAAATCGGGAACCTTCTGAAATCTAATCCCGCCAAAGGAATTTGTTATTCTCTTTTTGTAGTTGGGGATAAGATTCCTCAGGTCGATTATTGATTCGTATTTTCCGGTTGCTCTGTTGAGGTACAAGTGCTTGTTTCTTTCTATCAATAACTCTTTTACTTTCTCCAGACAATTGGAAAAGTCACTGTCGCCATGGTCGAGCAGATACAAGATAGTTTCCTTGAGAAGAAACATGTTGTCCTTGCTTTCAAGACCATTCACAATTCTCTCAACGTTCTCTTTGCTTGAGTCCACGTCTTTCATTTGCATTATATGCCGAGTTGCTTCAGTCCAAATCTCAATGGGTTTAGACATTGCATACCGATTGGACAGAAAGTAATAGTCCTTCTTCCAAGCATTGTACCTCGAATCGTTCATGCAGATAGTTTCGAGGGCTTCATTTAACTTTAAGTTCATTTCCATAATAATTTAATTTGTAAGTTAAAATAATCACTTAATTGTCAAAATCGCTGCAAAGTTACAAAATAAATCCCGCCCTGTCAATACCCATTGTCTATTCTTAACAGATGCCGAAAAAGAAAAAAAGAAATCTCGTTATCTCTTAGAAAAAAAGAATAAAGAAGAAAATAAAATAAAAGAAGAAAAAAGAAAGGCGTTAGGATTATTTAACGCATTTCCTTTTTCTCATCGTGGTTTTTGATTGCATTCATGCCTCGCATGCAATTCATTGTTTATTTTTCACTCCATTAATGCCGCACTATTTAATTCCTCCTTCAATATTGAATACACATATTTTGGGGATTGGAAGAAAAGACCTGTCTTGGGATTGTGAAGCAAGCCATAGGTCCTTGAATTATATAATGTGTCTAAGGCTTGGTGAATGGTCAATTTTTTGTCCTCAACCAATAAAGTGGCAATGTCTCGTTCCTGACAATCCACCATAAAATCATAATCTTTTTCTGTCACTTTCATAGGCTTCTTAATGATTTAATTGAACGTTCCGTGCAGAAAGCCCACTGGAAAGTGATGCCCTCTGGATATTGAATGCGTTTAAGGAATGTAGGGAAATCGATATAGCCCGAATGAAAATTAAATATCTGTCGGCCGATTCTGTCATTAGCAATCGGTCCATATACTACATCGTAGTCATGCGCACATTCATCCGTTTCCCGATTGGCAAGCACAAATTTTGCCCATTCCTCGGTATATTCTTCAAAACGCAAATAATTTAATTCTGCCAATGCGTTTTCGTCAAATTCAAACTCGTTGACCACAACCTCTCCACCAAATGTGTCCACTTTGAATCTGCCCATATCCACAGCCTGTTCTCTATCTGCTGAAAGATAGAAAGCGCGACCAAAATCCTTGGCAGGACGTGACTTTAATAAGTCAATATCGGTTACACGCATGTTAGAACCATGATACAACCTCATATTAGCGCCCCTCCCTTCCTGTGGCAATAGGTGGCCAATCCCTCCACCTGGTCATTGAATGGCAATGTGTGAAGCACGTTATAATGCCTCTCTGCATACTCAACGCCTCCATACTGACTTATATAATGATAAGCCTGCAGGAAAGTCAAGCCGTAATGACGTGCAAACAGCTTGACCAGCATGATTATATATTCAATCTTAACCGATACCATAATTAGTCGTTTTTACTTTGAAATGATGTAGTTAAACCGCTCGTCGGTCTCATCCTTCACGTCCTTGAGAATACCGCAGAGCTTCTCTCATTTAGAGGCAGATCCTTGTTCTTATTAATTGTATTCATATTATATAGCCGCACCGTTCTCATACAAGAACTCGGGTGCAAATCCGATTTCGTTGTTCCAATCCACTGAGAAGCCGTCAACCTTGAAGTTCTTGAAATAATCCATATCCCTTAGCTTGCTGCACACTCCCTTGTCAAGAAGAGACGAGAAGTCGAACTTCCTTTTCTCTCCATTGTTGAAAATGAGCTCTAACGTATAGCCACCAATATGTTTTGCCTGTTCAACTGTCAATACTTCATTCATGATTATTCATTTTAGTGGTTCAATTTTTTTAGGAGATTCAAATTTCGCCAATCTATTCCAATTGTCGATGAGCTCTTCCTTATGTAGGTCAAGCCACTCAAACACAAGGTTTAGAGCACGTCTGGGAAGACTACCGGTAATTATTCCATCCTTGATTGTGATAATTGCCTTGTAGTTTTCATACCACACATGAAAATGAGGTGGATTATGCTCACTCATATACATGTATATAATAATACCGTAAAACCTGCTTATTTCTGGCATATTGTAGTATTTTAATTTTTCTGCAAAATTACGATTAATTTTTCAATTATGCAAGAAATGAGGAGAAAAATTCGGGAAAATAATTATTGTAATAGGGTCTTCGATGGTGATTTAGGAAGCGTATTATTTTGTATGAAGACAAAGGAGATAATAAACGGAAGATAGAGTGTGAAGTGATAGCGATATTACTAATGTCAATAAAAATGAAGATTTTGACGCAAAATGTAGGTGTAAGAGGGTGGTGACAGATGACAGATGACAGTTTTGTTTTTTACTCGAGGGTGGGGTAAATTTG
>CALZYS010000005.1 GCA_945830345.1 uncultured Prevotella sp.
CCAAGAAAAATATGAAAAACTTTCTGTAATCCCATTCTCTTCCCTTCGCCTACATCGCCAACAGCATCACCAGCATCTCCCTCAACGACAAACCCTCCGCAGCAATGCCGGCATCGTCATCTACGTATGCCACAATCTTATGCTCCACAAGAAAATCCATCAACTCGTGCCGATACTCCCTATTTTGCGCTATCACCCACAAGTCGTCGTCAAGAAAAGCATAGCTCACATACCTCTTTATCCATCCCTCTCCCGGAGACGATGTCGCCATTTCCCCGCACTTCCATGTCAACTTCCAGAATTCGTCCGTCTTCATGTAATACCATGTGTAATACATCGGCGTGAGGTTCTCCTGCCCTCGCCTTCATGAAGAAGGTGCGGAAAGTGCCATCATATATTGGTTTCACGTCGTCATACTCTATGATCATGCCTTATCAAGAGTCACATCTGTGATAACGGATATAGATCTGGACCATGAATTTCAATCCACGCTCCCACATGGGGAGCGACTCATTCCTGCATACACCATCGGCGACCTTATCGAGTTTCAATCCACGCTCCCACATGGGGAGCGGCCAAAATTTGATTGAAATGTATGGTACTATTCAAGTTTCAATCCACGCTCCCACATGGGGAGCGACATAATTACAACAGATATGGCAAAGACAAAATTAAGTTTCAATCCACGCTCCCACATGGGGAGCGACGTTTCTTCTGGAAATACGTTCTTTATTTCTTTGAGTTTCAATCCACGCTCCCACATGGGGAGCGACATTATGAAGAAAATCGTTGAAGACATTCAGAAGGAGTTTCAATCCACGCTCCCACATGGGGAGCGACCTTATGCGTCCATTGGTTGAGGGAACTAAGGACGGGTTTCAATCCACGCTCCCACATGGGGAGCGACGAGATAGTTCTCAACCTAAAGGGCATATCAAAAACAGTTTCAATCCACGCTCCCACATGGGGAGCGACCTATCGGGCAGATATGCGTCGATAATCGAGAAGAGTTTCAATCCACGCTCCCACATGGGGAGCGACTTGTGGTTTTCCATGCCGTCGTTGCTCTCCATGAGTTTCAATCCACGCTCCCACATGGGGAGCGACTGCAAAAACTCGGTGCCGAAGCACAAAACTCATTGTTTCAATCCACGCTCCCACATGGGGAGCGACATTTGACATGGAGCTCGCGAGCAAAACTCGCGAGTTTCAATCCACGCTCCCACATGGGGAGCGACGCTGGCGAGGACTTCGCACACGCTGTCGGGAGGTTTCAATCCACGCTCCCACATGGGGAGCGACGTGATGTCGCGCCACTTGCCTTCGGTCATCATGCGTTTCAATCCACGCTCCCACATGGGGAGCGACGCCGAGCCATATCGGCAGTAGTCTGTCGGGTTGGTTTCAATCCACGCTCCCACATGGGGAGCGACGCGACATCCGCCGCATCTCCCACAACGTAGGATTTGTTTCAATCCACGCTCCCACATGGGGAGCGACCAAGCATTGAAAAATATAACATATAATAACAGATGTTTCAATCCACGCTCCCACATGGGGAGCGACAAACCATGTTTTTACTTCGTTCTTGGCAGTGGTGTTTCAATCCACGCTCCCACATGGGGAGCGACAACCGAGAGCCCCGTCGCTCTCGACGTAAAAGAGTTTCAATCCACGCTCCCACATGGGGAGCGACAGCAGTAGGCAGATGATGCGCTCAACTATGTGTTGTTTCAATCCACGCTCCCACATGGGGAGCGACCCTCTTGCCTTCTTCCATGGTTAAATGATTGGATAGTTTCAATCCACGCTCCCACATGGGGAGCGACATATTAATGGTCGTGCATATTCCTATGGTGCATTGTTTCAATCCACGCTCCCACATGGGGAGCGACGTTAGATAGGTCTGTAATCGAGAGTTCTGCAGAGTTTCAATCCACGCTCCCACATGGGGAGCGACTAATTATTCTGAGCGTGATATTTCACGTGTTACTGTTTCAATCCACGCTCCCACATGGGGAGCGACCTTATACCTTATCTTGATTCTTCATCTGAAGTAATGTTTCAATCCACGCTCCCACATGGGGAGCGACGCAGATTGCAACTCAGTTAACATAGTTCCAGCCGTTTCAATCCACGCTCCCACATGGGGAGCGACGAACCATACTTTCCATGCGGAAGTAGTGTCTGTATTTCAATCCACGCTCCCACATGGGGAGCGACATAGGGGAGCTTCAGCTATGACGTCCTCTGAAAGTTTCAATCCACGCTCCCACATGGGGAGCGACGGGAGCTGGGAACTTCAACCAGAGGAAGCACCAGTTTCAATCCACGCTCCCACATGGGGAGCGACCCTGTTACATCTCCAGCTTTTACTCGCTTTGGAGTTTCAATCCACGCTCCCACATGGGGAGCGACAATTTAACCGCTGCACCGCTATTAATCATAAGCTGTTTCAATCCACGCTCCCACATGGGGAGCGACGCAGATATGGCAAAGACAAGATTACGCATAAAAGTTTCAATCCACGCTCCCACATGGGGAGCGACTCTTGTTCTTGTCATAACTTTATATATTATAGGTGTTTCAATCCACGCTCCCACATGGGGAGCGACATTCTTCTGCTGTCCTTCCTCTCCGTGATTCTTCTGTTTCAATCCACGCTCCCACATGGGGAGCGACTTAGATACATTTCTTTTTGATATGTATCTTTTAGTTTCAATCCACGCTCCCACATGGGGAGCGACACACCCTCTTGGCAAATTCTTCCTTGTTTTTGTTGTTTCAATCCACGCTCCCACATGGGGAGCGACGCCTCCTACTTGCGACGGGATGATTGTATCTTCGTTTCAATCCACGCTCCCACATGGGGAGCGACCGCCGAGCGTCTCCGCCAAACAATCGCCAGCTACGTTTCAATCCACGCTCCCACATGGGGAGCGACCCACGAAGTTCGAGCTCAGAACCGAGACACCGAGTTTCAATCCACGCTCCCACATGGGGAGCGACCCTCTATCAATGGTGCCAACTTCGAACGGCTGAGGTTTCAATCCACGCTCCCACATGGGGAGCGACATATGGTGTTATTGATTCTTCATCAGTCGTTAAAGTTTCAATCCACGCTCCCACATGGGGAGCGACCTCAGGCTGCGCGCAATGCCGCCGCGCTCGCACAGTTTCAATCCACGCTCCCACATGGGGAGCGACCTCCGATTCCTTCCGTGACTATCAGTCCCGCACCGTTTCAATCCACGCTCCCACATGGGGAGCGACTTAATGAGTATTCAATAAATCGGTTAAATCAATTGTTTCAATCCACGCTCCCACATGGGGAGCGACAAGGTAACACACGAGGACAGCGCAGCACCGACCAGTTTCAATCCACGCTCCCACATGGGGAGCGACCCTACAGCTATGAGAAAGTCTGGGCATGGATTCAGTTTCAATCCACGCTCCCACATGGGGAGCGACGTGAGGGTGCCGTCTTCATTGAGGTGGCAGTTGGTGTTTCAATCCACGCTCCCACATGGGGAGCGACAACGACACCAAGTCAGCATGGACAGCATGGAGCGTTTCAATCCACGCTCCCACATGGGGAGCGACCTCGCCCCCGAACTTCCGATAAATCGCATCATCGTTTCAATCCACGCTCCCACATGGGGAGCGACCCGTAGCCGTGGGAGCCAACACCATAGCATTAGGTTTCAATCCACGCTCCCACATGGGGAGCGACTTAGGTATTGGTGCTTTGGCAATACGTCAAGCTGTTTCAATCCACGCTCCCACATGGGGAGCGACGTTAACTGGATTACCAGCAGAATCTGTTATAGGCGTTTCAATCCACGCTCCCACATGGGGAGCGACGGAGTTAAGGTATATCCCAAGCAGTGGGATGTAAAGTTTCAATCCACGCTCCCACATGGGGAGCGACTAAAGGTCAAGTTACGGCAGTTTTCGGGGAATGTGTTTCAATCCACGCTCCCACATGGGGAGCGACTTGGAGTACCTCAAAGTACATAAACCATTAGCATAGTTTCAATCCACGCTCCCACATGGGGAGCGACTTCTGTTCTTGCCATTGCTGTTGACGATACCGTTGTTTCAATCCACGCTCCCACATGGGGAGCGACTTTATATTAATTAATAATTTGTGAGTGTCGGCATGTTTCAATCCACGCTCCCACATGGGGAGCGACTGACCCGAAGGACGTGGTGAAGCCAGTGCGTCAGTTTCAATCCACGCTCCCACATGGGGAGCGACTGAATGAGCATCGCAAGTATTTCAACCACCATGAGGTTTCAATCCACGCTCCCACATGGGGAGCGACCCATTTTTCTTCTTCTTTCTTTTCCATAATGTTTTGTTTCAATCCACGCTCCCACATGGGGAGCGACACTACATTATTTATAATTCTCTTTTACAATAAGTTACAACACTCTTTTTGCGAAAGAGCTAAATAATATTATTCATTATGTGATAATATCTATAATTTATATCTAATCAACTGATAATCAACGTTTGCGAATACTCAGTCTAATATGTATCACATAACTTTCGCATCTGTTATATTATTATTGCATCATTCACATCAAAAGATGTCTCTACACCCATCACCTCTACACGTCTGTTCT
Source organism: uncultured Prevotella sp. (assembly GCA_945830345.1). Classification (GTDB taxonomy): domain Bacteria; phylum Bacteroidota; class Bacteroidia; order Bacteroidales; family Bacteroidaceae; genus Prevotella. The sequence continues at coordinate 4,633 of CALZYS010000005.1, forward strand.
CGTTACGATTGAGATGATAAATGCGAATACTGTCTAATGAATTGTCAATGATTTCCTTTATCCGATCCTTCAAGACACATAGTTGCACCTCTGTCAGCTCGCATTCGAATACAGAGTTTTGCACCCGTTGACCATAGTCGAGACATGCTTTAGCAACTCTACGCAAACGTCGTTGCCCTGATTTATCAGTTGTATCCACATCGTATGTCACAAGTATATACATATGCCTTTATTTTATTAAAAATACAGGATAATCGTCAATGTCTTTTCTAATATATCTCGCCAACATCATGGCTTGTACGTATGGCAAAAGACCTATCTCCACTTTTTCATTGAGATAAGGATGTATTATAGTCTCACGCTTGCGGTTCTGCCATGCCGTAAGAAAGGTTTTGCGCCCCTTGTCTGTCATGATAACCCCATTGTCTCCTTGATAAAGAAAGTCTTTGGGAGTTATCTGGCGTTTATTGATAAGCGACAACACAAAACGGTCTCCAAGGTATGCCCTGAATTCTTCTATCATGTCAAGAGCGAGCGAAGTGCGCCCAGGACGTAGTGAATGAAGGAAACCCACGTATGGGTCAAGCCCCACTGTTTCGAGAGCCGCTGTACAATCGTTTGCTATCAACGTATATGCCAATGACAGCATGGCATTGACGGCATCCTTTGGCGGACGGCGGTTTCTGCCATTAAACGGGAATGACTCTTTCTGGTTGAGAATGAGTTTAGGCAGGACATCAAAATATGTATTTGATGCCATGCCTTCAAACCCCATCAGCCGTGTCTTATCCTCCGCATTGAGGGCATAGCGTTTGTTCGTGTCAAGTATCTTGACAGCCTCTTCCACTTCTTGACATTCACCATAATCGCGTATGTATCTTCTAAGGATGTTACGATAGTTCTGTATCTTGGCTCCAATCATGAGTTTGGCAACATGCAACGACCATTCTTCATCATCGGACAAGACATACTGAGCTTTACGCAGAAGGACATTGCCATGAGTAGCACCTTGAACACGACTTACGAATCTTCCATGAGGAGACAAGAAGGTGAGCGAAATGCCACTGTCACTGCATAGCTTCATCAGACCAGGGCTTGCCCCCATATATCCAAAGGTGACGATTCCCTCGATATTAATCGCCGGAATACGAAATACCTCCTGCTGCTTGACAGACACTACAACATTCTGTCCATCTTTACTTAGATAGGCTTCAGGTGTCGTTACATATAGTGTATTCAATAATTTTCTCATGCCATCAAGTTGTTATTTAGATAAGTAGCAACGTCGCCACAATCATTTATTTCAGGCAAACAGATATTCTTCAGCGAACACTTGTCGCAATGCTTTCCTTTGGTTGCCAATGGAATCTCTCTGCTTTGATAGGTATTGTGCATTTCCTTGGCACATTCTCTTACGATGTCACGCAGCCTTGGAGTGATTTCCACCTCAACCCTATGACGTATCTCGCCATAGAAGAAGGCTCCGTATGCTACATGTATGGAATACATTTCTTCAAGACACATGGCTTGGGCAGCCAATTGTACTTCGTCCACCTCGTTCTTCTTTGGCTTTCCATGCTTGTATTCCACAGGCACAGGCAGCCAATGCCCCGGGTATTTCGGATGCTGGATGGTATCAGCGATATCATCGGATGGCAGCAGTTCTATAGCATCGCTGATGCCGTAGAGTCCAAGTTCATGGGAAGCGATATTGACAGAGCGAAGAGTGATGTGGTCGCCATACTTCTGACGATAGAACGGGTCGTCAACATGCTTGTGCAGCAGTTGTCCTTCAATCGTCAGCCGATTGTCGTCCCACTGCTGCTCAAGATGTATGAGAGCCCATTGTCGGGGGCAGAACCTGTAGTGCTGTATCCCCGACAACATCAGCATATCGTCTTCGCTATACATTATTATATAAGCTCTTCTACTTCGACGTTTGCAGGCAAACCTGCCTTGTCTATTGTTACGGTGTAATCGCTGAAGGAGCGAGGGAATTCTACGTTCTCCTTCTTTTCAACCTTTACAAGGTCGAACAACTGCCCTGCTCTTGCGTTTCCCATGGGTGAATCATGCTTAAATACTATCAATGCCCTTGGGTTCATTTCTCCTCTTGCAGCGGCATGGTCATTCTCAAAAGCATTCATTATTGCTTGGAATAGCAAATCCTTGTCCTCTTCCGAAAAACCAGTCTTTGCTGCATCCGTTGCAGAGATAAATCCATGCATACGGTATAGGCCATAACTAACGGTATTCTTGTTACCGATAGTATTATTTTTATCTTCAGCATCAGATGCTTTTGTTACACAGCAACGTGTCACAGAATGAGATTTTGCATCAACAGGGTCTATAGAACGAGCAAATGTCATCTGAACAGGACCACGCACAACACCAAGTCCCTTTATCTTTTTCTTTGAATCTTTTTTCTTGGATTTTTTGTCTTTGCCGGCACCTTCTGTGGTGTCTTCATTCGAATCACTGCCTGCTTTCTCTTCTCCAGTACTCATTACTGCCCCGAATGTACGAATATCAAAATACTGTTCGCACATCTTCTTTCGACCTAAAGCAACTGCTTTCTTTTCATCTTCTTCCTCCCCGTCTGCCTCATTCCTCTTTTTGTCAATAAGAGGATTCAACACATTTCCCTCACGAATGAAAATATCGTAAGGAGATGCAAGGTCTTTGAGCAACTGCACATAATTACGAATCTTACGCTTGATGCATACATCTGTCACCAATCCATGATTGGTTTCCTCATCTGTACGAGGCATGTTGTCGAAATCAGGGTCACCATTAGGATTTCCATCTTTTACATCAAAGAGGAAAACAAAGTCATAACGATTCTTAATTGTTGTCATAATTATTTCTGTTTAAAATGTTAATCATTGCTATTTTCGTTTTTCTTGTAGGCATATTGGTGGTAATAACCAAGAGCGAATTCCCCACGTTCAGTAAGTGTAAGTCTCTCAGGGAAATGCTCTATTCTTGATACTATTCCTGTGATAGACTTAGTATATGCACCCTTTGTCTTTTTTTGATATACAGGAACATATTTGGTCAACAAGATACTCATAGCCCTGCTTGGGTTACTCGATGCTGAGGCAAAGAATCTGTCCTTAATGGAACTGTTGACTTCACCTTGGGCTGTGTATTGCAATTGGCAAATCAAAGCAAATAAACGTCCGCAAAGATATGCTTTGCTTTCATTCTTTTCGTCTAATTCTTTCTTCATATAATATGTTTTTTTGATGTTTCGATTTAATACTAATCGTATTACAGTTGATTTTTCAGGACTGAAATAATCGTGCTCAATTTGTGTCAATACTGATTGCAAAATCATTAATGGCAAAGATGTATTAGTCAACGCAGCATGCCACAATATGGCACCTATTCTTGCCTTGGCCTTAACGTCACTCTGTGTAGGTTTTGTTTTCTTTTTGATACAACTATTGAGAATGCTATTAATTCCAGGATAGAATGTTTCACCATCTTTGATTGTTGCAATATCTTCAAACCATTGTTGCAGGTTCTTTTGGTATTGAGAAACACTTATCGCCATCCAGTCCCTTACTGCGATGCGAGCAGCAGCAGAGGACATCGTGCAACAATAAAAATAGTTTTCCAACTCACTATTAACTCTTTGGTTGTCTCCTGTTATTATTGAAGAAAACAGTTTCCTAACTCTATCTTCTGTTGGCTGGCAAATATCAGAGAAGGGATCAATGTCATCGTTTGGCTCTTTCGTCCAAAACAATGCAATAGTATCATCACTAATTTTTTGACGGTTTGAATACTTGAATTTAGTTTCTCCTTTTTCTAAAGTAATATTATGCCCATTCCCTGCAAGATATTGAAGCGCCTCAATGTAATTCCTTGCACAATTAGTACATATCCCAGAATTCAAATTACCCTTGAGATTATATGATTCAAAGGCATTCGTATTGTATGAAACCAACATACTACCGGCTGTTTGACCTTTGGGCAATTTAACCGAACCATGTGGTTCATCGAGAATTGGATAGTTATTCGTTCCGCACACGGCACACAGACGGTCTCCTTGTTTTTTTGAACTCAGACCTTCTTCGTATTTCTTCTTTATTGCATTTCTTACACTTTCGTTGGATAAAAGGCGTTCGGAATCGACCATAAAAGTCAAATTACCCTTCTGTTTTGCTTGGGGCAATTCTAAAAATGCTTTGCGAACCTTTTCAACTTCTTTTGGTTTGTCATAAAATGAAAACACAGGAGACAGTTCTTGAACATTTTTGTATTCAGCCAATTTTGATAGATACTTTTCATGTTTATCCACATCAAACCCTAAAGTTTCTTCTGGCTTATCAAGCAACAATCTGGCCTTACCCTTTTTGGATGTAAGGTTCTCTGCTTCAATAATCTCATTACATGGGATTATTTGATTAAGAAAGTTTCCTTCTTTATCTATTATGATATCCCAACTGCATTTTTCTTCTTTCAATGCATCATGTCCTTTGCGGACTCTTTTGCCAAGTTCAACTAATTCTGCAAACATACTTATTCCTCCTTTTTGTTAAAGTCATACAATATGCTATTTACAAAATCATCTTGTTTTGCACGCAAATGAGACGTTGATAGCATCTGCTGATTCAGTTCGTCAGGACAGATCAATGTACTATTGCGTACAACTGCATCATGCATGTAGATGGGCTTTGCATTATGGTCTTTGTCATACCATACATCGAACAACATGCTACCAATCGGATATGTCAGATTCAGCTCGTTTGCACGATTTTCATCTTCCTGTGTTACAGGGAAGAACTCACATGAGAACTCGCGAGTTCCCAGATAAGGCTGATGCCAACACTGTCCTTTATTCAAACGACGAATAAACATATCACGATATTTAACTATAGGTTCACAAGGCTTTCTGCCTTCTTTCTTATCTCTGTCCTTCACTTTCTGGATATTTGCTTCAGACATAAAGATAGTAGCTTCAATAATGTATTCCACATCACGAAGTACAATGCTATTTCGTTGTGCACGATTTTTTGGTGAACCTTTAGCATCTATTGCCGTTATGTCAATAGGCGTACCACTTTGTATGCTGCTAAGTTCATTTCTTTTAAAAGAAGAGAATGCAATGGGTTTCAAAACTCTAATACTCTTTACCACCCATTGAAACTCTGGCTTCCAAAGGATACACTCCAACACACCTCGGGCAGCCGAAGGTGTCATACACGGATATGTCATTCGCTCTACTTTCAGAGCTGGTTGGGTAAAACAGGCGTATTCACCCTTAACCCTAACTTTTACTGTATTTACGTCAATCATATATAATAAATTTCATCTTCGTTACTTAATCCCGTGTCTTTCGAATATGCTCCAAACCAAATCTTGACACCATTTGGTGTTTCTGCGATTTTATAAGCATTATTCTTCGTAAACCAATCAAAGACTTGAACACTATACTGAGCTATTTGTTGATAGTCTTTTCGGCTAAGATATTCCTTATCTTTTATTGAATTGTACAGGTGTTTGCTATCATTATCATATTGATAAATAAACAACGTTGTTGTTTTACTATTTATTATATGATACATACCTGCTACATCTTGGAACATCAATTCTTTTCTCTTGGATGTTATCAAGTCTTTCTCAACGTATAGACTGATTATCTTTGTATAATATTCAGAATAGAATTCTGCATCTGTTAGTCGGTTTTCATTGCCTTGATAGCACAACTGCGCATATTTTGCAAATGTCTCATATTGACGTGATGGCTGACTTTGGTCTTCTAATTGGAACAAATACACTTGCCCTTCCTTCAATTTACCCTCTCTATTGCAACGACCTGCAGATTGAATAATGGATTCCAATGGAGCCAATTCTCTGAATACCACAGGAAAGTCTATATCAACACCTGCCTCTATAAGCTGAGTGGAACAGAGTATTAGCTTTTCCCCATTCTCCAACATTTGTCTGACCTTATTGATAACCTCCATTCTGTGTATTTGGCACATATTGGTTGAAAGATGAAGTACAGGTATTTCGCTTCGATTTTTCAAACATTCAAACAGTGCCATTGCTTTTTTCTTCGTATTACACACAATGAGCACGGAGTCTTTTTGTTCCACCACACAATCCGCAATGCTTTCGAACGATTGGGCTTTGTAATCATCAAGAGCATTGTATCTGACTCGCTTGGTGGAAGCAAAAATAGATGCAGGATTCTCGACAAGTGGCATAATATAATCAATTCCGCTGAAATCATGCCTCGTCTGGAAATCTGGCTGTGTGGCAGTACAGAATAAAAAACTGCATCGGCAAAGGTGCAACATATCGTTTAGCATCTTCATTGTACATTCGGCAAGATTTACCGGTAAAGTTTGAATCTCATCGAATATTACTATTGAGTCTTGCAGATTATGCAACTTACGGCATTTTATACGTTGATTAGAGAATAGCGACTCAAAAAATTGAACTGCCGTAGTGATTACGATAGGATAATCCCAGTTTTCCGTCGCCAAATATTTGGAATCCTTGCAATAGGTTTCTTCATCGTTTGCTTCTTCATAAATCACATTTGAATGATGTTCGAGAATCACATCATAATCTTTGAATGTGGTCTTTAACTCATTGGCTGTCTGGTCAATTATGCTGATGAATGGCAGTACAATTACTATTCGTTTGATGTTAGGATGTGCTTTTGCATGATGAAGAGCCCAGTTGAGGCTTGTCAAAGTTTTCCCCATACCTGTTGGCAATGTCATAGAGAAACACCCTTGATCCGCATTAGCAAGACTTTGGGCGTAAAGCCTTACATCTGTACGTAATTTGTTCAGGGAAGTATCCTGTTTGAAAGATTCGAACCGCTTGTTCAAGGCTACCAAAAGAACATCAACATTAAGCGTTTTGCTTGGACGTGCATCATACTGTTCTTTTTTGAAATGTCGCTCAGTATCAAGACTGTCAGCATCAACAAGCGCACTATAAAGTAATCGTATGAATAGTTCCTTTTGAAATGTATCTCCTATTTTGTCAAACGGCCTATTGTCACACATTGGTATTATGGCTCCATCTTTTTCGAGAGTCTGTTGGATATTCTTCCACTTGTTTTCCTCTTTCGCACATATTTCCAAATCTTCAAACATAGCATCTCTGTTGGGAAGTCCAGCATGATGTCCTATTACAGGAAAGGCGATATTGATAAGTTTATTCTTTCGAGCCATATATGCGCCCCATTTTGCATGGGGTTCCTTTGTCCCATTTGATCTTATATAATTCTGAAATCTACTGCTATATTTGCCAAGATCATGTAACAATCCACAATACGAGTATATCTCAGCAAAATCATTTGCCAAGGCAAAAGACTTCATCAACTTAGCGACACCTACGCTGTGTTGCTTCATTGATTGTTCTTCTCCGTTACTGTTTGCTGAATGTGCAATATATCTATACTGCTTCTGTTCCATTTCTAACTTCATTCATTGTTTTCTTCATCTGCGATCAAGCCTTGGTCTTTTTGACCTTCAAAGAACCTCTTCGCAGATAGCGGAGATACTACTTTGCGTCCTGTCTTGGCTTCCAATTGTTCGCGAGCCACTCTTGCCACATCGCCGCCATCTGCGGCACACTTCATATTATCCTCTAACGTTTGGGGATTCTTGGATTTTGTTATACTTGTAGTTGAAAGTTCTGCAAGCATGTTCAACACTAATTCCTCGTTGGTCATGTTGTCGCGAAGATTCTCTTTCTTCAGACCTTTGAACTGCTTGTATTCCTTGGCACTTTTACCTGCCCAATGCTGATAGATAATGTCAGTAAGGGTGGCGTATTGTATGCCTTCTTCCACGTTGTGGAGCTTCCATTGGTCGGTCAGGTCCTTGCGTATCTCGATGCTCTTGAGACGTTGGTTTATCCAATTGTCGGAATAACCAAGTCGTTTGTAGTCCATCATAGCTTGTTGGATGCTCAATTCAGGGTCTTGCAACTGATCTAGACGGTCTGCCGCAACGTTAGCCATCCACTGCTTGAAAGGCTCAGCCTTGGGGGATGGAATAGACTGAATGATGCGGAAAAGTTGCTCTGTATCAGCGACATCGGTAAGTCTCATCTTGCCGTCAGCAGCACGAAGTTTCAAAGCGTTACAATTTGTAACGGTTTCATTGCCCTCTTTCTTAAGGCGGTTCTTTAATACTCTCCAATAGGTTTGTGGATTCTCACTATCAGTAAGCACAGCCACAACGTCAACAATGGAGAAGTACCACTTCTCTTCCTCATCGTCCCATATAGTACGAATCTTTTTGTCTTCAAACAGTTTTGATATCTCACGTTTTGTCATATCGCATTCAATTTTAGTTTGAAACACCTTTTAGTATGCGTCTGCAAATATAATGATTATTTGCGAAACAACCAATAGAGAATATTCAGATTTATATTTTTTTATTGTTTGCAGAATGTTCTTCACATATCATCAATATATCAATACTTCTGCTTCTTAGGTATCACTCCCCTCACCCCACCTTTGGGATTTGGCACATCGCCCTTATATCTCGGAATGAGGTGCATGTGGCAATGGAAGACACTCTGACCGGCATACTCGCCGATGTTGATGCCTACATTATATCCATCTGGATGATAACGCTCGTCAACCTTTTGGCGAACATACTGAAGCATCACGTTCATCGCTTCGCGTTCGTGATTGGTCAAGTCGAAATATGAGGCGACATGACGCTTGGGGATGATAAGGGCATGGCCTGGGGATACGGGATAACCATCATAGAAGGCTACACATGTGGCGGTCTCGCAGATTATCTCAACCTTGCGGGAGAGACGGCAGAACGGACAGGTCTCCCCTTCCCTACGCTCCATCTTGTTGAAATGGTTGTATTGATAGAGTTCGAAACTCTTATTCGCTACGAGACTCTTATAGGGCAACTTAACATTGCATTGGTATGTGTATTGCTTGTGGATGGCGTGAAGGCGGAATCCTTCTTCTGTCAAGTCGCGTCGCACTGCATAGTATGCCGTGCCATTGGGCTTGAGAAGGTTTGACACATTCATCATTACCTCTGCCTGAGCGTATGGCTCAAGTACGTTGAGAACATAGTTGCAGATGATGGTGTCGAACTTGCCTTCCGGATAATCGGGACGATAATAATAGTCGTAGCCTTGGATGTCAAAGCCACGATTCTTTAATTCATCTGTGTCATATCCAAAGCCACAACCATAATCGAGGATTTTGCCTTTCAACAAGTTGTGCTGCAACAAGTGGCGAGTGGGCACTGAGAGGTCCGTACGTTTTATCGCCGTAAGATACGGATGATTGATTTTCTCTGGTTCCATAGGCGTCTAATATTTCCATGTTTCAAACCCCATATTGAGAGCTATTTGACTTAGTGGGTTAAATGTTCTTTCATATAGTTCGCGGAAATGGTCTTCATCCATATCCGCCAATTCCTTTGATGTGTAACCGAGTGACAGATAGTCTTCCATCACTTTCGTGTTCTTGTCGTGGGCTATCATAATCTGCAGGGAGTTATGATGCAGCCTCGACAGCTTGGGAAGATAAAAGTTCACATCGGGAATCTTATTGCTCTTTGAGGAGTTGATGCTTCCATCCGACGGTATGAGATTCCATAACAAGTCATGAGACACAAAACTCCAAGGTATGAAATGATCCAAATCATAATCTCTTGGATATAGTTCTCTTCCTGTGTATATGCATCGTATTGGTCCGCCGATACTCATTACTTCGTCCCAATATTTATGCTGTGCGTTCAACGAGCTCCTAACATCAGGCCTTATCAATTTGCTTGGTATAGCTGGCACGTTGGGATTGCGAGTCTGCAAGAAAAGAGTGAGATTCCAATATGCGAAATCCATCAATATATTATAGTTGATATGCATGTATTGGCTCCAAGCTGGATTAAGCATGATATAGAATTCGCTTTCTTGCTTATGCAAGGAATACAGACAGTTATTCTCCAAGGATTGTGAACGTATCACCATCTCCTTATTGTCGGAGGTATCCACCCATGGACGAAGGAAGCGATATGGCACATTCAGAGTGAGTATATTCAGCCATTTCTTGATTTGTCTTTCTTCTTTCCTCTCTGACAGAATATCAATGATAGTATCCGCATTGGCATCTATTGGTATATTTAAATACTTGTGTAAATCCATCACAATATCAAACAGGGAGTCACTCTTTCCGAAAGACAGTCGGAAATAATGGACTGGATACCAGGCATTGGCTATCATACGAATGACTATATCCCACACATCAATACGTCGGCAATCTTCCTTGGCATGTATCTGCATAATCGATACAAACCAAAAGTATTTGTATGTTGCCACCGTATTGGAGAATATCTTCCCAAGGCGACTTGTTGATAATATGTCAGACTGCGGTATATTCATGAGGCAATCGATTTTTAGAAATGTATCTGCAAAAGTAATAAATATATTCGAAAATACAAAGGAAATTTGTATTATTTAAGGTTTTTGGTGTAATTTGCAACTAATAACACTTATCCCTTGTTTTTCGGATTTATCCCTTGTTTTTTCGCTCGTTATCCCTTGTTTTTCGGATTTATCCCTTGCTTTACCAGTGGCTACGCAAGGTATTAATGATGCCCTATTGATAAGGCTTACATACATACAGCCTGAATAATTTTCTATGTTTTTTCCACTTTTTCTTGGATATTTGCGAAAAAAGCAGTAACTTCGCAGCCTGAAAATACAATTATATAAAAAAAACACTACAATAGAATTATTTATGGGTGGATTCTTTGGTACCATATCTAAGTTGGACTGCGTCAACGACCTGTTCTACGGTACAGACTACAATTCGCATCTCGGCACCAAGCGCGCGGGAATGGTGACTTTTGACAAGGAAAAGGGATTCTCGAGATCTATTCACAGTCTCGAGCGTAATTATTTCAGAACGAAGTTTGAGGACGAACTCGACAGTTTCTCAGGCAATCAGGGACTAGGAGTAATCAGCGACACTGACCCTCAACCGATTATCGTCAACTCGCACTTGGGAAGGTATGCCGTGGTGACGGTGGCGAAGATTAACAACCTGCGCGAGATTGCCGACGAACTGCTCTCGCAGGGCATGCACTTCAGCGAGCTGTCGGCAAACAAAATCAACCAGACGGAACTTGTGGCTCTGCTCATCAATATGGGCAAGGACTATGTGGATGGTATAAATAAGGTGTATGAGCGTATCGAGGGTTCGTGCTCGATGCTCGTGATGACTGAGGACGGAATAATTGCTGCGCGCGACTATGCCGGACGCACGCCTATCGTGATAGGACGTAAGCCAAGTGCATACGCAGTGACGAGCGAGACGACGGCGTTCCCGAATCTCGACTACGAGGTGGTGAGAGACGTGGAGCCGGGCGAGATTGTGAAGCTGACTACCGACGGTATTGAGCAGATGCAGGCTCCGTCGGGATGCTCGCAGATATGCTCGTTCCTATGGGTGTATTACGGATTCCCGGCAAGCGACTACGAGGGTATCAACACTGAGGACGTGAGGGAGAGATGCGGCAAGATGCTCGGCGAGGAGGACGACACCGAGGCTGACCTCGTATGCGGCATTCCCGACTCGGGAGTGGGATTCGCATTGGGATATGCCGAGGGACATCAGATTCCATACAAGCGTGCCGTACTGAAATATACTCCCACATGGCCCCGCAGTTTCACTCCGGGCAACCAGTCGCGACGCGACCTTGTGGCAAAGATGAAGCTCATCCCCAACCGTGCCATAATGAAGGGCAACAGGGTGGTGTTCTGCGACGACTCTATCGTCAGGGGAACGCAGTTGCGCGACAATGTGCGCACGTTCTTCGAATGTGGCGCCAAGGAGGTGCACGCGCGCATATCATGCCCACCGCTGGTGTATGGATGCCCGTTCATAGGATTCACCTCGTCGAAGAGCGACCTGGAACTTATCACGCGCCGCATCATCAAGGACTTTGAGGGCGACGAGAATGCCAAACTGAAGGAATATGCCACTACCGACTCGCCCGAATACAAGAAGATGGTGGAGGAGATTGCTCGCCGACTGGGGCTGACCACACTGCGATTCAACAAGATTGAGTCGCTGATTGAGTCGATTGGGCTGCCGAAATGCAAGGTGTGCACCCACTGCTTTGACGGCAGCAGTTGCTGCTTAAAAAAATTAAAGAAATAAAGAATTAAAGAATTTAAAAGAAAGCCCTGCAAGTGATGAACTTACAGGGCTTTCGGCATTAAAAAAATAATTCCATATCACATTATCAGTTTGATTGATAATAGCCAGCATACCATTCAGCAAACTTCCTCAGGCCTATCCTCAATGAGGTGGAAGGCTTGAAGCCGAAGTCCTCCTCAAGCGGAGTGGTGTCGGCATAAGTCACCGGCACATCTCCAGGCTGCATGGGCACAAGCTCCTTGTGGGCCTCGAAATCATAATCCTCGGGGAGCACATCGGCACGCAACAACTCTTCTTGCAGGATTGTCACGAAATCAAGCAAATTCTCGGGGGAGTTATTGCCTATGTTATATACCTTATAAGGCGGTATTGGCAGGCCGTCATCGCCGTCCTGCTTTTCGGGCGCATGCTGCATCACTCGCACAACGCCCTCAACGATGTCGTCAACGTAGGTGAAGTCGCGCTTGCAGTGGCCGTAGTTGAATATCTTGATGGTCTCGCCCTTGACCAACTTATTGGTGAAGCCGAAGTATGCCATGTCGGGCCTACCGGCAGGACCATAGACGGTGAAGAAACGCAAGCCTGTAGAAGGTATGTTGTAAAGCTTGGAATAAGCATGGGCAAACAACTCGTTGCTCTTCTTGGTGGCTGCATACAGCGACACTGGATTGTCAACCTTGTCGTCGGTAGAATACGGCACCTTCTTGTTTGAGCCATACACCGATGACGACGACGCATAAACAAGATGCTCGACTCCATGATGTCTGCAGGCCTCCAATATATTATAGAATCCGATGACATTGCTCTCGATATAGGCATCGGGATTGGTGATTGAATAGCGCACTCCTGCCTGGGCTGCCAAGTTGACTACCACCTCAGGCTTATAGTCAACAAACACCTTCTCGACAAGCTCCTTGTCGGCAATACTTCCCTTGACGAAGATGAACTGCCTAATTCCTAATTCCTCATTCCTAATTCCTAATTCCTCATTCCTAATTCCTAATTCCCTAAGTCTCTCATACTTCAGATTTACATCATAATAATCGGTGATAGAGTCGATACCGATTATCCTGATTTCGGGATAATCATTCAGCAGTCGCTTCACGAGATTGCTGCCGATAAATCCTGCCGCACCTGTCACGAGAACAGTCTTGCGACTTAAGTCAATGTTATATTTCAACATAATAGTAAACTTTAATTCTTTAATATTTAAATCCTTTAATCCTTTAATCCTTTAATTCTTTAATCCTTTAATTTCGCTTCTCCGAAGCGACAAACCTCGCCCCGTCATCAGGTCTCACCCAATACACCTTGAACGTGTCGGTGTATTCGGGATATTCCTTCAGATATTTCTCGGTCAACTCATTCTCAATCTGCTCCTTGTACTTGGGATCAACAAGTGCGATGACAGCACCCTTGAATCCTGCACCCGAAAACCTGCCTCCATACACGCCTTGCAAAGGACGTATGATGTTGTATATGGAAATAAGTTCGGGAGAGCCACATTCGTAGTTATGGATTGACGACTCGCACGAGTCGAAACTGAGTTTTCCGAACAGTTGCAGATTGCCCGTCTCCCATGCCGTGACTCCCTGCCTCACCCTGCGGTATTCGCTATAGAAATGGCTGGCACGACGAGCGAAGCGCAATGGCATCATGTCTCGTGTCTTGTCGAACGTCTCCTTTGGAATGTCGCGCAGGAATGTCTTGTCGAATGTCTTAAGCGGCTGATTGTGATAGGCAAGCATGTTCCATGCTGCCGTCTTACACTCATATACGCGGAGATTATAGTCGCTGTTCACTAACGAGCGTGTCAGTCCGCTGAAGAATATGCCAATCTCAAAATCGGGCATATTCACATTGCGACTGATGATGCGGTAGTCGTTGCTGTCGCAGTCGAGAAAGAGCAGACCGTCCTTCCTGCCGAGGGCAATGCAAGCCTGGTCGAGGATACCATTGTTCAGTCCGATGTATTCACGTTCAGCCTCTGAGGCTATCTGAACCACCTCAAACGGTTGCAGCCTAATGCCGTTTGCCTTGGCAAAGGCCATCACATAGGCTATCAGCACTGCCGCCGACGAACTCAGACCGCCCACGGGCAGCGACCCCTTGATCACTCCATCTATACCCCTCGTGAGGTCGAACCTCTTCTTCAGAGCATACTTTGCGCCACGGGCATAATCGCCCCAATGCTTCTCCCTCACCTCAGAGCGCATCGCCAAGTCAAACTCAACCTTGCCTTCAAACGACGATGACGTAAGCCTCACCTTGGAGTCGTCACGCACGTTAAACCACAGGTCAACTCCCTTGTTGATGGCAAATCCAGTAACAAGTCCATGCTGATGATCGACATGAGCACCAAGCGGACATACCCTGTAAGGGGAATAAATATGATATTGATAATTATCCATATTTCTCACAAGCTTCTTTATATGTGTCAATACTTCCGATGTCAAATCTCAGATTCTCGCCAGTTCCTGCCATAGGCCAGGCATGCACAGGCACATTGTCAACCATATATCGGGCAAGATTGCCGGGAGCGTCAAATCCGCATCCATTATCAACGGCATGCATAATCATGTCGATGTTCTCCTTGCGATATATATAGAACGGCGGAACCGCCCACGTTGACTTAGGCTCAAGGGGCTTCTCCTCCATACAAAGCACCTTATTGTCTGCGTCGAGCACCACCACACCTGTGCGCTGAAGCTTCTCCTTGGACGTTTGCTTATGACACATGATACAAGGTGTGGATTTCTCCTTGGCAAAATCCACAAACCCCTGAAACGAGAAGAACAAAAGGTTGTCGGCTGCCACCACCAACATGTCGTCCTCCACATTGGCTTTCGCGATGGCATACTGCAGGTCGCGCACAGCGCCGAGGCGCGTCTCGTTGGTGCTCGTACCGTCGTCTATCACTGTAATCTTCTTTGTATAATGCTGCTCCGAAGCCCATTGCTCGAATATCGGGGCAAACTTATGGTTGGTCACGATTATATGCTCGTCTATCTCGGCTATGCGGTCGATATCGTCGAGCATACGTCCAAGGATGGATTTGTCGCCAATCTTCAGCAACGGCTTGGGGAAATTCTTCGTCAGCTCACCCAATCGGGTGGCATATCCAGCTGCTATTACTATATTTTTCATATCTGTAAGTGTATTATATTTCGAAGTTGTACATAGGGTCGTCGGTGTTGTCAAGGACGAAGGAGGTGTTGGATGATGAGTTAAAGAATGAACCCGTAGCGCGTGTGACGCGATGAGGCGCCATAGGGACATCTGTGAAGGTGCGCGACTTGATTACCGCACCCGAGGCGTCCTTCATATTCACCGTGACGGATATATTCTGGGGATTCTCTGTCACAAAGCAGTTAACTCCCAACAGTATATTCTGGAATGAGTCGAGATTCATCTCGCTCAATGTGAACTCTACGCGATACTGATAGTTATCGGAAGCTAAGCCCGTAGTGGGATTAAAGACATAGGTGGTGACAGGGGACGACGACGGATTGAGGATAATCTCGCATGACACCACATTGGAGGGTGTGGGATCGGTGGGCTTGAGTTGGAACTGCGTAGAGATGCGCTTGCCAAGGTCGATTTTTATATCGTTGGTCTGGTCGGCCAAAATAGTAGCCGATTGGTTGACGGCAAAAACCTTGAAAATCTTGGAAGCGGTCAGCGTGGCTTGCGTGGGGGAGGAGATGGCAACCGCTTCTTCATTTTCGTCGTTTGCCTTGTGCACTACAGCCACAAAACGGTAGTCGCCGGGAAGCAGTGAGCAGGTGATCTTATCGAAGTCGTCAACATCGACAGATGCATTCTTCGTGGTGCTGAAGGCGAGTGTATTGTCGGATGCAAACACTGAGAGTGATATGCGGTTCATTCCTGCATCTGAGGGGGTCTTGTCGGAAGCCCGAGTAGAAATATCATCGTCATCAAACTCATAGTTGAAATCTGAAAAGGAGATATTGACGTTGACTTTCTCGCCAGTTTTGCCTTGTGAACCCAAATCCGCCTTCTCACAGGAGGAGAGACATGCCGATATGATGGTGAGCAGGAATAACGAGATAATAGATGTAATATTGCTATTCATATTAAAACTTATAACGGTTGTTTTATATTCTCTGTAAACGCAAATCCCTGCAAGCTGCAACTTACAGGGATTAACTTTAAAGGGAGGGTGCCCGGTGGGACTCGAACCCACGACATTCAGAACCACAATCTGACGCTCTAACCAACTGAACTACGGGCACCATTTTAAAACCTAAAAAAGGTTGTTTCTCAAAAGCGAGTGCAAAGGTACGGAATTTATCTGAAACTACCAAATAAATGCCGTACCTTTTAACATCTTTTTTCACTTAGCAGACTGTGCAGGAGCCTTAGGAGCTGCAGGAGCTGCATTTTCAGCAGGTGCAGGAGCGGCTTTTTCGCCAGCTGCGGGAGCTGCCTCCTTGGTCTGGCTTGCACCAAATCCCGGAAGGTTGTTGGGGTTGGTGGTGGGGTTCTCGATATTCTCCATCACTGAAGAGTCGTGAACTGCCTGAGGGGCCACGTAGGCACATGCCACGCTGATGACTACCATAGCGGCTGCAAGAGTCCATGTTGTCTTCTCAATGAAGTCGGTAGTCTTGCGCACGCCACCAATCTGATTGTAGGATGCGAAGCTCGATGAGAGTCCGCCTCCCTTTGACTCCTGGATGAGCACGATGCAAATCATGAGCACTGCCACCAGGCAAATTAAAATTACCAATAATGTGTACATCTTTCTTTTTTTTATTTTTTATTGTTATTTATAATCAGTTTCTCTAAGAATCTTATCTGGTCGGCGATGTAGGCGTTCTTCTGCTGAGTGCCGGCATTGAGCCTGTGCAGAATGTCGAGCGCCTTGTTGAATCTGCCCTGCTTGATATAGATGCGGGCGAGAGTCTCGGTGAAGTAGCCATCGTCGCCATCCTTGCCGCCTTCGTCGGAGCCCTCGTTGATTTGGGGCACAAACTCGGGGGTCTCGTTGAGCACAATCTTGCCCCTGTCCTGCTCGATGAAGCTGTCGATAAGGCTTTGGCCCTTGAGCTGGGGCGTCTGCTCCTCGTGTGCCTCGTCTTCCTCGCTCTCCAAGAGATAAGCCACATAGTCAACTGCGGCATCAGCGGGAGTGGGCTTGCGCTTCTTGCGCTGAGGGTCGGCGTTTTCCTCTTGTTCCACGGGGATGGTTTCGAGGAAATTGTCGATGAGCGATATGGTGCGGCTCTCATGCCCTGCCGAGTTGCCTTGAGAGGCTGCCGAGTCGCGCTTCTTCTGAGGCTGGAGCTTGTAGTGGGCAGCCTCGATGAGACGGAACAACACCTTGCGGTCGGTGATGTAGATGGCGGCACGACGCAGTTCCTCGTCGAAGGTGGGGTCATGAAGCAGATAGAGATTCTGCAGCATGAGCAGACGAGCCGTCTGGAAATAAGGATACAGAGCGAGGAGGGAGCGCAACTCATACAATGTGTCACGGTCCATCTCGTCGGGGTGGTTGATCAGTCGTGTCAGTTCCATTCTCTATACCTTATTATATATATATTATATACTTACGTCACCAGTTAGCCACCGTGGCATTGAATATCTGGTCGGTGATCTCCTTCACCATCTGTGTAACCAACTCTTCCTGCACTGCATTGAGCGACTGGGTGTTCTCGTAGGTCGATTGCGCCGTAAACTGACGCTCGAAGTCCTGTGCATGGTTGGCATTGTTGGTAAACCTCACATTGACAGTCATCGAGAGTTCCGTCTGTGACGAATAGCCCTCGCTCGACACCGACTTGTTGCGCTGGTCGTAGCGTGTGATTTCGCCCTCTATCTTGAGATCGCCATTGCGCTTCACCTGGATGAGCTTGGTGTGGTTGGCGAAGACATCCTTCAACTGGTTGTTGAAGATTGGTCCCATAGGTCCCCAGACGTAGCTTGAGCGAATGGGGAAGTCGGCTATCTGTATGGTCTTGGTCTGTGAATAGTCGATACTGGCGCCGTTGAACTTTACCGACACCGAGCACGACAGGGGCACGACAGCAAGACATAGCGCAATCATCACCACCTTAGATATATGTTTTATACGTATATTCATCGTCATAACTTGGCTCACATTAATAATCTTCGAGGCCATACTGCTTAAGTCGCCTGTAGAGGGTGCGGTCGGAATATCCCAATTCCTCAGCCGCCTTCTTGCGGTTGCCGTTGTTGCGCTCCAGTGCCTTGATGAGCATCTGCTTCTCGATAGCCTCGAGATTGAGCGAATTGTTGGGCTCGACATATTCCTCTGCCTCGGCATCCTCGGTCACCCGCGGCAGATAGTTCTGGGCGGGCGGTGCCACGGCGGGGGTGTTGGCAGTGGCATTGAGTTTCTTCTTCAGCTCGGCAATCTCCTGGGTCAGTTCGTTGACATGTCCCCTCAGCTCATACAGTATCTTATAGAGTATCTCGCGCTCGCTCTCAAAACTGTGGTCGGAATCGCCCGAATGAGTCATCGACACAAGTTGGGTGGTCTCCAAGTCCTGAGGGATGAACTCCGACAGCACCTCGGGAGTAATCTCCCTTTGGGGACTGAGGATGGAGATCTGCTCGGTGACATTCTTGAGCTGGCGGATGTTGCCCGGCCACTTATACTTCATGAGCATCGTGCGGGCACCGTCGGTGAGCACAACCTTCTCCATCTTGTATTTCTCGGCCATCTGCATGGCAAAGAAGCGGAACAGGAGCGGTATATCGTCGCCACGCTCCCTCAGCGGGGGCATGTGGATGGGTATCGAGTTGAGTCGATAGTAGAGATCCTCGCGGAAGCGACCCTCGCTGATGGCCCTCTGCATATTGACATTAGTGGCAGCCACCACCCTGACATCGGTCTTCCTGACATCCGTGGCTCCCACGGGGATATATTCGCCCGTCTCGAGCACACGCAGCAGGCGGGCCTGTGTGGCCAAGGGCAGTTCGCCCACCTCGTCGAGGAAAAGAGTGCCCTTGTCGGCTGCACCGAAGTATCCCGGACTGTCGCCTATGGCTCCGGTGAACGAGCCCTTGACATGACCGAAGAGTTCGCTGTCGATAGTTCCCTCGGGAATCGAACCGCAGTTGATGGCAAAATACTTGCCACGGCGACGGGGCGAACTGTCGTGGATGACGCGGGGGATGACCTCCTTGCCCACTCCACTCTCGCCTACTATCAGCACACTCAAATCGGTCGGCGCCACCTGTAGAGCGACGTCGAGCGCGTGATTCAAAGAAGCGCAGTTGCCTACGATCTTGTATCGCTGTTTTATGTCTTGAAGCTCTGATACTTTCATTTAGAGGGCAAAGGTACACACTTTTTTTGAAATTACCACATTTTCTGCCTATATTTTAGCTTTTTTTGTCGAATTTGATGAGCAATAGCCCGATTGCGGTCCAAATTAGCTCTCTTAGGCGCACAATTAGGGCAACAAAGATGCCGGCACTCGACGTGAGCGCCAACCCCTTGGCTGACATCAAAAAGCCGCCCTCGCGACCACCCAACTGCAGCGGGAGGAAGAAGAGCATATTGGCAAACAACGAGGTGAAGGCAAGGATGAGGATGCTGTCGAGATAATTGGCCGAGGGCAGGATGACGAGCAGGATGAAATATATCTCCAATGCCGACACTATGCGACACGACAATTCGAGCAACACCGCCAAAACGAATGCCTTGGGATTCTGATTGTGCAGCGACGCTATCTGACTGTCGATACTCGACAACTGCTCGCGATGGCGCTCGAAGAAGCCTTGTGCCCAACGCTTGACGAGGGGAAAACGGCTCAACAGGCTCAGGCAACTGACGGCGATGCCCTTCTTGTAGCCCTTTACAAAGAACCATATCGCCAAAAGAGAGAACAGAACCACAACGGTAAGCATGACTCCCATCGCCACTGTAAGCGGATGGATAGCCACATAAAGCAAAACCGAGAGAAACCAGAACCAGAAATGGCTGAAGACGTGGGTCATGGCAAAGAGGATGACCGACGACGAGGCGCGCTTGGTGCCTATCTTCGGCGAGAGAGACATGATACGGTATGGCTCGCCACCCATCAGTCCACCGGGAGTGGCATAATTGAGGGCGAAACCCGACACGGTTATCTTATACAGCCACCAGAATCCCACCTTCTTGTCGATGTTCTCCTCGTCCTTGCCGGCATTGTTGATGATAACATACCATGAGGCTGTGTTGAACATATAGAGGAAGAACCATAGGGCAATGACTGCCCCAAACCAATAGCCTGCCCTGCACAACCCGCTCCACACCTGGGCAAAGTCGAGTTGGGTGATCATCAGCGCAAGGACAGCAAGGCCGAAGATGAAGAATATGTTCTGGTATTTCTTTTTCACTTAAATTGGTCTTTGGGTTTCGGTATGTTGAAACGCACCTTCTCGCTGTCGTCCTTCTTTTCGTGATAGAGTTTGGGCAGAGGATTAGCCAACGGTTCGTCGTAGTTGGCACGGTTGCGGAAGATGTCTATTGCCATGAAGACAGCCTGGCGGAACGAGTTCTCGTCGGCAACGCCCTTGCCGGCAATATCATAGGCAGTGCCGTGGTCGGGAGAGGTGCGCACAATGGGCAGACCAGCTGTATAGTTGACGCCATCCTCCACGGCAAGTGTCTTGAACGGGGCAAGTCCCTGGTCGTGATACATGGCAAGCACTGCGTCGAACTTGGAATACAGACCGCTGCCGAAGAATCCGTCGGCGGGATAAGGACCGAACGCCTGTATGCCGCTATCAGCCAACTCGTCGATGGCGGGGATGATGACAGTCTGTTCCTCATCGCCCATCACACCGCAGTCGCCGGCATGGGGATTGAGGGCAAGAACGGCAATGCGGGGATTGCTGATGCGGAAATCGCGCTTGAGACTCTTGTGCAAAATGGTGGCTTTCTCGACGATGCGCTCCTTGGTGATAGCCCTGGCAATATCCTTGATGGCAAGATGGGTGGTGACGAGAGCCACACGCAGACTGCCGTTGGTGAGAATCATGAGTGCCTTGTTGCCCTCGCCCACGCAATCCTCGATATACTCGGTGTGCCCGTGGAAATGGAACAGGTCGCTCTGAATGTTTTTCTTGTTGATGGGGGCAGTGACAAGCACATCGTAGAGTTCGGAACGGAAATCTGTCATTGCCCTGTCGAGAGCCTTGAGGGCAGCCTCGCCAGCCACTGACGTCGGGTCGCCGAAATCCACCTTCACCTCCTCGTCGAAGGTGGCGAGCATGTTGAGTCGGCCGTCCTTGGCATCCTCGGCACGGTCGATAATACTAAACTGGGTGTTGAGCCCAAGCAGTTTCTTGTGATAGGCAGCCACCTTGGGCGAACCATAGATTATCGGAGTGCAGAGCTCGAGCATCTCGGGGTCTGCAAAGGTCTTGAGAATCACCTCATATCCGATGCCGTTTGTATCACCATGGGTGATAGCAACGCGTATTTTCTTGTTTTCTTCCATAAAAGATTATTATATTTTGTTTATCATCGGGGACTGAGCGTATAGAGCGCAGCCTCCATTCTCTTGATTATATTCCTTTTAGGCTCGCCGGGGGCATACACGAATGCCTCGGCGGTGATTGTCCTGCCACGGAGGGTATCTACTATCGTGTGACTGACGAAGGGACCGCCCATGATGTCGCCCTGCATCTGCCACAGTCCGCGCATCTCCACTACCATTCTGCCGCCCACCTTGATGGTCCTGAGCGATGGGGCAATGCGTCGCTCGGTGGTGAGATACATAGCGTCGGTCTCGCCCTTGATATTGACTCTCATCACACTGTCGCGCAATGCCGTGAGCCTATCTACTGACACATCGGTGCCCGGGGCGGAATAGATGCATATACTGCGCACAGAGCTGCTGCCGTCGGCGGAGAGCCATATAAAGTGGTCGCCCGACTTGGTCTTGACAAGGTCGGCGGGCACGAGGATGCAGCACCCTACCGCCTTCTCCACCTCCTTCTCCCTTGCGGGCGAATGGCTCTTGCGCAGATGGCGCAATGCCGTGTTGGTCTCGAATCTGCCAAGCAATGCCCTCAGCGAACCGCCTATGCGAGTGTGGTCGGCAATCAGCGAGTCGGCAGACGGTGTCTCTAAATACACTATCATCTGCGGCGAGGCATATACGTCTTTCTCGTACCTCAGACGTGTGGCAGAATGGCGCTGAGCATCAATATCCGCCACAACTATAGCCCTGGCATAGCGATAGGCCTGGAGTGAGGAGCCGTCGGCGGCATGACTGACATCGAAGGCATTCTCCTGCTGCGGCAATCCGGGAAGCAGAGTCTCCAACATCCTGCTTAATATGGTGCGCACTCTCGAGTCATTTGACACCACCACTACATCATAGGGCTCACCACTGCTGCGAGGCTTCATACTGGCTCCGTCGCCGCATGACGAAAGCACTGAGGCTGTCAATGCCAGGAGCACTACTTTCAACGAGCATATCCACCTACACCTCATTGTTCTTCTTGGCGGTTGTGAGCAATCCGCAGGCAGCGAAGATGTCCTGTCCGCGACTGGCACGTATGGTGGTGAACACGCCGTGATTGGTGAGGTAGTCGCGAAGTGTCTCCATCTTCTTGTCGTCGGCGCCATGCAGAGGGACATCGGGGATGGTGTGGAAGCGGATGAGATTGACTCTGCACTCCAACCCATCAACGAGCCTCACTATCTCGCGGGCATGAACCATCGAGTCGTTGACTCCACCGAAGACGATATACTCGAAGGAGCAGCGGCGCTGATGGGTGAAGTCATATTGCTTGAGCAACGCCACCACATCTGCTATTGCCATCTGTCTTTCGGCAGGCATGAGGGTGAGGCGTTGTTCGTGGAGCGGCGAATGCATACTGATGGCGATGTGGCACTCGCTCTCGTCGAGGAATCGCTTGAGCTTGTTCTTGATGCCCACACTGCTCACAGTGATGCGCTTGGGACTCCACTGATAGCCCCAATCGGCAGTGAGCACCTGAGTGGCGCGCAGCACATTGTCGAGGTTGTCCATCGGTTCGCCTTGTCCCATAAACACGATATTGGTGAGCGAGGCTATCTCGGGCAGCGAGTAGATCTGATTGAGTATGTCGGCTGCGGTGAGGTTGCCCTCAAAGCCTTGCTTACCGGTTTGACAGAAGAGGCAGTTCATCTTGCACCCCACCTGCGACGACACGCAGAGCGTGGCCCTGTCGCCGTCGGGGATATACACCGTCTCGACAAACTTGCCGCTTGCCGTGGGGAAGAGATACTTAATGGTGCCGTCCTTAGACCTTTGGCAATCCAATGGAGGCATGGCTCCTATCTCGCAGTTCTCACTGAGTTTCAAGCGGTTGGCCTTGGATATATTGGTCATCTGGTCGATGTCCTTCACGTTGGCATCGTACATCCACTTAGCTATCTGCTTGGCTGTAAAAGCGGGCATACCAAGCTCTGAGACGAGCTGCTTGAGTTCATCGACATTCATTCCTAATAGTATCTTTTTGCTTGCTTCCATTGCCATTATACTTATTATAAGGTGCAAAGGTATAAAAAAATGCTGAATATCGCAAAAATATTCAGCATTTTTAAGTATTTGTATTAATTGAGGGATTAAAAAATTATTTCCTTGGTCCCTTAATACTGTCTGTGGGGGCGGGATTGGCTGAGCGCGTGGGAGCCCAATAGGGATTGTCGCTGGTCTTTATGAGCTGGAAGGAAGCCACATCCTCATAGGTGCGGGCATCACAGAAGATACCTGAGAAACGGTCTCTCGACTGTGAATATCTGTCGATGACGATGTCTGTGCCGTCGTCATAAAGTATATAGATTCTACCATTGCGCACATACCATTCAAACTCGTTGACATATCTATATCCACGCGGACTCTTGTCGAATTCTATACCATAGCCGCCACGAGAGAATTCTCCGTCCTGAACAAATTTTATCACCGTCTCCCAATCCTCTGTATAATCATTGAAGCGGTCGCTCATCCTTGTGGTACGTATCCATCCTTCCCAAGTGCCGTTGAGGTCGTATGCCTGGTCAACGTCTTCGTCGCAACTCGTCAGTGTCATTCCCATTACGAGTGTCATCATCACCATTGTGACCTGTGTAAATATTCTCTTCATAATCTTTATTTTTTTAATGCGTTAATAACTGTTTGACGGTGCAAAGGTAGTCATTAATCCGCAATCGTCGGCAGATGAAATTCCTATTTCGGAATAGGGTTTCTCCTATTCTTTAGAGGATTTCTCTTTCTTGCCGAATTCGGGGTCTATCTTAAGGAAGGCTGTCACGGCAAACGTGATGACGCAGCATGCCATCACGATAATGAAGAACATGCGATAGCCTACCATGTCCTTGATATATCCCGAAAGCATTCCGGGAAGCATCAGACCGAGGTAGGATATACCGGTGCAGATGGAATAGTGGGAGGTCTTGTACTTGCCCTGACTGTAATAGAGCATATAGAGGGTGAGGACGGTAAATCCGAGTCCATAGCCAAACTGCTCGACAAAGAGGCATGACGAGACTACTATCAGGTTGGAGTTGAGAGAATAGCTGAGATAGATATACACAACGTCGGGCAGCGTGATGGCGCAAACCATCGGCCAGAGCCAGCGCTTCATGCCATCTCGACTGACGAGGATGCCACCGATGATGCCGCCGAGAAGGAGTCCGATGAGTCCCACCGTGCCGTTGGCCAGTCCGTATTCCTGAGGCGAGAGTCCCAAACCGCCAGCATAGTTGTGGCGAAGCATGAAGGTCTTGGTCATCGTGTTGAGCAATGCCTCGGGGAAGCGGTATAGCAAAAGGAAGAGCATAACTATCAACGTGCCGCGACGGTCAAACTTGCGGAAGAACGTGACAAACATATTCTTCAGCTCTGCCGTCACTTCCCTCACCGTCCGCTTTGTCTGCACATCGTCTGCCGGACGAGGCATAAAACGGCTATGATATAGCCAAATACCAATGAACAATCCGGCAAGACCGTAGAATATCAACGCCCATGTGAAGCGTATCTGTCCACGGAACATCACCTGAAGGATGCCTGCCAACGACACCAACATACCATTGACGAAGATGATGGCAAGGCGATAGAACGTGTTGCGCAGTCCTACATATTTGGCCTGGTTGTGGTCGTCGAGTTCTATCATGTAGAATCCGTCGGCGGAAATATCGTGGGTGGCACTGCAGAAGGCAATGAGGAAGAAGAGGCACATTGTTGACTGAAACCAGAAGGCAGTGGGTATGGAGAACGCTATGCCGGCAAGCGAGGCTCCTATCAACGCCTGCATTGCAAGCACCCACCAGCGCTTGGTCTTCAACAAATCGATAAACGGGCTCCACAGGGGCTTGATAACCCAAGGGAGGGCAAGCCATCCTGTATATAAGCCCACCTCGGCATCCGAAAGTCCCATCTGCATATACATCACCACCGACAATCCGGTGACGATGATGTTGGGCAGGCCTTCGGCAAAGTAGAGCGTGGGAATCCACACCCAGGGATTTCTCTTTTTCATATTCTTTACATATAAAATTTCTTTATTTCCGCTCCACGATAGTAATGCAGGAGAATCCGGTCGTAAGGATATCCCTTCTCACCCATCACGGCGGCACCTATCTGACAGAGGCCTACTCCGTGTCCCCATCCGGCACCGATAATGGTGAACCTTACGGGAACGGCAGTTGCCCTGTCTTCGGGAGCAAGGCCTTCGGCATAGTGCTTGTCAACCACAAAGGCACTGCTGTAGAGATGGGTGTCGCTGAGCGTGCGGCGTATCTCCAACTCCTTGCCGATGGTGAGCGTCTTCTTCGTACCAATGATCTTCAGTCGGCATATCCTGCCGCTCTTTCCACGCTCCACGGGAACGAGGTCGATGATATATCCGAAGTCGTCCTTGGTCTTCTCCGCTATCAAGCGCGAGAGTTCCTCCTGGGTATATTCCACTCGCCATCGATAGAAGTCGGGCGTCTCCTGGTCGTAGTCATTTAGCACCTGCGAGAGCACCGCTTTGTCGGTAGTGTTGCAATATGCCTCGGGCGAAGTGCGAATCCAGCGGTCGAAGAATTCCTCATTGACTTCGTCGATTGCTGGCTTCACCTCAGCATAGCTCGAGCAATCTCGGCTCTGCATTCGGTTTGCGCAGCAATTCCTAATTCCTAATTCCTCATTCCTAATTCCTAATTCCTCATTATCCACCACCGACAAGAGATAAGGCTTCGGAGTGTTTTCCCAGCAATACTGGAACTCCTCGGTGATGCCTCCGCAGCACTTACTGAAGCGGGCATCGCATATCTCGCCCTCGCTCGTGAGCACCTGTCCGCGGGTGGCATTCACAGCCTCCTCGACGGTGGCATTGCCCGCATTGGTGATACCCTGATAGCGCTGGCAATGATCGTCGGCACAGACATCGAATATCGTGTGGTCCTCGCGGTCGTACCATCGGATTATCTCGTCGTCTTTCTTGATGAACGAGAAGAAACTGTTGGTACCGTCCTTCAGTTTGGATCTCTTCTCCATTTGAGCCAAGAGCCATGAGCGAGAGATGACGGCATGCGCCTTGAGCAACTCGACACTCGACGTGGCACTCATCTCACTGGATATGACACTCTTGAGGTATTTCTCGACGGGGATGATGTTGATGGCAGTAATCTCGTCGGCCTCTACCACAAGTTGGAGCTGTCCGTTGAACACCTGAGTCTGCTTGCGCTGCCAATGGAAGTTGACGCCTATGGTGACATCGTGGAGTGAGAACGAGGCATCCTCAGTGTGCGGACGGAAAGTGAGTTCACGATACTGGTTGCCACGCCACAAGATGCCGCCTTCGGAAAACTCCACCGTCTGCTCGCCTTCGAGGGTCTCGCCTTTGGCTGTGTATGGGGAATTAAGGACAAAGGATATCTTCTGTCCGCTCACTATTCCCACCTTCACCATCGGTTCTTCCTTGTATTCGTGATTGCGTCGGGGGGCAGACTTGTGCTTCACTATCCGCTCTATCACCTTGGTCATCTTGTCGTCGCCGAGAGCCACCTCGCGGAGGATAGCCTCAGCCTTGTCGGCAGTGAGACGCTCGAAGTCTTCCTGGCGAGGAGTGATCATCAGACCTGCCATGTCGAGGGCACCGGGACTAACGAGATACTGTGCCTCACCCTCAGCCGAATAGCAGTCGGGACGATGTTTCTCGCGAGGGAAGACCACCGAGAGATAACTGTCGGCAACACGCCAGGCTACAACGTTCATCATCGGTTCGGTGTCACCCTCATTCTGAGGCAGGGAGTTATATACGATATTAAATAGTCGTTGTCCGCTCTTCTTGTTTTTGCTCTTGATGAGGAGGGCAGCCACGGTATAGTCGCTGATGTTCCATACGCCCTCGCCATCCTCGTATTCGAGTATGGGGGTGAGATTGCGCGAGAGTCGCTGCCAACTGCGTTGCAAGGGCAACACACCGCTGGTGCCTGCCTGGAAATGAGCATGGTCGGGAGCCGAGGCACCGCATTTGGGTCCGTTGTAGAACACCATCATCTCGGGATATTCGTCGAGCAGATTGAACACCTCGCCATAGTTGCCCAATATGCGCTGGGGCTCGTGGCGTAGCGAGGGGATGGTGAAGTGTGTGGGCAGTATGGGGAACGGATTGACGAGCAATTCGAAGTGCTCGTCGATAATCTTCTTAGTCTGTTCCTTGGGGCGGTTGGCCTCGCAGAGGAAACATGGACGCTCAGCTATTGCCTTCTTGTCAATCTTGGCACCCGTGGATGTTATCCTTGCGGGATTCCATTGCACGTTGATGGTGATGGCGTCACAGGGCAGTTCGCGTGTCTTCACTCCCTGCAACTGCTGATAGCGTCGGCGAGCCTCGTCCCATGTCTCCAACTGGCGGTTGAAGAATCTGAGCAGCGGACTGTCAATCATGATGTCGGCCTTACCCTTCTGCATCTGCTGGCGTGCCGATATTTCCAATGTGCGCAAGCGGTCCTTATACAGGTTGTTGGCATTTATCTTGTCGATGCTCAACGCCGCATCACTGTTGCCTCCCCATCGGCGGCATAGATAGAGTTCGTCGAAGATTCTGCCTATGCGATAGCGACGCGAGAAGACGAGTCCGAGGGCATAGTCCTCGCCATAGCTCGTGTTGGGAAACTGTATCTGTCGTAGCAAGGGGGTGAAGAAGGCTCGTGGCGCTCCCAATCCATTGATTCGCAATGCATTGTTTGGTCCGTTCTCGTCGGTCCACTCCTTGTGGGCGATGAGTCCGGGAGGCAGGGTGTTGAGGTCGAAGTCGCACATTCTGTAGGAGCCAATCACCATTGCCGCCTTCTGTTGCTTGAAGGCATCAACGATGGTCTGCAAAGTATGTGGCGAGGAATAGAGGTCGTCGCTGTCGAGCTGCACGGCAAATCGTCCGCACCGCTCATCATTGATAGCCATATTCCAGCATCCGCCTATTCCCAAGTCGTTGCGCTCGGGGATAATATGAATAAGCCGCCTTCCACATTCCTCATTCCTAATTTCTAATTCCTCATTCCTAATTAACTCCGTAGTTCCGTCGGTAGAGTGATTGTCAACGACGATGACGTTGTATTCGAAGTTTGTCTCCTGCTGCAATGCACTTCGGATGGCATCAAGGATGGTCTTCTCACGGTTTCTGACGGGGATAATAACTGAAGCCTCGACGGGGAAGTCCTGCTCGTTGAAGTCGGGATATTGATAGTAGTTGGTATCCACGAGAGCCCCGATGGCATCGAGATGACGCGTAGCCACCTGCTCCATCTCAATCTGCACCTCACGGTTGGCGGGATTGACATAATCGAACTGCTTCACACCGCTTGCCCTGAGGTCGCGCTCCTCCTCGGTGTAGAGATACTCGTTGATGTGGAGAATCTCGCCCTTGCGACTGAGGAAGAGGCGCAGGTCGTAGAATCCCGCATGCTTGAGTTCGTCGGTCTCAACCTGGGTGTCGGCATACTCCCTGAGCAGTCGGCTGTTGATGAGCACAAGCGAACCGAAGTCGAAATCATCACGGATACTGCCTTTCTGATAGTCGATGGCGGGATGTTGCTTCATCTCGCCGTTCTCTATCGAGTAGTGGTCGCTATACACCATTGCCGCATCTGCATCGGCTGCCACTCGCAAGAGTCGTTCCAAGGCTGTCATACCCACGTTGAGCGGAGTGGGTTTGGTGAGCAACAGGGCATAGTCGGAATCGGCATTCTCGGCAATGCTCATCATCGTGTTGCTGCTTGTGAGCGAATCCACCACAACAAGGGCGCAGCCCTCGGGCACCTCGCCACTCGATGCCATATTCTCATTCACTAAGAGATGTATATGATGGGTTGTCCTGCTGTCGCGCAGAAACTTTATCGTCGGCTCCAGCACCCTGAAGTCGTCGCAAGCCAAAAAGCAATCAATCTTTCCTCTCATAATTTATATTATTTTGGAGGGAGTCAACTCCTCAATCCTCTGATTATACTCCCTATCGAGGCGGTCGAAGATGTCAGCCACAGTGTCGATTGACTTCACCGCGGATGCTATCTGACCAATCTCTATCTCTCCGTTCTCCACATCGCCCTCGAAGATGCCACGCTTGGAGGCAGCCTTACCCATTATCGTGCGCAATGCGTCGGCATCGGCACCTGCCGCCTCTGCCTCAGCAACCTTGGCATACAGGGAGTTCTTGACAAGACGCGTGGGGGAAATCTTCTTCAGGCAAAGCATCGTGTCGCCCTCGTTGAGCGAGGTGCAAAGACGCTTAAACTCATCGCTCGCCGAACTCTCGGCGGCAAGGGCAAAGAGGGTGCCTATCTGCACGCCCTCGGCTCCCAAAGCCTGGGCTGCAAGGATAGCTTCGCCGCTACCTATTCCTCCGGCTGCAATCAAGGGCAACGAGGTGGCTTTGCACACCTGTGGAATCAGCGTGAGTGTAGTCGTTTCCTCACGACCATTATGCCCTCCAGCCTCAAATCCTTCGGCCACAATGGCATCCACTCCGGCATCCTCGCATTTGCGGGCGAACAGACTGCTCGACACTACGTGGGCAACCTTTATGCCTGCCTCATGCAGACGGGCAGTGAATTTCTTGGGACTGCCAGCAGATGTGAACACAATCTTCACTCCCTCTAAGATGATGATGTCAATCAACCTGTCTATCTCGGGATACATCAGCGGCACGTTTATGCCCCATGGCTTGGATGTGGCTTCCTTCATCTTGTGGATATGTTCAATGAGGGTCTCGGGGTGCATAGATCCTGCACCAAGGAGTCCAAGACCACCGGCATTGCTCACGGCAGAGGCAAGTCGCCAACCGCTACACCATACCATTCCTCCCTGAATTATCGGTTTCTCAATACCGAAGAGTTCACATATTCTATTTTTTTTCATATTTTTTCTATATTACTTAAGTTTCGCATGTACTCAACATTCAGAAGTTAACTTCCCCTACTTGCGAAAGTTGAGTCACTTATTATTAAAATAATTTAATCCTGCTCCAATGGCTGTGCAAAACTCGGAATGTTGCGGTATGTGGAACCTTACTCCATACAGTTCGCCTATCGCGGGGAATATCTCCTTGCACGCCGGCAGAAGGGTGAGATTGCCTATGAGCACAAAGTCCTTGACATGACTGCCTATCGCCGCCAACACAGCCGCACTGCCTATCGACTGCAGCACCATGTAGATAACACCACGAGCCACATCCTCGGGCTGGGCATTGCTCTGCGCCTTACCGAACAGAGAGGCAGTGGCATCCATCGGCAATCCAGGCAACGGACATGCACTGATGTCACCAATCAAAAGATTAATATTAGAGAGATTACCCTTTTGGGCAAGCTCACACACATAGTCAACATCGCCTGTATTGAGCAACAGGCGCGACAAGCCCTGCAACGTACCGCCCCCGGCTCCAATACCTCCGATATGGCAGATGTCGTCGCCCACGCACTTGACAAAAGAGGTGCCGGTGCCCATGCTCACCACAATGGCATCCTTGATGCCCGACTCATGGCGAGCCCCCAGTCCGTCGGCGAGAAACTCCTCCACCTTGGTTGTCGGCAGTCCATACACCGGTTTGTCGATATAAGCGCTGCCCACACCCGTCAGCATGATATGCTCAATATCGGTCAAACTGATACCTGTGTCGTGAAGATACTTGCCGAACGCCCCGTAGAGCGAAGTCACGGGGTCGATAGCCGTAATACGTATTGGCGACACTACCTCGCCATCCTTTATTCCTATGATTTTCGTGGTGCTTATGCCCACATCAATTCCAATTATTATACCCATTGTTCGCGTTCAATAGATGAATTATTGGGCAAAGGTACTATTATTTTTTGGTACTACCAAAGATAATCTGATTTAATTTGTTATTAAATGTATAAACACACAAAAAAAGCCGCTCAAATTGAGCAGCTTTCTTTGTATGAGTGGTGCCACCAGGAATCGAACCGGGGACACAAGGATTTTCAGTCCTTTGCTCTACCAACTGAGCTATGGCACCGTTGTTTCTCATTTGCGGGTGCAAAGGTACTAACTATTTTTGAAACTACCAAATCTTTGAAGCGGAAATACTATCAATTTAACAACTATTTAGATTTTCATGCTTAAATAGTTGAAAAAGATACATAATTTCACAGCTAATCCTTCAAAGGATTCCATCCTTGTGCCACGAGTTCAAACTCGCTGTTATCTCTTGCGACAAGCACCTTTCCTAAGGATTCCTTGGTGATATGCCCGATGAGATGCACTCCCTCAATTTCCTTAATGCGCTCATGATCGCCAATGGGCACGGTGAAGAGGAGTTCATAATCCTCACCGCCGTTGAGAGCGCATGTTGTTACATTGAGATTGAGTTCTTCTGCCATCACCGCCGTCTGATAGTCGATGGGGATGTTCTTCTCGAAGATACGGCATCCCACATGGCTCTGCTTGCAGATATGCAGGAGTTCGCTGCTTAGTCCGTCGCTGATGTCCATCATCGCCGTGGGTTTCACTCCCGCAGCGCGCAGTTTCTCGATGATGTCGCCACGCGCCTCAGCCTGCAACTGTCGCTGGAGCAGATATTCCTTGCCCACGAAATCAGGTTGGAAATCGCGCAATTCCTCAAGGGCACGGTTGTCGCCCTTCTTCTTGGCCTCCTCCACTTGCTGGTAATACACCGACTTCTCACGCTCGAGCAGTTGGAGCCCCATATAAGCCGCCCCGAGATCGCCAGAGACGCACACGAGGTCAGTATCCTTGGCTCCATTGCGATATACGATGTCGTCCTTGTCGGCCTCGCCAATACAGGTGATGCTTATGGCAAGACCTGTATATGACGATGTGGTATCGCCACCTATGACATCCACATTCCACTTGTCACAGGCGAGTCGAAGTCCTTTGTAGAACACCTCAATGTCCTCCACCAGAAATCTCTTGCTTATGGCAAGCGACACGGTCATCTGCCTTGGAGTTCCGTTCATGGCGAAGATGTCACTGATATTCACCATTGCCGACTTGTAACCAAGGTGCTCCATGTCGATATATGTGAGGTCGAAGTGCACACCCTCCATCAGCATGTCGGTGGTGACGAGCACTTGCTTATCCTTATAGTCGAGCACTGCACAATCGTCGCCCACCCCATATACTGTGGAGGCGTTCTTGGGTTGGTAGTCCTTGGTCAGGCGGTCGATAAGACCGAATTCTCCTAATTTAGATATATCCATATTATATTAACTTCTACGAATCATCTCACGCATTATCTCGGTCATGAGCGGCTGGGCATTGTTGGCAGCCACCTGCACCTCCTCATGGCTCACCTCAACGGGTGTGTCCTCAAGTCCAAGGTCGGTGATGATGCTAATACCGAAGGTGCGTATGCCGCAATGATGAGCCACGATAACCTCGGGCACAGTACTCATACCCACGGCATCAGCACCTAAGCGGTGGTACATCTTATACTCGGCAGGAGTTTCGAATGTAGGTCCCTGTACACCGATATACACGCCATGCACCACACGGATGCCCTTCTCCTTGGCTATACTGTCAGCCTCAGCTATCAGGCCGAGGTCGTAGGTCTCGTGCATATCGGGGAAACGTGGGCCAGTGGGGAAATTCTTTCCGCGCAGAGGATGCTCGGGGAAGAAGTTGATGTGGTCGGTGATAATCATGAGGTCGCCAATCTTGAACTCGGGGTTCATGCCTCCCGAGGCATTGCTGACGAAGAGTGTCTTGATGCCAAGTTCATACATAACACGAATGGGGAACGTCACCTCCTTCATCGAGTAGCCCTCGTAGTAATGGAAGCGTCCCTCCATGGCCATGATGTCCTTACCGCCCAATTTGCCGAAAATGAGTTTGCCGGCATGTCCCTCGACTGTAGAGACTGGGAAATTGGGGATTTCTGTATATGGGAACTCGTAGGCATCAGTTATTTCTGAAGCTAATTGTCCGAGGCCTGTCCCTAAAATTATTGCCGTTTCTGGACTTGTGGTCATCCTTTGCTTTAGCCAGGATGCTGTTTCTTGAATTCTTTCGTACATATCCTATAATTTTTTCGTTAAACGATTCTTCTTGTCCAAGCATGAAGCGTATCTTCACTGGTAGTGCATACATCGCATCGCGCACCTCCTCACTGAGTCCTTCAACAGCGATAAGGCGTGTGACATCCTTCTCGGTGGTGATTATCATCTTGGGATTGGGCAAGGATGCAAATTCATTATTAATGCGAGCCACATCAGAGGAGGAGAAGGCATGATGGTCGCCGAATGTCAGAGGGGTGATATTAGGATATCGTGGGGAGAGGTCTTCAATCATCTGACGTGGCGAGGCAATACCCGTAAGCAGCAATATATACCAGTCCTTGCCGATACTCTCAAGCGTCCGTTCCTTGCCACTGAACACGGGAGTTATATTCCTGTATTCAAGACATGTGAAGAACAATCGCTGGAAGGGATAGAGATTCATCGCCTTGGTGATAACCCTATACTCCATCGGTTTGAGGTCGTGGGGGCACTTGGTGACTATCACGATGTCCGCCCTGTTCTTGCCACTGAGCGGTTCGCGCAGTCGTCCTACCGGCAGGAGTTTGTCGTAGATAATCAGACGATGATAGTCAACAAGCAAGATATTCACACCTGGTTTGACATAACGATGCTGGAAGGCGTCGTCAAGCAATACCACGTCTATGTCATCCTCTTGGCAAATCAGTTGGCGTATGCCGTGACATCTCTTGCGATCCACAGCCACCGTGATGTCGTCGCCATATTTAGATTTCATCTGTAACGGTTCGTCACCTACCGTCCTTGCCGTAGCCTTGTCATCTGCAATGACGAACCCCCTTGTGCGTCGTTTGTATCCACGACTTAGCACTGCCACCTTCGCCTTGTCCTTGAGCAATTCGATTAGATATTCAACATGGGGAGTCTTGCCCGTACCGCCCACGGTGATATTACCCACCGAGATGACCGGCACGTCAAAACTCTCACTACGCAGTATGCCTATCTCAAAAAGCATATTACGAAACTTCACGCCAAGGCCATAGAGCCAACTCAGCGGAAGAAACCATTTGTTTATCTTTATGAAGTCACCTTCTACTCGCACTTTCTCTTTATATACCTTATATATATTATTTAATAACTATATCCACCGGCATTCTTGCCTGGATAGCATCCTTGCGGTCGAGCTTCTTGAGGAACATGAACGGAGCGTAATACTCGCCCAAGGTGGCACGCAACTTGCCATCGAGATAGTTGCCGCCCTCAGAAGAGGCACGGTTGAGCAAGCTCTCAAACATGTCGGCCTTGGCAGGATAAGCCTTAGTGCGGTATTCCTTCACCTTGGCAAGTTCGGCAGCCTTAGCCACAGCCTGGTCGATACCGCCAATACCATCGACAAGCTTGATCTTGAGGGCATCCTGTCCGGTCCATACCCTACCCTCTGCTATCTCATACACGCGCTCAACGGAAATCTTTCGTCCGTCGCTGACACGCTTGGTGAATGTCTTGTAACCACGGTCAACCATGTTGGTGAGATACTGCATCTCCTCCTCGGTGAAAGGGCGTGAGGTGGTGCCAAACTGACTGTTTTTGTTGGTCTTGACATGGTCGAACTTCAATCCGAGTTTGTCGGTGAGCAATCCGCTAACGTCGGGATACATACCGAATATACCGATACTGCCTGTGAGGGTTGTAGGTTCGGCATAAATGTAGCTGGCGGCACAACTGATGTAATAGCCACCCGAAGCAGCGTATGTGCCCATAGAGACAACTACAGGTTTCTTCGCCTTAAGTCGTGTGACGGCACGCCATATCTGCTCTGAGGCATAGGCACTGCCACCAGGAGAGTTAACACGCAGAACGACAGCCTTGATATCGTCGTCGTCCATAAGCTCCTCAAGTTCGGGCACTACGTCGCCCGAACTGATGCATGTACCCTGCTGCACGCCTCCCTCAGCGTCGGAAACGATGTCGCCATAGGCATAGTAAACGGCAATACGGTCGTCAGCCTTGTTCTTGTTGGGCTGGGCGCACATCTGCTTAACGCTCACCTGGCTAATCATGTCGTCATCATCGAGATCGAGGCGCTTCTTTATGTCGGCCTTCACCTCATCATAGTATGCCACCTGATCTACAAGCTTCATCTTCACGAGGTCGTCGGCAGAAGAGAAGGTGACAAGACTGTCGGCATAGGCATTGAGAGTCTTTGCGTCGAGCTTGCGGCTCTGGGCAACGTCCTTCACCATATTATTCCATATTCCGTTGAGATAAACGCTTATCTGATCGCGGTTGGCATCACTCATCTTATCTGCAAAGAACGGTTCAACGGCACTCTTAAACTTGCCCACCTTTGCAATCTGCATCTTCACGCCAAACTTGGCCATGAGGTCCTTGTAATACATCGTCTCAGTACAGAGTCCGTGCCAATCGAGGATACCATCAGGATTAATCATCACCTTGTCAGCCACTGAGCAAAGCCAGTATGCCGACTGAGTGTATTGGTCGGCATAGGCCACAATCCACTTGCCGCTCTTCTTGAACTCAGCCAACTTGCCGCGCAACGCCTGTACAGAGGCTGGACCATCGGGAACAAACATACCTGCCTCGATATAAATACCCCTTACATTGTCGTCGGCCTTGGCCTTGTCAATAGCCTCGGTAAGGTCTTCAAGCCCCAAACTGCTCATCTCGCCTCCTGTGAGGAAACCATAGATGTCATCCTCTGAGCGCTCCTGCATCACTCCGTTAAGGTCGAGCACGAGCACCGAATTGTCCTTTACTTTGGGAGTGGAGTCGGTGGAAGCCACCATACCCACAATCGAAATGACTCCGATAATTCCCATTGCCACCGTGAATATCAATATTCCTACGACAGTGGCAAACGCCTGTTTCATGAAATCTTTCATAATATATACATTTTAATTCTTTAATTTTTTAACCTTCAGAGGGCTTTAATTCTTTAATTTTTTAATTCTTTAATTTCCAAAGGCCTCGGCCTTTGGACTTCACCATCCTCCCGAGGCACCTCCGCCACTGGTGGTGCCGCCTCCCCAACTGCCGCCGGAGAATCCGCCTCCACCACCGAAACCGCCACCTCGGCGTCCGCCGCCAAGCATCGAACCGGCAATGAAGCCGGCAGCCGCAGCACCACTATCGTCATCAGAGATGTCCCTGACGCGCTCGGTCAATTTACCACAGTTGCCGCAGATGAGCGTCTCGCGCTTGTATCGTCTGCCGTTCATCTTGTAGATGTCGGTATTCAAATGTCGGAGAGCCACCTTACCGCAGTACTTGCACTTGCGCGAGGCGCGATCAACCAATACTACCAACAGTAAGAAGAACACCACTGCGCCTCCTACAAAGAGCAAAGCGGCAATGAGGCTAAACTCGTCTTCCTCGTCAGATGCCTGTTCCTCGGCCTCGCCTGCACCACGTATGCGCTCGCAAGCAGCAGAAATTCCGGCAACAACACCACCGTCGGTGTCCCCCTTCTTGAAGTGTGGTATCATGGTGCGCTCGATGATGCGCTTGCAGGCGGCATCGGTCATTGTGCCTTCAAGACCGTCGCCCACGGTGAATCTCACCCTGCGTATGTCTGCCACATAGAGCAGCAGCAGTCCGCGATTGCTCTTCTTGCCTCCAATGCCCCATGTGCGGAACAGTTCGTGGGCAAAGTCGAAGAGGTCGGCATCACCTATCGACGGCAGCATCACCACTGCCACCTCTGCCCCATCCTCGCCCTTGAGCGAGGCAAGCATACGGTTGACCGAATCGCGGGCAGCCGCCGAGAGCAATCCCTCGGGGTCGCTCACCCTCTGTCGGGCATCCTGCAGCAAGACGTTGGGCACATCCTTCACGCAATATTCCTTGGCTAATGACCTAAGCGGAATCATGGTCACCACCATCAGCAGGATTGTGATGTATATACTCTTAGACTTCAATTTCTTCAATTTGCTACAAAGAACTTTAATATTTTAATTCTTTAATATTTTAATTCCCGACGCAGTCGGACTCAAAACTCCACCTTCGGTGCCTTCTCGCTTCCAGCCTCAGCCTCGAAGTATGACTTCTTCTCAAAACCGAAGATACCGGCGAGGATATTCTTCGGGAACTGGCGAATGGCCTGGTTGTAAGACTTTGCCGTGTCGTTGAAGTCCTTGCGAGCCACGGTGATGCGGTTTTCGGTGCCCTCCAACTGCGACTGCAGTTCGAGGAAGTTCTGATTGGCCTTGAGGTCGGGATAGTTCTCTGCCACAGCCAAGAGACGACCGAGAGCCGAACTTACTCCGCTCTGAGCCTTCTGGAAAGCCGCCAACTTCTCGGGAGTGAGATTCTCGGCGTCCACCTTCACCTGTGTAGCCTCGCTGCGTGCCTTCACCACATCCTCCAATGTCTGTTGCTCATGCTTGGCATATCCCTTTACGGTGCTCACGAGATTGGGGATCAGGTCAGCACGACGCTGATACTGCGTCTCGACGTTAGCCCACTTGTTCTGCACCTGCTCGTCCATCTTCACCATACCGTTGTAACCACCGATTGCCCAAAGTACAATCACCACAATAATAGCCACCGGGATAATCCATCCCAAATTCTTCTTGATATTCATCTTACATTATTATATATTATTAAAACCACAGAGATTAAGAGATTAGAAAATCTTTATCTCATAGTCGCTCACGAACATGGCTCCGGGGAGGAGATGGTTCATGAGATACTTGTCCTTGAATTCGCCCTCATATCCAGCCCAGTCGTGCACGCCATACCAGGGCTCGATACATACAAACGGGGCGTTTTTGCCGTAGGGACTCCAAATACCCACACAAGGAGCCTCGAACGACAGACCCACCTGCGGCTGCCCCTCGGCATCCTGAATGACAGCCAATCCCACCTGCGACTTGTCGAGAATCACTGCATCGTCGGCAAACGACTCCTCATCGAAATTCCACACCTGGCGGTCGGTCTTCAGTTCATATCTCTCGGGCTTGATACATCCCCCGGTATTTCCAATGATACGGGTGAGCGGCTCCACATTGTCAAAGAGGATTGAACCGTGCATCTTGTCGCCCTCATTCACTCCCGGGAGATTGAAAGCCGGATGTCCGCCAATCTGGAAGTGCATCTCATCCTTGCCGGTATTCTTAACCGACCATATCACACTAATGGCATCGTCGTTGAGGAGATAAGTGACGTCGAGTTCGAAGTCATATGGATACACATCCCTTGTCTGCTCGTTGGATTCGAGAGTATAGGTGACACTCGTGTCCGTCTTCTCGACAACCTCAAAATCCATGTCGCGGGCAAATCCATGACGCGGCAAATTGTATGTATGTCCGTCAACACGGTATTCATCCTTCCAAAGTCCACACACAATGGGGAAAAGCAACGGCGAGCGGCGAGGCCAGAATTTCTCGTCACCTTGCCAAAGATATTCCCTACCCTCTGCATTCTTTATGCTCTGCAGTTCAGCTCCGTGAGCAGATATCGTCACGGTGAGTTTTTCGTTTTTCAGTTGTTCCATGATCAGCAATATTTTATAGTATTGTTCTTTTTGCTGCAAATTTAGGAATTTATTCGCATATATCCAAATGTTTCGGCATATTTTTATCTATCCAACTGACAAATTGGCAGTTTTTTGCCATCTTTTGCCATTCTTTCAGTATTTGGCACGCTTTTAGCGATAGCCGAAAGTGAAGCCGAGGCAGAGAAATCAATCCGAGGCAAGAGAAAACAAAATAAGTATAACAACAAAAAATATTAAAGATTATGAACATCAAACCATTGGCAGACAGAGTTCTCATACTCCCTGCACCAGCAGAAGAGAAGGTCGGTGGCATCATCATCCCCGACACAGCGAAGGAAAAACCATTGCGCGGCAAGGTTGTTGCTGCGGGCAACGGCACCAAGGACGAGGAAATGATCCTCAAGGAAGGCGACACGGTGCTCTATGGCAAGTATGCCGGCACCGAACTTGAATACGAGGGCACCAAGTATCTCATGATGCGCCAGAGCGACGTGCTCGCTGTTCTTGCTTAAGGCAAGAAATTAAAGAATTAAAGAATTAAAAAATTAAAGTATTAAAGTATTATGGCAAAAGAAATAAAATTCGATACTGACGCCCGCGAACTACTGAAAAGGGGCGTTGACCAGTTGGCTAATGCAGTCAAGGTTACTCTCGGTCCTAAGGGCCGCAACGTTATCATCGAGAAGAAGTTTGGTGCTCCACAGATTACCAAGGACGGCGTTACCGTAGCCAAGGAGGTTGAGCTTGAGGACCACTTCGAGAACACTGGCGCAAAGCTCGTGAAAAGCGTTGCCAGCAAGACTGGTGACGACGCAGGCGACGGAACAACCACCGCCACTATCCTCACACAGAGCATCGTGAACGTGGGTCTGAAGAACGTCACCGCAGGTGCCAATCCCATGGACCTCAAGCGTGGTATCGACAAGGCTGTTGCAGCCGTTGTGGAGTATATCAAGGACCATGCAGAGCAGGTGGGCGACAACTACGACAAGATTGAGCAGGTGGCTACCGTATCTGCCAACAACGACCCCGAAATCGGTAAGCTCATCGCCGACGCCATGCGCAAGGTGAGCAAGGACGGAGTCATCACCATCGAGGAGAGCAAGAGCCGCGACACATATACTAATGTTGTTGAGGGTATGCAGTTCGACCGCGGTTATCTGAGCGGCTATTTCGTGACTGACGCCGACAAGATGGAGTGTACGATGGACAGCCCCTACATCCTTCTCTATGACAAGAAGATCAGCAACATCAAGGACTTCCTGCCCATCCTGCAGCCTGCTGCCGAGAGCGGACGCCCGATGCTCGTAATCGCCGAGGATGTTGACTCTGAGGCTCTGACAACACTCGTTGTCAACCGTCTGCGTGGCGGATTGAAGATTTGCGCTGTCAAGGCTCCCGGCTTCGGCGACCGCCGCAAGGCAATGCTCGAGGACATCGCCACACTTACAGGCGGTGTAGTAATCAGCGAGGAGAAGGGCTTGAAGCTTGAGCAGGCTACTCTCGACATGCTTGGCTCATGCGAGAAGGTGACCGTAAGCAAGGACAACACCACCATCGTGAACGGTGCCGGCGACAAGCAGGCAATCGCTGACCGTGTGGCAATGATCAAGAACGAGATTGCCAACACCACAAGCTCTTACGACAAGGAGAAGCTGCAGGAGCGTCTTGCCAAGATGGCAGGCGGTGTGGCAGTGCTCTACGTGGGTGCCAACAGTGAGGTTGAGATGAAGGAGAAGAAGGACCGCGTTGACGACGCTCTCTGCGCCACACGTGCTGCCGTTGAGGAAGGTGTTGTTGCCGGTGGTGGCACGACATATATCCGTGCCCTCGACGCCCTGAAGGACGTGAAGGGCGAGAATGCCGACGAGCAGACTGGTATCAACATCGTGGTTCGCGCCATCGAGGAGCCTCTGCGCCAGATTGTTGCCAACGCCGGTGGCGAGGGTGCAGTGGTTGTGCAGAAGGTGCGCGAGGGCGAAGGCGACTTCGGCTACAATGCCCGCACTGACGTCTTCGAGGATCTGCGCAAGGCCGGTGTGATCGACCCTGCAAAGGTGGCTCGCGTTGCTCTTGAGAATGCAGCCTCTATCGCAGGCATGTTCCTCACCACAGAGTGCCTCATCGTGGATAAGCCCGAGGAGAATCCTGCCCCAATGGGCGGAGCACCTGGAATGGGCGGAATGATGTAATTTTTGTAAAGTCCACATAGCAAAAACACGG
Organism: uncultured Prevotella sp.; assembly: GCA_945830345.1. Classification (GTDB taxonomy): domain Bacteria; phylum Bacteroidota; class Bacteroidia; order Bacteroidales; family Bacteroidaceae; genus Prevotella. Next base: position 46,021 of record CALZYS010000005.1, read on the forward strand.
GGATTGCATGCTCGACATGCGATTTCCGTGTTCTTTTTACACTTTTTTAATATTTTTCCCTTCAAAAAATTTGGTGCATACCACATTATTTACTAATTTTGCACTCGAAAATTAGTTTTTGAAATTTATCCTATATGGAATTGAATAAAAGATATTTTTTTGATTTGTTTTAGTAGATTAGTTTTTAAGTAGTTTGTTTTTTGGAGATCGGTCGCCGTGAGGCAACCGATTTTTTTTGTAATCATTTAGAGTTAAATATCGTGAAATAGGATGATTTCTATAAGAAATTAACTACCTTTGCCCGAAAAAAGAAATATGATGGATAAAGAAGAACAAATACTCGTAGGCATAACAGGACAAGACCGTCCGGGCCTCACAGCATCCTTTATGGACATACTCGCACATCACGACGCCAATATCCTCGACATCGGACAGGCTGACATCCATAGCACTCTCTCGCTCGGCATACTGTTCAGAATCAGCGAACAGCAGTCGGGACAGGTAATGAAGGAACTTCTGTTCAAGGCCACCGAATTAGGAGTGAACATCACCTTCACCCCCATCGACGACGAGGAATACGAGGGATGGGTGGAGCAGCAGGGCAAGAACCGCTACATCCTCACTATCATCGGCCGCCATCTCAATGCGCGCCAGATTTCCACAGCGGCGTTTGTCATCAAGGAACAGGGCCTGAACATCGACTCGATAGTCCGTCTGACAGGTCGCCAGAGCATCAAGCATCCCGAGCGCAACGTGAGGGCTTGCATCGAGTTCTCGCTGCGTGGCACCCCAATCGACATCAACGAGATGCGCTCGCAGTTGATGCAACTCTCGTCGGAGATGGAATTCGACTTCTCGCTGCAGCGCGACAACATGTTCCGCCGCATGCGCCGACTGATATGCTTCGATATGGACTCCACGCTCATTCAGACGGAGTGCATCGACGAATTGGCAATTCGCGCCGGAGTGGGCGACCAGGTGAAGGCCATCACCGAGAGGGCAATGCGCGGCGAGATTGACTTCAAGGAGAGTTTCAAGGAGAGAGTGGCACTGCTCAAGGGACTCGACGTGAGCGTGATGCAGGACATCGCCGAGAAACTGCCCATCACCGAGGGCGTTGACCGTCTGATGTCGGTGTTGAAGCGATATGGCTACAAGATTGCCATCCTGAGCGGAGGATTCACCTTCTTCGGCGAATACCTTCAGCGCAAGTACGGCATCGACTATATGTATGCCAACGAATTGGAGATTGACGACAATGGCAAGCTCACGGGCAACTACGTTGGGGAAATCGTTGACGGTCACCGCAAGGCAGAACTGCTCAAACTGATAGCCCAAGTGGAAAAAGTAAACCTCGCCCAGACCATCGCCGTGGGCGACGGAGCCAACGACCTTCCGATGATTTCCGAAGCCGGACTCGGCATAGCCTTCCATGCCAAGCCCCGAGTGCAGGCCAACGCCAAGCAGTCCATCAACACCATCGGTCTCGACGGAGTGCTCTACTTCCTCGGTTTCAAGGACT
>CALZYS010000006.1 GCA_945830345.1 uncultured Prevotella sp.
TGACCTACACCAAGGATGCCTCATCGTTCCGACTCAATGCTCCGTCGAAGGCAAAGAGCGTGAAGGTGCATATATATGAAAAAGGTGTGGGCGGCGAGAAAGTGCAGACCGTGAAGATGAAGCGCACAGGCAACGACCTGTGGACTGTAAGTATCAAAGGCGACCTCAAGGGCAAGTTCTACACCTTCCAGGTAGAAACCAAGGGCAAGGTGATGAACGAGACTCCCGGTGTATTCGCCAAGGCAGTGGGAGAAAACGGACGTCGTGCAGCCATCATCGATATGACAGACACCAATCCCGAGGGATGGTGCTGCGACCAGCGTCCGCTGACCAAGCAGCCCACCGACCTTGTCATCTACGAGATGCATCACCGCGACTTCTCAGTTTCTCCAAACTCCGGTTTGGAGCACAAGGGCAAGTTTCTTGCTTTGACTGAGCCAAAGGCAGTGTATCATCTGAAGAATCTCGGTGTTAATGCAATCCATATCCTGCCGTCCTACGACTACGCCTCCGTGGATGAGTCGAAGCCCGACGTGCCGCAGTATAATTGGGGATATGACCCTCTCAACTATAACGTGCCCGAAGGTTCTTATTCTACCAATGCCGCTTGCCCCATAGCACGTGTGAAGGAGTTCAAGCAGATGGTGCAGGCACTTCACAAGGCAGGCATACGCGTCATACTCGACGTGGTGTATAACCACACATTTGATATCGACAACAGCAACTTCAACCTCACCTACCCCGGTTATTACTACCGTATGACCGAAGACGGAAAAATCTCCGACGGTTCTGGTTGTGGCAATGAGACGGCAAGCGAGAAACCTCTTATGCGCCAGTTCATGATTGAGTCGGTGCTATATTGGGCAAAGGAATACCACATCGATGGCTTCCGCTTCGACCTTATGGGTATTCACGACATCGAGACCATGAACCTCATCCGCAAGGCACTCGACGAGATTGACCCCTCAATATATATGTATGGTGAGGGATGGAGTGCAGGCGCATGTGCCTATCCAACGGAGAAACTCGCCATGAAAGCAAATACTCGTCAACTTGACCGCATCGGTGCTTTCTGCGACGATATGCGCGACGCCATCCGCGGACCGTTCAGCGACGACCACAAATCGGCTTTCCTCGGTGCCATCCCTGGCAATGAGGAGAGCATCAAGTTTGGTATCACAGGCTGTATCGACCATCCGCAGATTGACATCACCAAGGTTAACTACAGTAAGGCTCCCTGGACCAACTCACCGGCACAGATGATTAGTTATGTCAGTTGCCACGACGACATGTGCCTCGTTGACCGTCTCAAGGCGAGCATCCCCGGCATCACCGAGGACGAACTCATACGTCTCGACCTCTTGGCACAGACGGCTGTGTTCACAGCACAGGGTGTTCCATTCATCCTTGCCGGAGAAGAGATGCTTCGCGACAAGAAGGGCGTGCACAACAGCTTCAAGTCGCCCGACAGCATCAACCAGTTGCCATGGGAGAATCTTGAGAAATATCCGCAGGTGTTCGACTACTACCGTGGTCTCACCGAGCTTCGCCGCAATCACCCTGCCTTCCGCATGACCGACGCCGCTATGGTTCGCGAGAGATTGGAGTTTATCTCAACTCCAGAAAATGTTATTGCATTTAACCTCAAAGACAACGCCAACGGCGACTCTTGGCGCAACATCGTTGTAATCCTCAACTCCAACAAGACCGCCCAAACCGTCACTATCCCCGACGGCACATGGACTTCAGTGTGCGAGGGAGGTCAAATCAATCTCTCTGGCATCTCGGAGTATAGAGGCTCAGAGGTAGAGGTTGCCCCACAGGAAGCTCTGATTATATATACTAAATAATTTTTAAAACCACAGAGATAAAGAGAAAAAGAGATATTAATCTTTCTGAGAGGATGGGTTGCTTGCGCAACAGAGAACACAGAGGTGCCAATAGAATAAAACTGCACAGCCCTCTTTAAACTCTAAATGCCAAAGGCATAAAGACTCTAAAGTGAATAAAAAGCTCTAAATCTCTTAATCTCTGTGGTTAAAAATAAATCAGTAGTAAAAAATCAACGATAAAATGAAAAAGATATTAACCGCCTTGTTATTAGGCACAACATTGACTATGAACGCAGCAGTGAAAATCGACAAGATTGAGCCAACCGACTGGTATGTAGGTATGAAGGACGCAAGCCTCCAGTTGATGGTATATGGCGAGTGCATAAGGACTGCTGATGTCACCACCGACTATCCAGGAGTGAAGATCGACTCACTCGTGCGTCTCGACTCCCCTAACTATCTCTTGGTGTATATGAACCTGAAGGACGCACAGCCCGGCACGATGACCCTTCTCTTCCAGCAAGGCAAGCAGAAGAAGAAGGTGAACTACACCCTCAAGGCTCGCGAGAAGAAAGGATATGAGAGAGAAGGATTCTCAAATGCCGACGTGCTATATATGCTCATGCCCGACCGCTTTGCATCCGGTCGCACCGACAACGACCAGGTGAAAGGTATGCGCCCATACAAGAACGACCGAACCCAACCCTCATTGCGTCACGGCGGCGACCTCGAAGGCATACGCCAGCACCTCGACTACTTCAAGGAGTTGGGAGTCACCGCCTTGTGGTTTACCCCTGTACTTGAGAACGACTCGCCCGACCACGGCACTCAGAGCACATACCACGGCTATGCCACCACTAACTACTATCGTGTTGACCCGCGCTTCGGCAGCAACGAGGAATATCGCCAACTGTGTGACGAAGCCCACGCCAAGGGACTGAAAATCGTGATGGACATGATATTCAACCACAGCGGATATGAACACCCTTGGACTCTCGACATGCCATCAAAGGACTGGCTCAACACTCCCGAATGGCTCCTACCCGAGAATCAGGCAAAAGCAGTGGAGATGAAGACCATGGACGGAGCTGCCAAGGTGAACGACAAGTATCTTCAGACATCATACAAGCTCACTCCCGTTGTCGATCCCTACGCCAGCAAGATTGACTTGCACGAGACCGTTGACGGATGGTTTGTACCCACCATGCCCGACCTCAACCAGCGCAATCCCCACGTCATCAAGTATCTCATCCAGAACAGTATGTGGTGGATAGAAACCGTTGGTATCGACGGCATCCGCATGGACACCTATCCCTATGCCGATGCCAAGGCTATGGCACATTGGATGAAGGCTATCGGTGAGGAATACCCCAACTTCAACACTGTTGGCGAGACATGGGTGACCGAGCCTGCATATACCGCAGCATGGCAGAAGGACTCCAAGATTGCCAAGGAGAACAGCTACCTGCCCACAGTGATGGACTTCGCCTTCTTCGACCGCATCAACCAGGCAAAGAACGAGGAGACCGACGAGTGGTGGAACGGATTCAATCGCATATACAACAGTTTTGTGTATGACTATCTCTATCCCAACCCATCCAATGTGATGGCATTCCTCGAGAATCACGACACCGACCGCTTCCTCGGCGAGGGCAAGGACACCGTGGCTCTCAAGCAAGCACTTGCACTGCTGCTCACCGTCAACCGCACACCACAGCTCTACTATGGCACCGAGGTGTTGATGAACGGCACTAAGCACATCACCGACGGCAATGTGCGCAAGGACTTCCCCGGTGGATTCCCCGGCGACACAAAGAACTGCTTTACCCGTGAGGGACGCACCCAGGCAGAAAACGCCATGTTCGACTGGCTCAGCCGTCTGCTCCACTGGCGTCAGGGCAATGATGTCATCATCAAGGGCAAGCAGACACAGTTCATCCCATTCAAGGGCATCTATGTCATTGCACGCCAATATCAGGGCAAGACCATCATGACCATCCTCAATGGCAACCGCAAGCAGGCAGACATGCAGCTCGACCGCTATGCCGAGGTGATTGGCAATGCCACCGCCGCAAGGGATGTCATCACCGGCCGCACCGTGAAGCTCGACAAGAAGCTCAGTCTCAAATCGCGCCAAACTCTGATAATAGAATTCAAAATTACAAAGTAAATTGATCATTTTTTAAACCACAGAGATTAAGAGTTTAAGAGTTTTATAACTTAATGAGCTGATTGCTTACGCAATAGAGAACACAGAGTTACCGACCGAAAAACGTCGCGGAATTCTCTTATACTCTTAATGCCAAAGGCATAAACTCAAAATGAATTAAAAGAACTCCAAACCTCTTTATCTCTGTGGTAAAAAATAAAAGGAAATTATAAACTCTAACTCTAAAAAACAAAAATGACTACACTTAGTATTATTATCGTAGCGGTCTTCTGTATCGGCTATTTGCTCATAGCCGTAGAGAGCGTTACAAAGATCAACAAGGCGGCAATAGCCCTGCTGATGTTCGTGTTCTGCTGGACACTGTTTATGATCGACCCTGGACAATACATCTCTGGGGCAGTAGGTGAAATGAAGGCCTTGGCCGTTAGCGAAGTGATGGAAAAGCACCTTGGAAGTACAGCCACCACACTGTTCTTCCTTATGGGTGCCATGACCATCGTCGAACTGGTTGACCAGAACGGCGGTTTCAACTTCGTGCGCGACATGCTCAAGACGCGCACCAAGCGCAAGCTCCTCTGGCGCATTGCTTTCATGACATTCGTCCTGTCGGCTGTGCTCGACAATCTCACCACCAGTATCGTGATGGTGATGATATTGCGCAAGCTCGTTGAGGACCGCAAGGACCGCCTCATCTATGCCGGACTCGTGGTGATTGCAGCCAACTCGGGAGGAGCCTTCTCCCCCATCGGCGATGTCACCACCATCATGCTCTGGAACAAGGGACTCGTCACTGCCGCAGGCGTGATAATGGAGATCTTCATCCCCTCTCTCATTTCTATGCTCGTGCCGGCATGGATTCTCTCAAGTTGTCTCGAGGGCAAACTGGAAGTGAAAGACTTCAGTCAGAACGAGCGCGTGGATAATCACCTCACCGAGGTGCAGCGCAAGACAGTGTTCTTCCTTGGTGTGGGCGGTTTGGTATTTGTACCTGTCTTCAAGACCATCACCCATCTGCCTCCGTTTGTAGGCATCCTGCTCGTGCTCGGTCTGTTGTGGACAATCACTGAGATATTCTATGCCAACCTTGCCATGCCTGAGGAGACTGGCGGTATGCAGAAGCGCGTCACCAACATGCTCTCGCGCATCGACATGGGCACCATACTCTTCTTCCTCGGCATACTCATGGCTGTAGCATGCCTTGAGACCATCGGTGCACTCGAACTCCTTGGCGAAGGTCTCGACACCACGTTCAATGGCAACCACTACCTTGTCACAGGAATCATCGGTGTATTGTCGAGTATCGTTGACAACGTTCCCCTCGTGGCTGGATGTATGGGTATGTACCCCGTGGAAGCTACGGGCGACATGGCTGTTGACGGCATCTTCTGGCAGTTGCTCGCCTACTGTGCCGGTGTCGGCGGTTCGATGCTCATCATCGGCAGTGCCGCAGGAGTAGTTGTTATGGGATTGGAAAAGATTTCCTTCGGCTGGTATATGAAGAAGATTACGTGGATAGCCTTCGTGGGCTACCTCGCCGGCATCCTCATATACTGGGCTGAAAGAAGCCTCTTCTTTTGATTGAATATCGCTATTAGAAGTTTACTAATAGTCATTGGATAGTTAGTAGAAGTTCTTTTGCGAGTAAGCAGAAGAACTTTTGCTAGCTCGCAGAAGATCATTTGCTAACTGGCAACATACCACAAGAGCCCTTATTCAAGCACAACAAGGATGACCATTCACATAACACAAGAACGGTCATCCACTCACCACAAGGACGGTCATCCACTTACTATAAGAATGGTCATCCACTCACCTCCTCCACTTACTATCATAACAACCCCATGTTAGGTCATCATCGTCCATCATGCATGGGAAGACATAATTAGGGGCGGCCTCGCATCACTGCGCGACCGCCCCTTCGCTGTTTATTGATAGTAATTAGTACGGAAAATATATATTTAAAAATCTTATGACCTTATTACTTATTCTACATAACATGACGATGTGTACATCTCATACCATGAACCATCGCATACGAGGAATGCACGCACTGGCTGGGTGCCGTCGCCACAATCCTGAACAGACAAGGTTTCATAGAAAGTGGAACCTGTTGAAGAAGTGATGTCGGCATCCACATTGATAGTTGAACCCTCACGCGACACAGTCATCACTACAGTAGAACCATCCATATCGTCGGGGAAGGTGAACCAACTGTAATTACTGTTCAGGGTATATTTCACAGAAGTATTTGTTCCCGTGTTATTGTTGAAATCTCCCTTAAACCATGCGAAGTTATCGGCACGCAAAACGAAATACTCCTCATAATTGGCTGCACCACGATCTGCATCAGAAGTGAGTACTATCGACCAGTTGTTCCAATTCTCAACTTTCGAAGAGTGATTTACGAATTTGAGTGACAGGGTCTTATTGGCAGGGATGACATAGTTATCGGAGAATGTAGTCCACCAAGCAGACGAAAAGTCTTGCTCTCCCACAATCTGTATATCCGATGAAACCTCTTCCTCATCAAGACCCTTTACCTTCTTTCCCCAATAAGTGGATGAGCTCGTGTTGGCATTGAGTCCTGCATATACAATAGTTGTCTTGCGAGGTGAAGCCTCCCAATCAGTTTCACGCTGGAGATATAGCTTATATGTACCTATACTTAGCACATTGTTAGATGGATCAAAACTCCAAGTCTTTCCCTTGCTCCATCCTGATGTGACAGTATGGTCGCGTCCAAGCACCATAGACTCTGACTCCTTCATCTTTCCGTATGAATATGAAAGTGTGATATTATCCCATTCGCCATACAGGTCTTCCTCCTCTATCTCTGGTTGGGCAACCCCACTATAACGTTCAGGCATAACAACAGGCCATCCGTCCTCAGTCCAACGTATTGAACGCACGCCACCCATCATGATGGCATTACTGGCATTAATACCTGGATAGTCAACTGGATAACGCTGCTGTGATACATAATACCAGTTGTCATTGCCGTCATCAAATACTGCACAATGACTGATACCCACCCAACCATGGTTTGTACCAAACTTATAAGGATGAGTTACTATTGGATAAGCATCACCGCCATTTGCTGTTACATTAACTCCTGAACGGGTGTAGTATGGTCCGTCGATATTCTGTGAACGCACAACACGAGTGTTATATGGTACATCAAGAGCATCATATGCCATGAACAAGTAATAATATCCATTGCGGTAGATGACCTCAGGAGCTTCAGAGCCTTGCCAACGGCTTGACTTAGCACGAGTATAAACACGTTTGCCATAAGCAGCCTCATTAGCAGTTCCCCAAGGATTTCCTTGAGTTGCAATAGTCTTACCAGTAGCCGGGTCAAGTTGCACGGCAGCAAAACCACTATGCCAAGAACCATAGATGAGCCAATGCTCACCCTCTGGAGTAATGATATACGAGGGGTCTATAGCGTTATACTTATAATAGCAACTTTCCCATGCAGTAGGTGATACATAAATGGAAGAAAGTGGCTTGTCGGAATAATTAGTGACTACATAGCCCTTGTCCTCCCATTTCGTGAGGTCTGACGGGTCGGTGGTTTCCATCAATCCAATAAAGGCACGCTCACCCCAAGATGTCTTGGCTGGATCAAGATAACCAGGACACACAATGCAATAATACATTCTATATAGTCCATCTCGCACCTTGCGTGCGCATGGTGCCCAATAGCCGAAATTCAAGTCGTTATTGAAGTCAGTTGTCGTTTCCTTTAGACCCATAGCCAATCGAATCTCATTAAGCTTTGGTTTTATCCATGAGGGTACGCCATACATAGTGCCACCCATATACTCCCAATTGACAAGGTCCTTGGAACGGCGGCACTGGAAATGCCCGTGCTTGCCATTCTTGATGTCAGATTCATGCGGATTGCCATAACCGGCATCAGTGCAATACATATAGTAATATCCGTCCTCGGCAAGCATTACAGATGGGTCGTGAATATTGGCAAGATTCCATTTTGAGCGATAAGCCCATGAACCGATGGATGTATAGTTGTCAGCATAAGTAGGCGGAGTGAATGATGCCCACTCATACAGTGCAGAGCCCTTTGGTGCTGCATAAAGTCCTTGATAGTTGGATATATCATTAGACGCATTATATGAATTGTTGGCAGAGGAAACCACAGACCATGAGTCATCGCTGCCGTTCTGACTGAAATAGACATTACCGGAAAGCACCTTACCCGTAGCGTCGGATTTCTTAGCTACCACTTGGGCATCAGCAGGAACTGTAAGCAATGAAGCTAAAAACAATATAGATAAAATACGCTTTGTCATAATCATAGTGTTTTAGTACAACAAAAATTATTTCTTTAAGAATTTGACGGCTGTATTGCCTATACGCAACACATAGACTCCCTTAGCAAGGGTGCTCACATCGATATCACAACTCTCGCCGTCAAAAGACTGGCTTCTCAGCACCTTACCATTAGATGAATACACTTCTGCTTTTTTGCCAGCTTTGCATCCTGTAATTATCAATGAACCTTCAACCTCCTTGGCATACACACCGTCAGAGTCATATTCTACGGCTTTGACCCCCGAAGGATCCACCTTTGCGAAAGTCACCTTGGTTACATCATCAATAGTGCTATTGTCATTCATCACGATGGTGAATGAACTGCTTTCATCGCTATTGAGGATATATCCCACATTGTTCATAAATAACGTTTGACCTTTTGGGGTAATCATTGCCCACTTGAAATCGGCTGCCTGCAACATTGTTGCGACAAAAGCAAGCCCAAGGAGTAAAAGTCTTTTTCTCATAATTACTATCTATTTAAAAGTTGACAAGTTATGTAATTTTTTTAACGTAAACCTTTTTGTAAAGGGTTGCCCTACGGAAATAATCCCGTCAGGGCAAACCCTTAAACAGTTAGGTTCTTTAGATATTATTCGAATACGAGGTGAGATAAGTCAACTGTGAATGAAACGTTGAGGTCATCTGCCGTTACGATGATGTTCTTGTAGTACTGCAAGTAAGACTGTCCGTTCGTACCCTTCATCACGGCGGTGATGTCGGCAAAGCCATTACCATAGTTCTCAACGTACAATGCACACTGTGCACCATTCATTGCCGCATTCCATGTAGCCCAATCAGCTTGTCCACCCGAAGTAATCAGGTCGGGATTGCCCTCATAGCCGGCTCCCCATCCGAAGTTGTCAGAACGTACAACAGCATACTCATTGAGCTCAGCTCCGCGAAGTATTGCAACCCAGTTGTTCCAGTTGTTGGCACCCGAACCATAGTTCTTGAAGTACCAAGCGCGAGTTTCACCTGCGGGCACATTGATATCCTGTGCATGTGCGCTCCACCAAACTGAAGTATTGTCCTCTGCACCGATAATATTCGGGTCTGGACACACATCAAGAGCTGTTCTCACTTCGGTCACATTTACAGTGAATGAAGTGCGCTTACCGTTCTCTGAGTAGATGTAAACATTTTGCTCACCAGTCTTAGCCTTGATTGTTCCAATCTGAATCTCGTTGCTGCCAAGAACAGCCTGGTCGCCATTGACGTAGGTTGCAGTTACCTGAAGTCCTGTTGTATTTACAGGGAATCCGAGTGAAGCTGTCTTATCTGATGTATAAACTACATACTCAGTCTGTACAGGAACTGTTGTCACTTCGATGGATGCGATGGCAGGAACTACCTTGAATGTCGCTGTGGCCACTACAGGCACAGCCGAGTTCTCGCCCTTGAATGTCTTGTTATAGATAACGATGAGCTGCTTTTCGCCAGGAACGTCCATATCATTGATAGCAGAGAAATAAAGCTCTGCAGCGGGTATCTCTTTGACAACTCCTTCCTCGAATGTCACAGTTGCAGACACGCCTGCTACAGCATCCTCAAGAGAAGTACCGGCATCAACCTTTGCAGGTATGTTGTTGAGCACCATTGACACTGGATTCTTATCCTGAGCAGAGGTGAATCCACCTATCGGCTCTACGTTGGCAGCCAAGAAGTTGATATATGAACCTTCGGGCACGAGGAAGATTCGCATATTGGTGTTCGACTCATCAACATTGAGGGGGGCAATCGGAGACTTCTGCTTGTAGGTCTTTGTCACAACGCCATTGGTCATTGTCACAGTGAATGCACTGGGGTCAGAACGGTCAACAGTCAGAGTTACCTTACCGCCAAGCTTGTCAACACCTTCATCAGTGTCAGTAGAGAAAGTTAGATTACTCTCCACGCAACTGCGGTCGATATAATCTCCCCACTCTGAGTTACCACTGGGCTGGTTGTCGTAGCGGATTGCACCATACTCCTTATAATTAGCAGCACCTCTGTCTTCGTCATTTGAGAGAATCAAAGCGAAGTTCTTGTAAGTGTTGGATGCATTTGGGTTGATGCTCAGATTAAACTGAAGGTGGAACTTCTTCCCCTCTGGGATGACATAGTACTTAGAGAACTGCTGCCACCATCCAGTAGAGAAATCAGTGGCTCCGACAGTATAAACATCTTCTTGCATTCCTTCGAGCACCTCCTCGGTTCCTTTCTTGGAGTTCTCGATGGAGTCAATCTTATCTGAAATCCAGTCGGGTGCATTAACTCCATACATGTCAGAACCTTCACAACCTGTAAGCACGAGCAACCCAAGGGCTGCCGAGCATATTATGGATGATATTTTATTTAGATATTTCATAATATTCTTATATTTATTTGTGATTGATTACTTGCTAAGATCTTTAACAGGGTGAACTGTCCATCCCTGCTGGGAGAACCATAGCGCATTATCAAAAGCCTCAACATGATCCGCACTATTTCCTGTAAGATTAGGATTGGCATTAGTAATACCCAATGCTATAGGCAAGAACTCCTGTCCCTTTGAATATGTATCAAAAGAGCTTTTAATCTGAGGATTTGTCGCCATATCAGCATAACTTACTGGAGCTGTAGGAGGTATTGGTACAATTTCAGGAAATTTCTTATTATACTTGCCTGGATTCCTCAAAGCCACTGCATGTTCCTTCATCTGCTGCAAACGATCTTCATTATAGAAGAATCCCCATCTGATGAGGTCAAAACCACGTCCGAACTCGCATCCGAATTCTTTGGGACGCTCAACATTAGCAATCTGCTCAAAAAGTTTATCCTTGTCTCCAGAGAAATCACTAAGACTGAGATCTGAAAGATTTGCACGGCGGCGAACCTGATTAATCCATTCAATAGCTTGAGCAGTAGGACCACTTATCTCATTCTCACATTCGGCAGCACGAAGAAGTACGTCAGAATAGCGCATCAATCGTAAATTAATACCGCAACGCAAACCATTAACGACAGAGTTATAGAGGTTTGTTCGCATATTTGTCCACTTAGCGATTGGAATACCTCCATTATTCTCATTTGTACGTAGTGTATCGTTAACCGTTATCTTATTGGTATAACAAACATTTCCATTCTCGAAGCCTTCCCATTCAGGCTCATAAGAACCGATTGTCCAATAAAGACGGGGGTCAAGACTACCATCTTTTGTGCGTTCAGCCTTAAAAAGATTATAAAGCCATGGCGAAGCTGAAAGGTCGGCCCAACCACTGTAATCACCTGGACAGAAGTTAGACTCTACTGCATGACCCTGAGTTGCGTTAGGAGAAGTATTTCCAGGAGTCCATTCTTCATCAGTACCCTGAGAACCATAGTCAAGGAACTGAACCTCATAGAGGCTTTCTGCATTATTTTCATAAGCTGAACCCTCGCGGAAATTATCACCATAGTTAGCCATAAGCTGGTATGTGCCATACTTCTTGTCAATAATATCCTTAAGAACAGCGAGTGCCTCACTATACTTATGACGCATCATAAGCGCACGCGCATAGAATCCGGCAGCAGCACCGCAAGTGGCGCGTCCCTTAGCCCACTCACCACCTTCGTCGCGGGAAGGCAGAAGAGTCATCGCCTCAGAGAAATCCTTCTCAACCTGATCAAAAACTTCATCGTACGTATTGTTGGCACCATAAAGTCCATCAAGCGACGAATAATTTTCATAGTTTGTGATAACAGGAGGTGTCTGATAATAACCTGCAAGATTATAATAGCTCAAGCCGCGAATAAAGAGAGCCTGTCCCTTGATACGCTTCATCTTTTCGCTAAGTGCAGCATTATCATCTCCAGTACGAGAGAGAATAAAGTTACATACATTTATAGTGTAATACCATTCACGCCATATCCATGTACAAATATCATCAGTGGCTGGAACTGTGAAATCGTCGAAAGGAAGATACCATACCTGTGATGAATTCCAAACCTCGTCACCACGGGTTAAATCAATGGTATAACCTACACGACCATACGAACCCTCCATACGTGTATGATTATAAGCTGCGATAACGCATTCCTCCAAGTCATCGGCGGTGTTGCCGAATGTTCCTGTTGTCTGGAGGTTGGGATTGGTCAAATCCAACTTATCCCCACATGAAATTAATGAGGAAACGCCCAAAAATAGGGCTAATGTTAATTTATATAGTTTCATATCTATGATTCCTTATATTATATATAATGTGAGAAATTAGAATGTAAAGTGCAGACCAGCCATGAAGCTGCGTGCGCTCGGGAACGAACAGAAGTTGTAGCCCGGGGTGAAGGTGCCACCTGCATAGTCAACATTGTAGCCCTTATAACCTGTGAAGGTGTAGAGGTTCTGGGCAGACACATAAACGCGTACTCCGCTTACTACACCACCGAAGATTTTGTCGGGGATATTGTAGCCAAGCTCCACGTTGGCAATCTTCCAGTAGGCTGCATTCTGAATCTTGCGCTCGCTGAACAGGTCGTTCCATGCGAGAGTCGCATTGTTGGCTGCGTATGTGCGTGGTACGTTTGATAGATAAGTTGTGCCATCCTCTGACCAGCGATTGGCATCTCCAATGGCAACATCTTTATTCCACCAACCATAGCATGAATTCAAGCTATTGTAAATATCATCAGTCACATGATAGTTGAGAGCACCATAAGTAGAAATACTGAGATCGAAATTCTTGTACTCCAAGCGTGCACTGAGACCAAAGTTGATCTTTGGCAGACCACTGCCGAGAACTGTTTGGTCATAACTGTCAATTACACCGTCAGGAGTTCCATCTGGTCCGGAGATATCTTTATAAAGACAGTCTCCTACATTAGCTCCCTGCTGAGTTGCATGGTTGTCAAGGTCTTCCTGGGTACGGGCAATACCTTCATAAACCCAACCATAGAACTGCCCAACTTCCTGACCTAAAAATGTTGCACAGATACCATTGATTTGCGAGTCTTTACCAATACCAAGATATGTCACTTTATTCTTGAGCGTACTGAGGTTTGCACTAATCATATATTTCAAAGGATGGTCATTGTTGCGGTAAGTGGCAGAGAACTCGAAACCACTATTTTCCATTGAGGCAGCATTCATTGTCACTGTTCCATTTGAAACACCTGCCTGTGTTGGAACAAGCACACCATACAGAAGATCCTCGGACTTATTCTTATACCACTCTACAGTGAACTCCAAGCGGTTGTGGAACATGGCGAGGTCGATACCAATGTTAGTGGTTTTTTTCTTTTCCCATGCAAGGTTGTTGTCAACGAAAGTTGACACGGCAGAACCTGTAACCACTTGGTTTCCGAAACTATAAGTCATGTTGTTGCGGTTCATGGTTGTCTGGAACATATACTCACCAATGTTCTCATTACCGAGCACACCGTAGCTACCACGTATCTTGAACATATTAATCACGTCACGGCTGATAGGGAAGAACTTCTCCTTGTCGAAGCGCCAACCCACTGACACTGACGGGAAAGTGCCCCAACGGATGTTCTTGGAGAGACGCGAACTACCATCACGACGAATTACGGCAGACAGAAGATACTTCTCGTCATAGTTGTAGTTCAGACGGCCAATATAAGAAGCAATAGCATGTTTGCTCTCGTATGAATATGCATGTGTTGTTGCTGCATTATTGAGTTGCAGGAAGTAAGGTTCGGGGAATGAAATGCCTTCACCTGTGAGGGTATTTGTATTTTCCTCCTCGTATGTCTGACCAACAACAAGATTAACGTGATGCTTACCGAAAGTGCCATCGTAAGTAAGCGTATTCTCTATAAGAGCATCGGCATATGTACGCTGTCCTTTAGTGAGTCTCTCATTCGACTTATCAAGATAAACACGATTACTTTGCACCCAAGAAGGAATCCAAGTATGGTCTTTTGCGAATGTCTTACTATATGACAGATTGATGTTGTAGTGCAAAGTGTGGTTCTTGCTCTTTATACCTATCATATTTAACAAATCAACATCCGCAGAGGCTGTTCCTACGAAACGGTCAACAATAGTATTACGTTCTAGTAAATTATTGACAAGAAGAGGGTTAGAAGCTGAAATATCACCATGAATTGAATTGTAATATACTCCATATCCATAAGCGTCATAATTATAATTACCTGCTGCACCAATTACATCATCCAATACCCATGTTGACTCATCGTATGCCTTGATTGTAGGCTGCATCAGCAGTGTGCTACGGAGCACGTTGGAGACGTCACCATAGAGACCCTGAACATACTCAGAGGCATTGGATATCGCCATGTTATCCTGATTGGAATGAGAATAAACGATGCTTGTGCGGAACTTAACGAACTTGGTGTCCATAGTGTTGTTCACTCGGGCTGTGAAACGCTCGTAGTTAGGTCCTGCACCCTCAAGAGTACCTTTCTGCTGGAAATAGTCGAGACCGATATTATAAGTACTATGAGCACTACCACCACTAAGATTTACATTGTGGTTCTGACGTGTACCAGTCTTGAACACCTCTTTGAACCAGTCGGTATTGGTGTTGTCCTGGAACTTGTACTTGCCAGTAGTTGGGTCGAGGCTATAACCGCCAGGAAGAGTAGTGGAAGAGTTGGCACAAGCCTGACCAATGTAGTTGCTGTATTGGTCGGCGTCCATCACGTCATATACTCCATCCGAAATAATGTCAACACCGAAGTAGCCTGAGTAGTCAACCTTCAGGGGCTGGTCCTTCTTACCGTTCTTGGTGGTGATGATAATCACACCATTGGCAGCACGCGAACCGTAGATAGCACCAGCAGCTGCATCCTTCAACACCTGGATTGTTTCGATGTCGTTAGGAGAGAAATCGCGGATTGTGGTACCCATTGGCACACCGTCTATAACATAAAGAGGGGCAGTGCTACCGAACGAACCGATACCACGGATGCGTACCGAGGGGTCGGCACCCGGCTGACCGTCGGTGGTAATCTGAACACCAGCAACCTTACCTTCCAGCATGGTAGAGATATTGCTGTTAGACACCTTCTTCATTTCTTCAGCATTAACGATAGATACAGAACCCGTAAGGTCGGCTTTCTTCTGTGTACCGTAACCCACAACAACAACCTGCTCAAGCATATTGTTGTCAGAATCAAGCTTAATAGGATCAAGGATTGCGCGTCCGCGTACGGCAATCTCACGATTCTTGTAGCCTAAGTAACTTACCACAAGTGTGGCATTAGATTTAACGTCCAACTGGAAGTTGCCATCGAAATCAGTGATTGTACCAACGGAAGTGTCCTTCACCTTGACGGTGGCACCTACCAATGGTTCACCTGATTCATCAACAACTTGTCCCTTGACCTTAATAGTCTGGTTTTGGGCAACAGCGGCAAATGCCGGAGTCGGGCAGACTGCAACTGCACCAACGGCGCCCAGACAGAGCATCATTGAGATTAATTGTTTCCTCATTGTTTAATTACATTTAGGTTTGTTTTTAATTATAAATTGTTTTATTTTGGTCGCAAAATTAGTAAAGTTACAGATAAGTTAGGTGGATAAACGGGCATTTTAGGTGGACAAACATTGATTTTCGTCAATTTTCTGTGTTTTTCTCCACTGAATCCACATATCCCGACGGACTGACACCATATTTTTTGGTGAAACAGCGGGTGAAGTACTTCGGGTCGTTGAATCCTACTCTGTAGGCAATCTCGGTGATGTTTCTGTTGCCGGAATTCTTCACGAGGATGTCGCGGGCTATATTTAGGCGATAGTCTTTAAGTAGCTGACCAACGGTCTGTCCTGTCTCCTCCTTGAGCTTCTTCGTTAACGCACTACGACTCATCTTCATGCTCTCGGCAAGCTGCTCGATGTCGAAGCCAGAATCCATATAGCCATCCTCCATAGCCTTGAAGACATCATTCATGAAATCGTGGGCATGCTCCAACTCCTTCTCCTGGTCGAGCTCAACGCTCTTGGCGGTACTGCGGCGGAAATGCTGATGATTTTCGAGGATTGTGCGTATGCGATCCTGCAGTTCAATAGGGTTCTCGGCATTCTCAAGTGCATGACGTATTGGCTTCAGCATCTTCTCGCCTGCCTCGCGCTTGAGTTTCTCAACACGGTTGATATAGAAACGATAGCCAATGTAGGCAATCAACAAGACAACAAGGAGCAAAAACCACCACGTCTTATAGAAATAAGGACGCACTATCACCTCGATGCTTGTCACATTGCTCTCGTTGTCGGACAAGGCAGAGAGGCATTTCACCTCGAAGGTGTATTTGCCAGGAGGCAAGTTGGTGTAGCGCACAGAGTGTTCGCCGGCACGAGTCTGTATCCATTCCTTCTCAAACTCCTTCATGCGATAGCAATACACCGAGCGTCCATCGCCATCATAACGAAGGGTGGAGAAGAAGAGTTCGAACGACTTGTCGCTCTCGTGGAGCGTTATGCGCTTGGTTGTAGAAATATCTCCATCTATGAAACGACTGCCCGAGAGAATAGGCATGTTGTCAACATTAAGATTGGTGAGGACCACCTTGTCTGCTGAGCTGGTGGCCATCTCATCAACATTGATGGATGTGAGTCCTTTCTCGCTGCCGAGGTATATCCTGTTACCCTCGCATACGGCTGCATTCCAATAGAACTTGTTGCAGAGCAAACCATCCACCTCGTCGTAATTGGAGAATGCCTCATCCTTGGGATTCATCACCGAAAGACCATTGTTGGTGGCTATCCACAGGCGACCATAGCTGCCCTCGACGATGCCTTTCACTCCGTTGTTGGCAAGTCCGTCATGAGTGGTGTAGCTCTTGAATGTCATTCTGCCATTATGCACACCTGTGAGTCGATATATGCCATTTCCGTTGGAACCAATATAGATGCTGCTGTCACGAGTCTCGCAGAAGCAGGTTATCTTGTCGATGAGTCGGGAGTCGGGATTGTCGAGCTTATATACATAGCTATCGCAAGAGAACATGCCCTTTTTGCGCGAACGGAGATTGATAACTCGCATACCGGTCATACAACCCATCCACAGGCGGTCGTTGGAGTCGATGAGCGACCCGATACATCCTCTGACAAGTTCGCAGCCCTCGAATGGCATCAAGAGTTTGCGACTGCGGGAGTCGTAGAAGAAGATACCGTCGTTGCTGCCTATCCACAATCCGTTGTTGAGTTTGTCATAGGCAAGGGCTCCGATATGGGAGATGATTCGGGCATACTGCGGTTGCACCTCAAGACGGTTGAGGCGGTCGGGGTTGTCCATATCAAGCCAATACACTCCTCCGCCCCATGTGCCTATCCACAGGATGCGGTCAGCGGCAGTGAGTGTGCTCACCGAGTTATGAGTGAGTGGAGAATTGGATGTTGTGAAATGTGTGAATGTCTTCTCACCTGCCCCACGGCGGTTGAGACCACCGTCAACAGTGCCCACCCACAGAGTGCCATTGGGCTCCACAAATGTGGCATTAACACAGCCATTAGACATGGATGTGGCATCTCCAGGGATGTTTACAATATTGTCGAGTTTGAGCTGGCGCAACGAGAACTTATTGATGCCGCCATTGTCGGTGCCTACCCATATATTACCATTATGTACGTAAATACAATGTACGAAGTTGCTGGATAGAATCAATCCATCATAACTATTGTCGGAACGGACACACGTGAAATTGTCACTGCCATAATTATAAAGATGTGCACCCCCCAATGAACCTACTAGAAGATTTCCAATAGGACTGATGGAGAGACATGTGGTATAATTGTGGGCAAGACTTGTGGGATCTGCCGCGTCATGGACATAGTGTTTAAGAAGATGAGTATCAGACTTATAGCAATAAAGACCGATATTGGTGCTCACCCATATATCACCATCATAAAGCATGAAGTCGGTGAAATATGCCTTGCCAAACAACGAGGTGAGCTGACTTATGGGGCGCTTGACAAGTTTGCCATGCTCCACCTTTAACTTATATATACCGTCGTCGATGGCTGCCCAAGCTTCTCCGTCGCCATCCACATCTGCAAGTGCGATGTCGGGTGTGTTAGAGGTGAAAGCCACGGAATAAAGATTCTTTATCTTTCCGTCTTCAGCGAAGACAAACTTATAGGCTTTATTGCCTGCAAGGAGCCAAATATTGCCACGAAGGTCACAGAGGACCTTCACGCCATCTTGCTGGAGAATCTTACTGATGTCCCTGCCGAAAGACTCCTCTCCCACATTCCTGTATGTGTCGAGATTGATGACCGACACTCCCTCATCGAACACCACCCAAAGGCGTCCGAAGCGGTCTTCCGCCATATTGCGGCAGGAATTGCTGTGCATAAGCATATTGTCGGTGGAATATGGCTTGGAGAACCCATAACCATCATATCTCACGAGTCCGCCACCATATGTGGCAACCCAAATAAATCCGCGGCTATCTTCATATACTGAGTTAACCCAGTTATGGGGAAGACCTGTGCTCATATCAAGTACAGAAACGTTATAGCGGTTTTGCCCCAGTACGGAATTTGCCATACAGGAAAGTGAAACAGCGATAACACTTAAAATGAGTAATATTCTCTTCATCTTTGTTAGCATTTGACAGGTCTTATACAGATTAACGAGTGCAAACTTACAGAAAAATCCACAAACAACCAAATATTTTCTCGAAAAAAAATCATTTTACTTGATTTTTCTTCAATATTTACCTGTGTGCACGAACACACATGTTACTACTTACATGGAATGTGCAGCCACTGGGGACGTAAGCATCTCGCCTGCGACTTGCCGAGAAAGCCCACTATCTGATATAGCAAAAAACCCGCGGTAGTCGGAATGACTTACCGCGGGGTAATAACACCAAATAATTAGTAATTAAAAAAGCTACTTCACAGTAGTATTGCGTATTTATTTAACCGTGGATGAAACATTGTTCTTCTCGTAGAAAGCCTTGTAATCCTCACCTCCGTACTTCAGACCGAGGTCTTCACCGGCAATACCGTCGCAGAAGCCCTTGTATGACCACTTGCGCAGATAGTCGGCATCGAAGAGGTTGGGCACCTCGCCGTTGAGCCAATACTCATGCTCGGAGGCATTGTCGGAGAGGCTCCATATAGTGATACCGCTCTGCTGTGCCTCGGGCACGTTGGCCTTGAACGACTCAACTATCATGCGATAGCAGTCGGCCTGTGCCTGATACTGTGCTGAGGAGGGAGAACCAGTGCCAAGGGCGATGTCAAGCTCGGTCACTCGTACGAGTTTGCCTGTAGCGGCCATTGTCTTGAACATGGCATCCACTTTCTCCTTCAGTGCTGCGATATTCTCGGCATTCTTCGTTGCGTCATCTGAGCAAGAGAGCGAGATGTGCATCTGAGTACCTATACCATCGACTATGGCTGAGCCGTTGTCGGCATCAATCTTTGCCACGAAGTCGCAGAGCTGCTGCAGTTTGCCAGGACTTGTCTCAAGGTTGTAGTCGTTGACGAAGAGCTTTGTCTCGGCTGGCAGATACTTACGGGCAAGCTGGAATGCCTTGACAGGATAGTCGGGCACATAATAACCCCAATACCAGTGGCCAGAGCCCCAGTTGAGGTTCAATCCGTCGGCCTCGGTCTCCTCGGGAGCAGCATCATAGTAGGTAGCATCGCCATCCTGCCATGTGCCTCCAAAGACTCCGTCATATCCACGAATGCCACCGCCGTCGCTGATAGGCTCATTGATAACATCATATCCGTAAGGTACTATTCCAAGTTCGGCAAGATGATCTGCCATTCCCTTAACCCATGACTCCATAGCTCCCTCAAGAGCCTCGCGCTTCTCGTCGGCAGACTTGAGCTTGAATGATATGGAAGTGGCACGTTTGGGAGCTGAAGCTGACTCATCGTATTCTATTACCTGAACATCGTCGATATAATATGTGACACCAGGAATATATCCGAAGTCGAGATTAAACTGCCATTTGGCTGCACCTTCAACAAAGTCAGTACTGAAATTCTGCAATACGACACTTATGAATGTCCAACCTGTTGAGGTTTCGAAAGCTTCGGTCCAACTATCTTGCTTGCCTGTCCAGTTCATCCAAGGCCACTTGTTGCTTAATGCGTCGTTAAATGACACACGTCCTTTACCTGGTTGGTCAGACTTTACATAGAATGACAATTGCACTTTCTTGCCAGGCATTGTCGGCATCTCAGGACTTATAACTTGCAAATCCCATGCATTAGACGCACTTTCATTTGCAACCATCTTGAGCACCTTGCCACCGTTAATTGCATCTGCAAGATCAACAGCCTCAATACCACCACTCTTATTCTGCAAAGTCCATCCTTCAGTGCCATTCTCAAACGAACCATTATTGCAATAGTTTGTCGGGCCTTCCTTCTTCTTACCGAACTCGAAATCGTCAATCCAAAGGTTGGCACCGGCAACGCCACCAAACTGAATACCTACACGACCGATGTTCTCTGGATTACCATCATAGGTGAATTCGCCCTGACAGTGAGTCCAGTCGCTACCAGCGTTGAAACGATCCTTATAGAAACCACCCCAAGGCGATTCCGACTGCGAACCAAGGAACTGCATCTCAAGGTTGCAATCACTCTTGGCATAGAAAGAATAGGCGTAGGTTACGCCTTCCTCAAGTCCATTTACTCCCCAGAAGAGCTGAGCATCCCACATATTAGTAGGTTTGCCTGTAGTGATATGCAGACACTTGTCGCTATTATGTCCTGGAGAAGAAACCTCATAAGTGTAGTCGCACCAAAAGCCCTGATAACCGCTTGCTGTACCATCCTCAAAGTCGGAGTTGGTGACGATGTTCTCTATCTCACCATCACTTACTACCACCATCTCTGGAGCCACGAGCGACTTGAGATAGTTCTGCTGCTGTTGGGTATGCCAGAAGAAATTGTGTCCATACAACTTCATGTTGGCAGACTTTAAATTCTCCACAAGGGCATCAACATTGCCGAAATTCAAAGAACCGTTGGCTGCCACAATGGCATCATGCTTCATTGCATTGCCTGCGGTGAACATCTGGAAATTGGCGTTGGCAAGGTCGCCTTCACCATTCTCGTTGGCAACATACATCGGGGCACCCATACCAATACCAACAACGGTGTTGGGCATATACTGGGCAGTGTAGGTCTTGATGTCTTCATAGTTGGCAAGCACCTCCTTCACCTCAAGCGGAAGCTCGGCGGCGGTCACGTTGCTCTGGTCGGCCCCCCTGCCCCACTGCATTATCTGGTCGTCGCATCCGGCGAGCAGCATCACTGATGCCACTGCCGGAATTATCGTTTTATATAATCTCATAATATAAACTCTTAATTATAAATTCATAATTTAATAGTCAGACACTGTGACTGCCGTAATCGGAACAATGCGGAAATTGTCGAAATAGATCTTCTGAGAGAAATCGGTAGCTGGATAAACGATTTTCTCACTGAACTCAAGATCCGGGTTTACGAACAAGATACCGAAGTTGCGATAACTACCAGCATTGCGGTCGTCAATCACGTTCTGGAATGTCCATGCAGTCTCCTTGTCGGTATAGTTTCCGAACGAAGAAAGTGGAATTGTAATGGTCTGCCAGCGTTCACCGGTAGTGAATGGCTTGTGCTCGCCTGTCTCGCGGTCAAGCCATGGCACCCAAGCATAAGCCTGATTGATGTAATCCTTGCTTGGCTTTGTGCAGGCAGAACCATATCCGTAGTTGGACAGGTTATTCTGAATGGTGATTTCGAGCTGTCCACTGAGGTCCCATGGTTCGGGACAATAAACATCAAACTGCAATGCTACAGAATCAGCGGGAGTGCTACCGGGAATATATGACGTCATACGATTCCAATCGTCATTGGCATTGTCATTACCGGCAGTCCAGAATCCCTTGGCATTTGCACCAGCCTTAAGAGGACCTTCGGCGAGGAGACTCTCAGGAAGAATCTGCACAACCTTTCCACGACCTGTGTTCAACGGGTCATCAACAAGGTCGTCAGAAGAGAAGGTTGCACTCCAGCCGCCCATCTCGCCTGTTCCGTCGAAATTGATGACAAAACACTTGTTGTTGTTGAAGAAGTCGGGAGTGATGGCTGTACCATTAGCACCCTCGCTAACTATAGCACCAGCCTCGGTGACACCAGAGGGCATAGTGAATGAGAACCACTTGCCATCCTCGTCAGACACAATTCCGTCGGTTACCTCAACATCGCCAGGCAATGTAACCTTGGTTGTCTCCTGAAGATTAAGTCCAAACACGGTGACTGTCTCACCAGGCATAGGCAAGGTGTTATCAACACTCGTGATGGCAGGAGCGGCAGCACGTATGGTAAACGGATAGCTGAGCTGGGTGTTGTCCTTGACGAGAAGGATAGTGTTGCGCACGCTCTCGTCGGCCTTGTCAACAGGTGTTTCCTTGTTGAGTGTCACCCAAATATTATTGTCGGTCATGAGGGCGTTGTTGAAGTATGTGTCATAACCGTTCACATAGATATTCTTGAGACCGGTGAAACCCGAACCCTCAATGCGAAGCAACTGACCAAGACGACCAAACTCCACTGGACGGTCATACACCTCATCCTTGGCGTTGACATCCTCAAGATATATCTGGCTGATGGTCATCGTTGCCGACTGGGAGTTGTCGTCGTCGCTGCACGCCGTGAACAGCGGAGCGACTACAGCAATCAGCATATATATGTATTTCTTCATAACTTTAATCTTTTTATTTTCTTCATTCTTCATTATTCACTCTTCATTTAAAAGAGTTCCTCCACTGTGACTTCACGCTCGCCAAACTCAAAACTCTTGGTAGTGATGTTGCCATCAGAATCAGGCTTGAGATAGGGGTTCTTTGACTGGTCAGTATCTGCCATTGGCAAGGTGAGTTTCTCGGCGGTAGCTGGAGAAACACCCGAACCTGGAGCTACATAGGTATCACTCAACTTATATGAATTGGTGGAAGCCTCATAATAGCTGGCATTGCGGTTCTGGTTGTTCACATAGTTGACAACTTCCTGCTGCTTGTAGTAGCCGCGGCGTACAAGCTGATACCAATAGAGACCCTCGAAGGCAAACTCCACACGGTTCTCGTGACGGATGTCCTCATAGGTGAGCTTCGATTTCTCGGGCACTCCTGCGCGGCGGCGAAGCATATTGAAATACTTCAGTACGTCGGCATCCGAAGTGCTCTCGCCATTGCCAAGCACTGCCTCGGCATAGTTGAGATAAACCTCGGCAAGTCGGAGCATATAGGTGTTGATACCAGAGTTGTTGACAGTTGAGAATCCATTCACCTTCTTTGTGCCAATCACATATTTCTTGATATTGGCACCCTGGCTTCCGGCACTCTCAGTAACTCCATACACATAGGGATTATTGGCATCAACACTGAGTTCGGGATATTCCTCACCGTATGAAGCGACAGAGTGGTGACGACGAACGGCATCATCGATGGTTCTTCCAAGTGTGGCATCCACATACTCCTTAAACTCCTGCCATAGATCCCAAGAGCAATAGGTGGCTCCACCCCATGCGTTGGTATCTGCCACGGTAGTGCTCCATGCAAGGAATCGGGTCATGCTCTGACCTGCTCCGCCCACGCCGTCGCCAGGAAGGAACTGCAACTGGAAGAGCACCTCGGAGTTGTTATTGATGGTCTTGGCTCCCCACAATGTAGCATAGTCATCCACAAGCTTAGCCGAGCTTTCGTCAATCACCTTCTTGGCAGCCTTCTTCGCAAGGTCGAGATAATACTCGTTGCGAGTGCCACGGTTGAAGTCGGTAGCCGCATTTGTTCCGTCATACTGTCCTGAAGTAGTAAGACCAGCCATCGAAAGATACATACGGCTAAGCATACCATAGGCGGAATACTTGTTCACACGTCCTTCCTCGGCAGATGCTGCGGGAAGATACTTGGCAGCATACTCCAAATCACGGATGGCAAACTCGATGACATCAGTGCGGGGCTGTGCGGGAACCACGTAGTTGTTTACGAGGTCGGAGGTGTTCTCATACAGAACGGCGCATCCCCATAGTGTTCCGATATACCAGTAGGCAGTGCCTCGCATAAAGCGTGCCTCGGCGATTGCCTTCTGCTTCATCGCCTCGGTCACGTCGGCAGTTGAGTAGTTCTTGATGTTATTGATGGTGTTGTTAGCCTGCGACACCACCGAGTAGAGTGCTCCCCATGCCTGAGTAAGTCCCTGCGACAACTCGCTGTCGGTGAAGTTGGTATAGGGGTAGATATAGTCAGAATACTGCGCCGTGATGTTGTTGGCACGTCCGTCGCCCATACCATAGTAGAACTTGTCGTTGAAGTCATACCACACATAATTATATAATGGTGATGTGGCGGCAAGTAGCGAGGCTTCGGAGTCATAGAATGTCTCCGGGCTCAGCTGGTATGAGTTTTCCTGGTCGAGGAAGTCGCTGACACAACTTGTGAGTGTCATCCCTCCAGCCAGTGCGATTGTATATAATAATGCTTTTTTCATATTTTATTAATTGACATTGTCATTCTTCATTAATCACTCTTCATTTAGAACGTGACATTAAGTCCAAATGTATAGATTCTCGGTGAGGGATAACGACCGTAGTCGATACCGTTCATGAGGGTGTTGCCCCAGAGGCTACCCACTTCAGGGTCATATCCCTTGTACTTTGTCCATGTATGCAGGTTCTGCAGGTTGCAGTATATCTTTAGGTTCTCGATATACAGTTTCTTCATCCAAGCCTTGGGGAAGGTGTATGAGAACGAGATGTTCTGCAAACGGATATATGAACCATCCTCGATGTAAGCGTCGCTCACACGGTCGTTGCGGTTCTTGCCGCTGGATGTGTAGAGACGTGGCTGAGTGGACGCAGTGTTCACTACATGATAGTTGCGGTAGTCATCCGGACCGTTGGGATCGATTTTCTCCACACGTGCATAGTCGAGCACCGAGGTGAGCAGGTTGCTGGTAGAACCGCTTACTTCAAGTGAGCGGCGACCGTAGTTGAGCAACTTGTTGCCGTAAGAACCACTGAACTGGATAGTCAAGTCAAATCCCTTATAAGAGAAGGTATTGCCGAATCCCCATGTGAACTTAGGTTCGGGATTGCCGATGAATGTCTGGTCGTCATTGTTGATAATTCCGTCATCATTAAGGTCGGCGAAGATATAGTCGCCAAGCCATGTCTCGTTCTGACCTATTGAACTGCCTTCGGGCAAAGCCACTTGCTTCACGTTGCCGTCGGCATCCTTATAATAGAAGTCTTCGGGCTTGTCGAATCGTCCGATAACCTTATATCCCCAGAACTGTCCAATAGGCTGTCCAACGACTGTGTTGGTGACTGTGGCAGTCTCCGAACCGATCTGCAATGTCTGCGGCAGTGTTCCTGTCTCGGTATCAAGTGAAAGCACCTTGTTGCGGTTGATTGACATCACGGCATTCGAACGCCACTGGAATCCCTTGTAGTCGATGTTCACGGTGTTAAGTGTGAACTCAAAACCGGTGTTGCGCAGCGAACCGACGTTACCCCAAGGATTGCTTGCAGTGCCATAACCGGAACCAGCACCCGAACCGAGGAAGGCGGGAAGGTCGAGCTTGAGGAGCAAGTCCTTGGTCTTCTTGTAGTACCAGTCGGCGATGAACTCGACACGTCCGTTGAGAACGGTGAAGTCGATACCTATGTTGGTGGAGTAAGTTGTCTCCCACTTAAGGTCGGGATTGGCATTGTTGGCATTAAGCACACCCACTCCCCATGAGGTAGTATAGTTGGCAAGCATGGCTGTATATGCCCAATCCTCCACATTCTGGTTACCTGTGGCACCCCATCCGAAACGCAGCTTGAGGTTGTCAATCCACTTGATGTCCTTCATGAACGACTCGTTGCTCACACGCCAAGCGAGGGCTGCAGAGGGGAACCAGCCCCAGCGGTTGTTCTTGGCAAACTTCGAACTACCGTCGCGACGAATGGTTGCCGTAAGCATATAGCGGTCGTCGTAGTTGTAGAACGCACGTCCGAAGTAAGAGAATATAGAGTTGGCATTCTGATAACCAGTTGTACGGCTGTCATCATAGTTACCTGCCGAAATATCGGTAGCACTATTGGAGAGATAGCCAGTTGTTGATGACACCTGTGTCTCCCAATGGTTGTGGCTCATTTCCTGACCAAGCATCACATTGATATTGTGCTTGCCGAAGGTCTCGTTGTAGGTGAGAATATTACGCCATGACCAGTACTTGGTATTTGTCTTCGTCTAACGTCCGGAACGGATATCATTGGTCTTCACACCAAACTTATAGTCGGGCTGATAATAATAGTAGTTGTTGAAGTTGTAGTCAGCCGAGAGTTCTGTCTTAAAGGTAAGGCCCTTAAATAGCTGTGCCTCAAGATAGGTGTTGATGCGGAAGTTGGTCTTCTTGTTGTGATTGTCGGTAATCTCAGCAAGAGCCACTGGGTTCTCAGGCATCCACTGGTCGTCAGGACCGTCGTAACCGCCATTCGGGTTGCGCACTGCCACAGAAGGCTGCGAGGTGAGAGCCGTCATAATAATATTATATGTAGAGGATGTCTTCTGCTTACTGTCGGCAAGCGAGAAGTTGATACCGCCCTTCAGCCACTTCTTGATGTTGGCGTCGATGTTGCCACGCAAAGAAAGACGACGGAACATTGAACCGATGGCAATACCATCCTGGTCGAGATAACCGGCAGAGAGTGCGTATGTCACATCCTTGTTACCTCCTGCAATAGAGATATTATGGCTGGTCATGAGAGCCTTGCGATAGAGTTCATCCTGCCAGTCGGTACCATTTCCCATAAGGTCGCCACGAATCCAAGTGCTCGAAGCGGGTTTGATACCTGCATCGGTAATATCCTTGTAGTGCTGTGCATACTGCTGGAGGTTCATCACATCAAGTTTGCCTGGCATGGTCTGCCATCCCACATAACCATCGTAGGTGATGGAAGCATCGCCCGACTGTCCGCGCTTGGTGGTGATCATGATGACACCATTAGAAGCGCGCGAACCATAGATGGCTGTTGCGGAAGCGTCCTTCAATACGTCCATCGACACGATGTCGCTCGGGTTGATGGAAGCGAGAGGGTTGGAGTTGCCGTC
Organism: uncultured Prevotella sp.; assembly: GCA_945830345.1. Classification (GTDB taxonomy): domain Bacteria; phylum Bacteroidota; class Bacteroidia; order Bacteroidales; family Bacteroidaceae; genus Prevotella. The sequence continues at coordinate 27,376 of CALZYS010000006.1, forward strand.
GTCAGAACCAGACGAGTCGATGATCACACCGTCGATGACGAAGATAGGCTGTGATGTGGCGTTGAGCGAGTTGGTACCGCGGATACGGATGGTGGAGCTACCGCCTGGAGTACCAGTGTTGGCCTGAATCTGCACACCGGCTGCACGACCCTGAAGCACTTGGTCAACACTCGTGGGCACTGATTTCTCAATCGCCTTGGAATTGACGGAGACCACAGAACCGGTAAGGTCGCTACGCTTCATCTTACCATAACCCACCACAACAACCTCCTCAAGAAGTTTGTCGTCTTCACTTAGGGTGACGTTGATGGTGGCTTGTTTTCCCACCTTCACTTCCTTGGTGGTCATACCAAGATAGGTGAAGGAGAGCACATCTCCTGGTTTAACCTTGATGGTGTAATTACCATCCATGTCGGTCACGACACCTGTCGATGACCCTTTCACTTTCACAGTGGCTCCAATAACAGGACCGTCACTGCTTGTGACCGTACCTTTTACGGTATTCGTCTGCGCCTGTGCCGTCAGTGGTGACAAGCACAGGAGCATCAGAACAATTACGGTCGAATACACTTTCTTAGTGAATTCCATGTTTCTTTGGTTTTTATTAATACTTAGTTGATTTTGGTCGTTATGACTTATTTTGGCCTTTTGCCGCTGCAAAGGTACAAATAATTAATAAATGTTGCATTAATATTTGTTGCAGACACGTCATTTTTCGTATCATACAACAAAGAATATGATACAAATGCCTATTTTTCGGCAAATTTCCCGAAATATTCGAGACAGACGTCACGCCATTCGCGTGCATTCTGCAGATGTTTCTGCAGTCGCTCGTCCACCTCGCGATAGCGCTGTTCATCCACATGAGGCTTCAATGAATGCCATATCCTGACGAAATTCTCCACCTCGGACACTCCACGATTGTAATGGCTTTGCATCTCTTGCCATAGCGTGTTGCCGTTCTTCATTTTATATGTCCAATCCACATGATGGAACCACAGCAGATATTCCTCGGGGCAAGTGGCGAGGTCGTCATAATCGCGGCAATACGGCTCGCGATACTGGCTCACGGCATTAGTGCCTTTTGACGAGCGGTCAAAACCGATGCCGGCACTGTCGGCCTTATGGTAATACACAGGTTTCCACTCCTCAGGAAAATGGGGCTGATTGCCATCAGGCTCAGGACCGTAGTGGTGGTCGGCCTTGAAGATATGGTGCAATCCGAGCGGCATCATGTAATCCACGCACGCCTCATGACTGCGGAGCATAATGTCGAGGGCAGAGGTTAGCACTTCAGTAGCGAAGGTTTGGAGGATCCATTCCTTGGCGATTGACTCGGAGGAGAGATCGGGATTCCATGCAAGGCGACCGAAGGCATACCAGTTGGCTTGCGAGAAATGATGTCCGCACCAGTTGGTGTCGTCACCGATGTTGGCTACTCCGGCAATGCCCTTGAGAGTATTGGGAGAGACAAAGGAGAAAAACTCCTTCCACATCGGTGCGAGATAAGTGAGATGGATGCTCTGTCCGAGATATTCCTGGGTAATCTGCAACTCTGCCATGAGCGGAGTCTTCTTTATCTGGTCGAACACCGGCGCATAGGGTTCACGAGGTTGGAAGTCGAGCGGTCCGTTCTTTGCCTGTAGGATAACATTATCGCGGAAGAGTCCGTCTTCGGGCTGAAACTCCGTAACTGCCTGTTTCACCCTGTCCTCGCCCTTATGCTTGTTGCCATACACAAAGCAACGCCACATCACTATACCGCCGTAGGGCTTCAGTGCATCGGCAAGCATATTGGCACCGTCGGAGTGCTTACGGTCATAGTCGCCTGGGCCTGGCTGACCTTCGGAATTGGCTTTTACAAGGAAGCCTCCAAAATCTGGAATAAGGTCATAAATCTCCTTTGCCTTGTCCTTCCACCACTGTGCAACAGCAGGATTGAGAGGGTCGGCAGTCGAAAGTCCGCCAAGAGCCATCGGCGAGGCGAAGTTAACCGATAGGTAGGTCTTGATACCATACGGACGCAATATGTCGGCAATGGCTTTCACCTTATTTATATATATAGGGGAAAGCATCTGAGGCGAGGCATTCACGTTGTTGAGCACCAAACCATTGATACCGATAGAGGCATTTGCCCTTGCATATTCCACGATGTGCTCCCGCAAAGAAGGCGAACATTCGTAAGATTTCTTACCCAATGAAGTACGTCGCGACATAGGTTTTTTGGATTCGGTGATTTCATCCCAAATCCATATACTCTTTCCGGCATAACCTCTCTCGATACTGCCATCGAGATTGTCCCAATGGTTAAGGATTCGGATGTCAAAGGCAGGAGCATTGTCGCCATCGCTCAATTTAGCTCCAGTCTGCTGACTGCGCAATAGAGCATAGGCAGCATAAAGGAGGCCCTCGGACGATGATGCCGTGACTTCTATTTTCGATGATGTGGAAGACACACGATAAGCGCCAGCCTTGAGTCCGCATTGGGGATTGAGGAGAAGAGACACCCTCTGTCCATGCCAATAGTCGAGTAGTTCCTTAACGGCAATCTTGGTTGTCGCGTCGTTTTTTCCCTTGAACGTGACCACATTCTTTACTTTCACGTTTTTCTCGGCACGCAGCCACAGCTTCGAGCCGTCTTCAGCTTTCGCTACATAGACGAAAGTGAGCATTGCGATTGATAACAGTAGTTTTAGCATAATATAATTATTGTTTTTGAGATTCTTTTCCATATTCAGTTGGCGACATACCGAAATGAGCCTTGAAGACAGTGGAGAAATGAGTCTGATTGTTATAACCCACACTGTATGCCACTTGAGTGATGTTGATCTTTCCCTCCTTAAGCAGTCGGGCAGCCTGTTCCATACGGATATTTCGCAGGAAGTCACTCGTTGTCAAACCAGTGATTTCCTTTATGCGGCGATGTAGCTGGGCACGGCTCACTCCCACCTTCTGACTGAGGGCCTCGACATTGAATTCGGGGTCGGTGTAACATTCGTTCACCGCCTTCATCACTCTCTTCATCAGCATATCATCGTTGCCTTCTACCTGTACACTCACCACAGAATGTTCCTGCGTCTGTGCCCCACTGAACTTTCCACGCATTCGCCTCACGGCATTAAGCAAACTTTCCACATGTGCCGACAATTCCTCGATGTTGAACGGTTTGGCAAGATAGGCATCGGCACCACGGCGCAAACCTTCCACCCTGTCCTCTACATCTGCCTTCGAGGTGAGCAGTATGACGGGGATGTCACTCGTCTTGACATTCGACTTTATTGTCTTAAGCAATGATATTCCATCCATTCCAGGCATCACCACATCCGAAATGACAATATCGAAGTGGTCGTCCATAAGAGCCTTCAGAGCCTTACGTGAGTCGTTGAATGCACTAACACGATAGCTGCCCGACAACTCGTTCTTGATATATTCGGCGATCTCCTCATCATCGTCAACCACCATCACCCTGCCCGCTTTGGATGGTTGACGCTTCTTGTTTTTCACATCCACGACCTCCTCCTCATCGGCGATATCCTCAAGTATTTGCTCGGGTTGCAGATGGGCATTGCCCAAAGGCAGGGACACAGTGAAGCAGGCACCGCTCAAACCGTCAGTACGATTGGCAGCCTTGATTTTTCCTCCATGCAAAGTGACAATGGCTTGGCAGAGATTCAGACCGATACCTGTGCCTACATATTGTTCCCTTCGGGCATTATCACCCTGATAGAATCGCTCAAAGAGCCTATCGCTCTTTTCCTCACTGATACCCTCTCCACTATCAGTAATGGAGAGAATGACATTCTTTTCGTCACTGCTTATCGAGATGACAATCTCGCCACCGTCGGGAGTGAACTTAAATGCATTCGACAATAGGTTTGCCACAACCTTGTCGAAGTTGATACGGTCAATCCACACTTTCAACTCGGATGTGTCAGCCTGCAGACGGAGTGAGACATTTCTCTGTTCGGCACGGAATTTATACAATACGACCTGCTTGCGCACAAACTGCACGAGATCGGTCTCAGAGCAATGCAGATGCATCTGTTTCTTGTCTATCTTTCGTTCGTCAAGAATCTGGTTGACGAGCAACAGCAATCTCTGGGCATTGCGGTCGATAACCTCGATGCACTCCTTGCCTTCCTTGTCCTTCACCATTGCCTTGAGTCGTGCAAGCGGTCCCATGATGAGTGTCAGTGGCGAACGGATGTCGTGGGTGGCATTGATGAGGAACTGCATCTTAGCCTCGTCGAGTTCGGCATGCTTGCGGCGTCTGTAATACATAATCCATAGCATCAGCGCCATCACCACAAGGAGGAAATACACGAAATAGGCAATCGGCGTGGAATACCATGGTCCCTCGACATGGAGCGTAAAGGTAGATACCGGCGACTCAGTGCCACTGCTCGTTGCCTTCACCTCCAACTTATATGTTCCTGGCATCATGCGATTGAAGTAAATAGCATTGGTTCCATCGGGAACAACTTGCCATTTTCCCCCATTTAATCGATATTCGAATGTGATATTCTCGGTATTGAGGTAGTCGAGCAGTGAGAACTCCATCTTGAATGTGCTTTCCCCGTAGGGAATCGTCCACTCCGAAGCAAGGCAGTCGGCAGTCATGCCGGCAATGGTCATACCTGTGAGCGACACCTCACCCAAGTCGTGCGCTATCTGTCTTACATCCGAAGGATAGAACACCGTGATGCCATCAGCTGTGGCAAAACCTATCATGTCGAATGGAGTATGCACGATAGCTCCAAGGCGGTATTCCTTGGTAGTCAGTCCGTTGCCATGCATATAACTCGTCAACACCTTCTTTGCCTTGCTATACTGCCAGATGCCGTTGGCAGTGCTTATCCACAAGTCGCCTTGGCGGTCATACACAAAACCGCATACGTCGATGTCAGCCACCTGTGCCAATTCGTCGGCCTTACTCAGTTGGCGTGTCTTTTTATCAAAGTAATACACACCCGCACTCGTACCTATTATTATTCGTCGGTCGGGGGTTTCAGCCAATGCCGTGATGGTGAGGTCGTTAAGCATCACGTTTGAGCCATAGGTGAGGAAACTGCCGTTGCGCTGGTTATAGCATGCCAATCCCTCGCTCATACCAATCCAGAGCAGTCCGTCGCTGTCATATAGCAACGACTTTATCCATGCGTTGAATAAGTAGCCCTTACCCTTATCTCCACTCATTGTCAGCATATAGTGGGAGTCGGTAAGTGAGTTATACACACAGAGTCCCTTACCGAAGTTTGACACAAACAATGTGCCCTGTCCGTCGTCTGCCATACAGTTGATGCCCCAACCATCGAGATAAAGCCGCTTGTCGTATTTACCCGACTTGGTATCGGCGGCATAGAGGGCATTCTCAGTGCCCAACCACAGTTTGCCTTGTCGGTCGAAATACACGAAACCCGTACCAGGAGGCGACATGGGAGTGGCTTTGAGATTACCGTTCATGTCAAAGACATACAACCCGTTGTTCTGCACACTGCACCACACGTCGTTGCCCTTGCTCAGCGCCATCGACGACACACTGCTGCCTGTCTTGATGTTATGTTTCGACAGACTCCATGTAGTGAATGCGGTATTACCTATAGTTAATTTATACAGTCCCCTGTTGTAGCAGCTCACCCACAGGTTGCCTGTCTTGTCCTCCACTATGTCATTGACATTGGCAGATGTGAGGATGGCATCGTCATCAGGACTCTCGATAGCCTCAAGTCGGTCGTTACCTTTTCTCACCAGCATAAGTCCATTGCCCGACGTTCCTACAAGAATATTTCCCCTACTGTCCATCACCGCCGTTCTCACCGACACCTTTGCACTCAACAGCGACATGTCTATACCCGAAGGCACAAACTCATCCTTGGCATAGTCATATCTCACTATGCCATACATGCAGACAGCCAAGAATCCCTTCGCACCCAACGGGATGAAATTGACTACCGGACCGTGTTTCATCTGATAATTACGTATCTTCTTCGACTTGTAGTCTTTGTCGAGTACATACCTTGACACCTCGGAATTATGGCTGCTTCGCCACAATCGCCCCTTGACATCGCAGAAAAGGCGACTGCAATAGTCCTCCCTTTTCCCCTGTCTGAACTCCTTTTCTCGCCTTATGCTGTTTTCCCCCTTACGAATAGTGAATAGGCCATAACCTGCCGTACCAATGAGCAAGTCGCCATTGCGCTCGGCAATGGCATTTACCCTCGGGCGAATACCTTCGGGGAATGAATAGCGCACAAAACTGTTGCTGTGATAGTCATAGCGGCAGAGCCCCTTGCTCATTCCCACCCACAAATTGCCATCGGAAGAAGAATAGAGCACGGAGATATTATTGTTAACAATAGATGTGGTGTCTCCTGAAAGAGAGTGATATAAAGTGAAACTATATCCGTCGAACTTATTGAGCCCATATTCCGAACCCACCCATATATATCCATATTTGTCCTGAAACACTGAGGTGAGCAAACTGCTCGACAGCTTGTCAGAGGTATATAGTTTTCCTGTGTCCGCCATAGCAACAACCAATGTAGCGGCAATGGCAAGGAATATTGTTATTAGTCGTTTTATCATTCTATTTTGGGATTGTTACTCTTAATTTTGGTGCAAATATAATACTTTTTTGTTGCATTTCATCATTTTTTGCAAAAAAAATGCCATTATGAAACAAATCAAAATGTTTAGGTTACATTTATTGAGCGTTATTTGGCGGAAAATATGTACTTTTGCAGCGAAAATAATAAAACGTAAACAATATCTATAATGAAACAATTTAATGACACCGCTTCCTCGGAGAAGGGATTCTACAAACTCTCGTGGCTGCAACGCATCGGATTCGGATCGGGCGACCTTGCCCAGAACCTGATATTCCAGACCACATGCATGTACCTGTTGTTCTTCTATACCGACATCTATGGTCTTGATGCCGTGGATGTGTCGGTAATGTTCACCGTCGGCAACGTCGCCAACGTGATATGGGATCCCATCGTGGGAGCACTCATTGACAAGAACAATCCTCGATTGGGCAAATATCGTGCGTACCTCGTCTTTGTAGGTATTCCGCTTTCAGGTTTCGCTATCCTGTGTTTCTGGAATGGATTCGCCCCGTCATTGCTCTATGCATACGTGACATATATCGCAATGACATTGCTCTACACGTTCATCAACGTGCCTTATGGAGCCCTAAACTCGTCTCTCACTCGAGACACCAATGAGATTACCATTCTCACGTCCGTGCGTATGTTCATGGCCAACTGCGGTGGTCTCGCCGTCGGTTCGGGTCTGCCTCTGCTCATTGCCTACTTTACCGACGAGAAGGCTGACGGTCTGCCCAAGGATCCAGGCGCATGGTTCACCACCATGACCATCTATGCCATCGTAGGCCTCTGCCTGCTTCTGTTCTGCTTCTCGCAGTGTAAGGAGAAGGTGGTGATGAATGCCGAGGAGAGTGCCAACGTGAAGATAAGCGACCTTTGGATGGAGTTCTTCCACAACCGTCCTCTACGCGTGATTGCCTTCTTCTTCATCACTGCCTTTGCGATGATGTCGATAGGTAATGCAGCCGGCGCCTACTTTATCAACAGCAACATGCACGGCACATCCGAACAGCTCTCCATCTTCATGGGACTTGGTTCGGCTCCCTCTTTCATCTTCATGCCTCTCGTGCCGATGATCAAGAATGCCGTTGGCAAGAAAAATATGTTCTACATCTTCCTCTCTGTGGCAATCATCGGTATGGCTATCCTCTATGTTGTAGCAAAGATGGAGAATCCGAGTATGACATACGTATATATCGCCCAGTTCATCAAATCCACTGGTGTGATTGTCGCCACTGGATATATGTGGGCTCTTGTGCCTGAGGTTATCTCCTACGGCGAATATGTGAGTGGCAAGCGCATTGCCGGTATTGTGAATGCCTTGACTGGTATCTTCTTCAAGGCCGGTATGACTCTCGGCAGTGTAGTGGCTCCCGCCATCTTGGCTTACGTAGCCTACGACCCCAAGAGTGTTAGCCAGAGTCCTCTTGCCGAAGAGGGCATCTTGTGGCTTGTGTGTGTTTTGCCCGCCGCTCTTCTGCTGCTCGCCATGTTCATCATCTCAAAGTATGAGCTCGACGATGCCACTATCGACAAGATTAATAAGGAGATTGAAGCAAGAGGATAAGAATGAAGAATTAAGAATGAAGAATTAAGAATTAAGAAAATATGAAAAAGGAAAAGCGTTATCTGTTTCCAGCCGACTATATGGCTGACCCGTCAGTACATATCTTTGACGGAAAAATCTATATCTATCCCAGCCACGACTGGGAGGCATCAAATGTCGAGAACGACAATGGTGACCAGTATATCATGAAGGACTACCACGTCCTCTCCATAGACGGCGACCCGATGACAGGCACAGTCACCGACCATGGTTGCGTACTTCGTCAGGAGGATATTCCATGGGCAGGACGCCAGCTCTGGGACTGCGATGTGCAGGAGTATGAGCAGGAGGTGCCCACCAATGCAGAGGAGCAAGCTGCAGGCATGGGCTTCAGCAAGAAGGTGAAGAAATACGTGATGTACTTCCCTCTGAAGGATCGCAACGACGTATTCCATTGGGGTACAGCTATTGCCGACAATCCCGCAGGACCGTTTATCCCCCAACCGGCTCCCATCCCCGGAAGCTACAGTATCGACATGTGTGCCTTCAAGGATGATGCCGACGACGAGGTATATGTATATTTCGGTGGTCTGTGGGGTGGTCAGCTCCAGCGCTACAAGGACAATATCCATCTTGAGACTCCCCATCTGCCAGAAGGCAAGGAAGACGCTCTGCCCAGCCGCTGCGTGCGCCTCACCAAGGACGGCATGAACTTTGCCGAGGCTCCACGCCCCATCCTCGTTGTGGATGACAATGGCAATCCGCTGAAGGCCGACGACCCTCACCGCTTCTTCGAGGCATCATGGATGCACAAGTACAACGGAAAATATTATTTCTCATATTCCACCGGCGACAGCCATCTGCTCTGCTATGCTGTGGGCGACAATCCCTACGGACCGTTCACCTATCAGGGTGTCATCCTCACTCCAGTAGTGGGATGGACCACCCACCACGCCATTCTCCAGTACGAGGGCAAGTGGTATCTCTTCCATCACGACTCAGTACCCTCAGGCGGCAAGTCATGGCTCCGCTCGCTCAAGGTGTGCGAGATAGAATATGATGCCGACGGAAAGATTCAGACTATCGAAGGCACTGACGAATAGGAATTTCAAAAATCATCATACAGTACTTACTATTTATAATTTGACAATGGCAGCAACTCAGCGGAGTTGTTGCCATTGTGTGTTATACACATCGTTGAGGATGAGTCCGGCTATGGTGAGTCCGAAGATTGCAGTGATATGCATCATCGAACCGTTGATCTGCGCCTTGCTCGAACACCATTCGTGATTGAGCAACTTGGCATCGCCAGGACCGTTCTTCGCCTTGGAGCACATGCACTGCTCGGTGCCGCAAGTAGCATTGTGTCCCTTATTCTGAAGCAGTTCGTCACTGAATACACACTTGAACTTGCGGGCGGGCTTACGCTTCAGTTTGTTAAACCGTTGTCTCAACGCCCTGGCAAGCGGGCATCCCTTCACCTTCCAGAACTCAGCCACCTGCACCTTCGTGGGATCCATCTTCAATGCTGCTCCCATCGACGAGTAGAACCTCGCCTTCGTGCGGCATGCCAATTCGATGAGCAACATCTTGTCTTTGAGCGAGTCGATGGCATCCACTATGTAGTCATAGCTGTCGAGATTGAATTCCACTGCTGTGTCTTCACAGAATATCTGTTGTCTTGCGTCGATGTCGGCGGCAGGATTAATCTCAAGAAGCCTTTGCTTGAGAGCCTCCACCTTCACCTGTCCCACGGTCTTAGTCGTCGCCATTGCCTGACGGTTGATATTCGTGATGCATATCCTGTCGCTATCCACGATGGTTATATGTCCCACACCCGAGCGCACAAGGCTCTCGGCACACCACGAACCAACTCCTCCAACACCGAAGATGATGACTCGCAGCGAACTAAGTCTATCCATAATGTCGTCGCCCAACAACAGTTGGCTACGCTTAAGTATTCCCTTCTCTATTCCCATTCTCTTGTTGTGTTATATGAAAAGTCGGCTGCAAAGTTACAAAAAAGCAATGAAAAAAATGCAAACAAGACGGTATAAATGAGAAAAAAACAAAAATATTTTGGACGTATTACAAATTAGTCGTATATTTGCAATGACAAATATCACTTATATATATAATAAGGTAATAATGGATAAAAGAGAACTTATGTTAAGAGCCATAGAGCTTTCAAAAGAGAGCGTGAAGGCAGGCGGTGGTCCGTTTGGGGCGGTTATCGCCCGCAACGGCGAGATAGTGGCAGAGGCAGCCAACAGGGTGACCATCGACTGCGACCCGACTGCCCATGCCGAGGTGTCGGCAATACGCAAGGCAGCCAAGGCATTGGGCACCTTCGACCTCAGCGGCTGCGAGATATTCACCTCGTGCGAACCGTGTCCGATGTGCTTCGGAGCCATCTATTGGGCTCATCTCGACAAGATTTATTTCGCCAACGACCGTAAGGATGCCGCCGACATCGGTTTTGATGATGATTTCATCTACAAGGAGATTGCCCTGACACCCGAAGAAAGGCAAAAGCCCTCAGAGATTCTCATGAGAGAGGAAGCTCTGCGGGCCTTTGAGATGTGGAGGGAGAAGGGGGATAAGACCGAGTATTGAGGATTGCCTGCAAAACTGGCAATAACGGTGGCTGGATTGCCCAGTGGCTATTTCTGGATGAGGACGGTGGCATAGGCACTGATGCCCTCCTCGCGACCGGTGAAGCCGAGCTTCTCGGTGGTTGTCGCCTTGATGGAGACATCATCCTCTTCACAGCCAATGATGTTGGCAAGACACGCCTTCATTGCGGGGATATGAGGGTTAATCTTGGGTCGCTCGGCGCATATTGTGGCATCGATATTGCCTAAGGTGTATCCCTTTGTGGCAATGAGATCAACGGTCTTTTTTAAGAGTATCTTACTGTCGATGTCGAGAGTGTCAGCCGACGTATCGGGGAAGTGATACCCTATGTCGCGCATATTGGCGGCGCCCAAGAGAGCGTCGCAGATGGCATGTATCAACACGTCTGCATCGCTGTGACCAAGAAGCCCCAGGCTATGCTCAATCTTTATTCCTCCCATCCACAAATCACGGCCTTCAACCAACTTGTGGACATCAAATCCAAATCCAACTCTTATTTTCATTTATAATGAAAAATTAAAATATTAAAGTTTCGTTTGCGCAGCCATCTTCATTCAAAATTAGCGCCTGAAAAGATCCTTTATTCCGTCCATATCGAATGTGAGGGAGAAACGCAAGGTCTGGTCAAGAGGATTACTCTGGGCGGTCGAGATGACATATCCCACGTCGAGCGAGAAAACATTCATGCGGAATCCTCCACCAACAGTAAAATACTTACGATTGCCTTTATTTGCGCTCTCATGATGATAACCGCCGCGGATGGAGAACTGGTCGTGATAAACATATTCGGCACCCACGCTCCATTGTATCTCCTGCAACTCCTCCTTGAATCCTCCGGGAGCATCGCTGAAACTTTTGAAAATACCCGAAATCGAACTTACATTACTATATTCCTCGATAATTCGCGCCTGATAGTCGGCACTGCTCTCGCCTTCCCTCTGCACCGGCACCGTAGGTACAAGCAACTTATTGGCATCTGCCGAAATGGCAAAGCGGTTGTATTCATTAACCGGTACGAGCAACGAGGCACCAATACGCAGGTTAGCCGGTAAGAACTGGCTTCGGTCGTCGCCGTAATATGATATCTTGCTACCGATATTGCTGATGTTCATACCTAATCCGAGCTGACACTCGCGGTTGCCGATATTGATGTAGTTCTGATAATACATCGCCAAGTCGGCGGCAAATGCCGAAGCCGGTTTTGAGTCCTCCTCATAGTTGTAGCGCAAGTCGGAGTAAATCCATCTGAATGCAGCAGCCAATGAGAATTTCTCACTGATCATGAGCGAATAAGCCACGTCGAGCGACATCTCGTAGGGCTTTACCGTCATTGCGTTCTCGGCTTCCGAGGTATATACCTCACCGAGGGAGAAATATCTCAGCGAACCGCTTATAGCACTGTAATCACCAATGCGGTAATATCCAGCAACATAAGCGAGGTCGATGTCGTTCACCAACTGTCGCAACCACGGCGTATAGTTGAGCGAGATACCCGAGCGACTGATGCAGAAGGGATACTTGGCGGGATTCCAAAACTGCGAATTGACGTCGGGATCGGTGGCTGCACCCACATCACCCATACCCGCAGCCCTCGCGTCGGGGGCGATGGTCTGGGATATCACGGCATGCTCAACGGGATTAAACGAGTTGATCTTATCGTCCTCTGCCGCCATCGTGAGAGCCACGAATAAGGCCACCAACGATGATAGTATTCTTGATTTTGTCATTGTTACGATTATTTCCTTATGATATTTGTCTATTTGATAAAACGAGCGAAAGGCTTATTTATTGCTTAGCACAATCAATTTCTTTGCCTTCGACGTGAACATTCCCTCGGCTGTCGTTATGCGGGCCCTGTAGAGATACACTCCCGTATTCACCGCCGAACCGCCCACTGAGCAGGCATTCCACTTGACGAGCGTCGTATTGCCCGAGGCTGTCTCATTGGTCTTCGCCGTAGCCACCTTGCGCCCCGAGATGTCGAATATTTCTATCTCCACATCCAACTGCGCCCCAGCCCTGTCGTGAGTTACGATGAACGTGGTAGAGTTGCGCACCGGATTGTCGGTGGCACTGATGTCATACACGTTGGGGGACGACTTGTCATCCACCAAAAACAAGAGTTCGGCCACCGACGAATTGTTGAGCACATCCCACGAGCGGAACTGCAGTCGGTGCTCTCCCGAAGCGAGCGTCGGGATTGAGAATCCCACCTTTCCGCTCTGGTAGCTGCCGTAGTCAAATGAGAACGAGTCGTTGATGTTGTATGTCATTGCAGGCGAAGCGTCGATGACGAGTGTCATGTCATGTCCGATACCGGTACCAGTGGCATTGATGCCACTCTCGTCGTATATCTCTGCCATAAAGAATGGCGTGGGATTAACCTTGTCACCATTAACGAACGACGGGGTGTTGAGATAGCAGAACACTGACGGACCTATGGAGTCGAGGGGCAGATTGCCTGTACCATTGAACGCCACTCCGCCGTTGACACCATTTATCTGACTCTTGCCGTCGCCACTATTGGCAAAAAGCACTATCCTGCCCTCACCGTCGTTGTAGGAGATATCCTTGGGCACCATAAACTCAAAGGCGAACCTGCCGTTGTCGATGGTGTTCTGCCCCTTATAGATAGTAGATGGCCGGTCGAGGAATTCGAATGCCGTCTCCGCACCGTCACTCGACGTGTTCTGCAATCTGCATATCACCTTTTCCTCGGCTCCTTGCACCACCGCCGTGAGTGTGCCGCCAAATGAGGCATCGCTCACACTGCCACTCACCTTTACCATATCTCCAGCCCTGAGCGTCAGCAGGTTGGTTGCATCCAAAGGTTGGTTGTTCACGCTATCCACTCGGATTGCCGTTGTGGGTAGATTGAGCCGTAGCGCAGGGTCGCCTAACAGAGTGTATTGCAGTTTGTTGGCACTTAGGTCGCTATAGTTCATGCCCGACGGTATCTCGGTCACCATGCCGGCGAGCGACGCCTTTGCCATTCGTGCAGCTTCACCGATGGCCACTGGCTTGCCGTTGTATTCCGACAGCACAAACTTTGTGAAGAGCTGGTTCATATAGCTATTCTGCAACTGATATACCGTGCGCGTTGTGCCATAGAAGGCTATAGCCCCACCCTTCTCGTTGAATATGGCAGCCTCGCCGATATTGTCCTGTTGACCGTCAAACGGCAGTATGTCGCAAGCAGCCGTCACCCACAATGCCATTGTTTTCGACTGTATGTCACTGAAATCGCCTATCTTCAACACTGTTTCATGCGAAAGCTGGTTGGGACCGCCATGACCGCTATAGTTCATTATCAATGCTCCGTCGGCCATGTATTTGGTAATGAGATTACGTGCGTCGGGGAAGGTATTGCCAGTGGATGACTTCTCTAATTTATATGCATCCCACATTATCTTCTTCACGTCGAGAGCCGGACGTGTTGCTGAAATAACCTTCGCCACATTGTCGGCATCTATCATGTGGGCATTGTTGTTGCCGTCGTCGCCCATCACCACCACCGTGTTCTGCCACACTCCCGGATTGGGATTCTCGCCGTATTCTATTATCTTGTCCACTAACAGTTTCGCCTCGGCGTCGTTGCGCACCGGCAGTCTGCCCACAGCCACGTCGGGCTTTCCAGTACAGTTGTTGTAGTTGCCTCCTACTTGTATCTCCTCCTCGTCGTCGAGCATGCAGAAGAAGTCGTCCGACACAAAACAACTCACGTCGTTGAGCGAGTTCTCACTCTCGAAGCATAGTAGGAAATCATCGGGACTCAACCTCGCCCAATCCGCCGTAAGCATACGGTTGTCCCATGCTCCGTCGCCGAAGAGCAGCAGATACTTAGGTGCCTCGTCGGGCGTGGCAGCCCGGTCGTAAAGCATCTTCATGTATCGGCGATAGGCTGTGGCATCGGGCGTACCACTCGAAAACTCGTTGAATATTTCGTCAGCAGGCACTATGTTCACCGTCAGTCCGTCGTGCGTTCGATGGTAGTCGGCAAGTCGCTCGGCATGCTGCCTCTGCTTCTGGGTCGTGGGGATGATGATCACCATATCGGCAATCGGGTCGGCATGGTGGTTCTGGTTGGTGATGCCATATACGTATTCCGCCGTGGGGAATTGCCCGCTTGTGAGATTAGGCGGGGGCAGCACAGCAGTTGACGTCATCGAGATATAGTCGAGGCGCATGGTGGCGGAGCCGTTCTGCCTTACGGTCACCTTGTTATCTCCGTTGACTATGTTTTTGACGTTGAATGTCCTCGTGACAAGAGTTGCAGCATCATACGAGCCCGGGGCGGATATTGATATATTTAAAGATGTATCGTTGAGAGCCACCGTGGCGGATGTGGCGGCGTCGGCAGTGAGGGCGATGGTCATTGAACCTATGCCGTCACTCGACTTCAGGTTTAGCGTATATTCGCGACTCTCGCCATTGCCTATCACCTTGCTGTCAAACAGATGTCTGCCTCCGTGAAACCATGCATAATCGTCCACCTCATAGAGGGCATAGGTCGTTTGCTTGGAGTTAAAATCCCCATTCCCACAGAGCGAGGCCACGAATGAGGCACTATCGGCGGTTAGCGGTTCGTCGCCTTCGGTGATGAAGTAATAACCATAATTAGAATATGTATTGCGCACGCGCGTTCCCTTGGCATTCCACGACACAGGCCCTTGGGCAAGGAAGAGCTTGCGCCCAACTGTGGCGTATGTGGCTATCTCCTTGAGGTCGTCGGTGGCGGCAAGATAGTCGGCTGTGAGTTTCTCGGGTTGCAGTGCTCCTCCGTATCCATACACCTTCACCCTCGCCAAGTCGCTGAATCCCGCTCTCTTGATCACCTCGGGCGTCAGCTGATGAATACCACTCTCGCCCACTCTTATCTTTGCCCACCGGCCTTCCCTCAGCACACTGTTCTGGGCATATCTCCCCTCCTCGGCTGCTCTCGTGGCGGCGGCACTGCGTGACGACTTGCGCACGAGATTGAGCCCGAAACTCACCATCTTCTGGTATCTGCCGTCGCGATACACCAAGGGCAGCAACCATACGTCTATCTTGCCCACCTTGCGCTCCACCGACAAGTGGCTGTTCACCACCGGCAGTTCGGGCAGTGAGTCGTGAGCTATAGCATTGAGTCGGGCAATGTCGGCTTTCGACATGTCGATAAACTGCGGATACACTAATTCCACCTCATAGGCGCCCGACGAGGCATAGTCGGTGCCAAGGTCGAATGTGTGGTTGAATATAGGCAAACGGCTGTCAATCCTGACCTCCTCGGCGGTCAGGTTGAAGTATTGCGCCCTTGATGTCGCAAAACTCAATATGGCAACTATTGCCAATAATATCAGTTTCTTCATTTACAATAAAAGTCAAGCACTTTCCGGTCTTCAAGATAACCCTCAAGATGGTCGTCGATGTGCACTGGGCCTATGCCCGCAGGAGTGCCCGTATATAGTATGTCGCCGGTCTTCAGTGTGAAAAACTGGCTGATGTAGGCAATTATCTGGTCGATGGTGAATAGCATGTCGCTCGTCACTCCCTGCTGCACCGTCGTGCCGTTGATGTCGAGATGGAATCTCATTGCCTGCAGATTGAGGAATTTCTCCTTCTCCACCCACTCGCCGATGGCAGCCGAACCGTCGAATCCCTTAAACAAGTCCCAGGGCAACCCCTTGTCGCGCATGGGTTTCTGTATGTCTCTCGCCGTGAAGTCGATGCCCACGGTCACAGCGTCGTAGTATCTGTGGGCAAATCGCTCTGGAATACTCTTTCCTAATCGGCATATCCTCACCACCACCTCCGTCTCATAGTCCACCTGTCGGCTCCAGTCGGGGATGAAGAAGGGCTTGCGGTCCTTCAGCAACGCCGAGTCGCACTTGGTGAAAATTACAGGGCTCTCTGGTTTATATAACGCGCCATCCAGCTCTTTATTGTGCTGGATATAGTTCATTCCTACTGCAAATATCTTCATATTATGTTTTTTTATATTTTTTGCAAAGATAAGAAAACATTGGCTAACAATCAAATAATCATTCTATTTTTGTTAAATTTTAACACTGAAAGAATATTTTTCCCTACGATTGAGTGTCATTTTTTGAAATTCTTCGTATCTTTGCACCCAAATTCACAACTATTGCACTCAGAAAAAAAACTGTATATGAATAGAGATATCACCTGGCAATCCAAATACGACGCCTTGTGGACATTCGTCAGTGAGAACCACCGCGGTCCATCGCGCCATCATCTCGAGGAGAAGCGTATGCTCAACTGGTTGAAATACAACCGCAAGATGCTCAACAAGGGAGCCCTCACGCCCGAGAAGTGCGACCTCATCATGCGCCTAAGAGCTTATATTGCCTCATTCAATCGCATCAACCAGTATATGTGACACTTGATAATGCGCCTTGAGGCGGATGCTTTCACAATTTCACATACATTACATATGTTTTCATTTTTCAATGATTCACATTACAAAACGAAAGCAAAGTGAGGAAAAATGTGATAAAGTGTAATTCTTGGCGATTTTCCTGAATTTATTCTCCATTATTATTTGTCAAATTGACAGAAAAGCCGTAATTTTGCACGCAAATTGTAAGTTATTAAAGTAATTTTCAAACTTAATGCAACAAAATATGGCAAATGGATTGTATAATGCCGAATACGAACACGATGCGTGTGGAGTCGGCATGGTGGTTAACATCCACGGTAACAAAAGCCACGACTTGGTTGACAATGCGCTGAAGGTGCTTGAGAACATGCGCCACAGAGGTGCTGAGGGTGCCGACGGTCGTACAGGAGATGGTGCGGGTATCATGCTTCAGATACCCCACGAGTTTATATTGCTTCAGGGTATTCCCGTGCCCGAAAAGGGAAAATACGGCACTGGTCTTATATTCCTTCCCAAGGACGAAGCCAAGCAGAGCGAGATTCTCTCTATCATGATTGAGGAGATAGAGCGCGAGGGATTGTCGCTTATGCACCTTCGCAATGTGCCCACCAACCCCGACTGCCTGGGTGAGTCGGCTGCCGCCTCCGAGCCAGCCATCAAGCAGGTGTTCGTTACGGGAGTGAGTGATGACAAGGTGCCTGTCTTCGAGCGTACCTTATATATAATAAGAAAGAAAATCGAGAAGCGCGTAAAGGACAAGGATTTCTATATCTGCTCGCTCTCGTCGAAGAATATCGTCTATAAGGGCATGCTGACAAGTTTGCAGGTGAGACAGTATTATCCCGACCTCACCAACAACTACTTCACCAGCGGTCTTGCCCTTGTGCACAGCCGTTTCTCAACAAACACATTCCCCACATGGAGCCTTGCCCAGCCGTTCCGCCTCCTGGCACATAACGGCGAGATAAACACTATCCGTGGTAACCGCGGATGGATGCAGGCACGCGAGAGTGTATTGAATTCTCAGGCATTGGGCGACATACGCCAGATTTCGCCCATCGTGCAACCGGGAATGTCGGATTCGGCATCCTTGGACAACGTCTTCGAGTTCTTCGTGATGAGCGGTCTGTCATTGCCCCACGCCATGAGTGTGATGGTGCCCGAGAGTTTCAACGACAAGAACCCGATTTCCGAGGACTTGAAGGCATTCTATGAATACCATTCAATTCTGATGGAGCCGTGGGACGGACCTGCAGCCCTGCTCTTCAGCGACGGACGCTATGCCGGCGGTATGCTCGACCGCAACGGTCTTCGTCCCGCACGCTACACCATCACCAAGAACGACATGATGGTAGTGGCAAGTGAGGTGGGAGT